>JAOMEP010000001.1 GCA_028345965.1 Candidatus Nitrosopelagicus sp.
ATTTTCAAACATAATTACAATGTGTTCAATTATCGGCTTTTCTGGAAATGAAATTGCAGCTCCAATTATTGTAAAGGGATTGAAAAGAATGGAGTATAGAGGATATGATAGCGTAGGAGTTGCAACAGAATCAGAAAATCAGATTGAATTAAAAAAAGGAATCGGTAAAGTAAGTGAAGTAAATTCTAAATTTCAACTAGACACATTACCAGGCAAAACAGGCATAGGACATACTAGATGGGCCACTCATGGAAAAGTTACAGATCTTAATGCACACCCACACCCAAGTAATTCTGGAAAAATTGCAATAGTGCATAATGGAATAATAGAAAATTTTGAAGAACTAAAAAAACAATTAGAGGATGATGGATATAGTTTCAAAAGTGAGACAGATAGTGAAATAATCGCAAACTTACTTCAAAAAAATTACGAATCTACAAAAAATGTTAAAGATACAATCATGAAAACAGTTTCAGAGATAAAAGGTCATTACGCATTTGTAGCAATGTTTGAAAATGGTCAACTTGCAGCAGCCAGATTTCATGAACCATTAATAATTGGAGTTGGACAAGAAAATATTTTCTTATCAAGCGATGTGTTAGGATTTATCGAATATACAGATAATGCAATATACATGAAAAGTGGAAATTTTGTAATTTTAGAGAATAAAAAATTTCAAATATTAGATTTTAATGGTGAAAAAGTTAAACATGAAATAACAAAAGTTTCAAAAGAATTCGGAGATGCATACAAAGGTGATTATGCACATTTCACATTAAAAGAAATTTATGAACAACCAGAATTGATCTTTAATGCAGGAGAAAGAACAGTAGAAGGCATAGAAGAAGCAGTCAAATACATAAAAAATGCAAAAAATATCTACATTACCGGAAGTGGAACTAGTTACAATTCAGCATTAATTGCAAAACAAATCTTATCAAAATATGTAAAGATAAAATCAGAACCAATCATAGCAAGTGAGCTTCAATTTGCACCAGAAACAATTGAAGAGGATTCAGTTTTAATTGCGATATCTCAAAGTGGAGAAAGTGCAGATGTTTTAGAAGCAGTGAGAATTGCAAAAAAAAGTAACTGTAAAATTATTTCTATTGTTAATTTACTAACATCATCACTTACACGCAAAGGAGATGTTGTATTAGGAATGAATTGTGGACCAGAAATTGGAGTTGCAGCAACAAAGAGCTTTACTGCACAACTACTACTATTATACAAAATCGTACAGAAATTAAATGAAAATATTACAATCAATTTTGAAGAGTTTTCAAAATCAATTTCAGAAATTCTAGAAAATCCAGTCAAAATTCAAGAAATTGCAAAAGAATTGAAAGAGGTATCAGATGTTTACATTTTGGGCAGAGGAATAAACTATCCAATTGCGATAGAATCAGCATTAAAATTAAAAGAATTGACATACATTCATGCAGAAGGAATACCAGGTGGAGAATTAAAACATGGACCTCTTGCATTAATGGATACAGACGTTTTTGTAATTGTCATTAATCCAAAGGATTCAACATATACTGACACATTAACAAGTGCACGAGAGATTAAAGCTCGTGGAGCAAAAATTATCGGAGTCTCAGATATCGAAAGTGACGTTTATGATTATTGGATAAAAATCCCAAAAATTAATGAAATTCTATATCCAATTTCAGAGATCATTCCAATACAATTACTAACATACTATTCAGCTTTGGAAAAAGACACAGATCCGGATTATCCTAGAAATTTAGCAAAATCAGTTACTGTCAAGTAGAGATTCTTTTGTATTCTTGCTCAAACAAAGCAAATAATTTCTCTATAGAATTTTCTGTTTTGAGTAAAGATGCAATCATAGCACCACCGGCTCCTGCTCCTTCTTTAACAAAACCATCCGCATAAGAACGAAATCCAAAATGTTGAGAATTATGTAAACAAGGATCACATGAAAGTACAGCAAGATTATCAATTTGTTCTAAAGTTTCAAGAAATTTTGCTTGAGAGTCATCAACTATGTAAGAAGTACAGCCAATTGCAGAGTTTTTTGCATCATAACCAATGTATTTTGCAAGTTGTAGTACAGCAAGCATCTGTGTACCACCTGCCAATATTACATGACAATATTTTGATGCAGATGACAACATACCTGCACAAACTGGCATCATCGGATCACCAAAATTTGCAATTACTTCTAATGGATCATCAGATTTTTTTCGTTTTAATGCATCTGATACAATTTTATTTTTTAAATCTAAAGGATTATTCTGCATGCTAGAGCTTACATTACATTTCAATCCAAATGCTCGCAAAACTGTTAGTGCGGTGGTAGTTCCACCAGGAATACACTCACCAATTACAAGACAATCAGTATTCTGTGACATGATTTTACCCAGGTTTTTTCCATATTCAATTGCAGATTTTACTTGTTGAATAGACATTGCAGGAGATTCAGAAATATTTTTCCCTGGAAGTATATCAGCATCAAAATAACATAATGATGGAACAACTTTACTTCCAGCGTTTACAACAAAATGTGGAATTTTTGCAGCATTTAATGAAACACGAGTCAATAGTGCAGGGGTAGGTTTTCCATCAGGAGATATAGGAATTCCAGGTATACAGATGCATTTTCCATATTCAATATATTCAGAATCTGCAGGTGCAGTAAATTTTAGAAATTCCTTGTCAGCACCTGCAATAGTAATTCCAGGAATTTCACAGGTTTCACTATATGATGCAACTAAACCAAAAGTAAATCGTTTTTTTGAAAGATCTTGAATGATTTTTTTTGCATTGTCCACATCTCCATGGCATGTAATTGACACATTATCCACCCATTCTATCTACAAAAGAATCTTCATTCATCTTTTGCATTACAGGATTTGTAGTTTTTTCATTTCCAATAGTAGATGTTACAGCCCCACCATAATCATGACCAGGATACAATACAAGATTATCATCCAATGTGTGAAGTACATCAAATAAACTATGATATAGTTCATTTGCACTACCTCCAGGAAGATCAATTCTTCCACAATTTCCAACAAAGAGAGTATCACCTGAAAATATTTTTCCATCACCTACAAGACAAATACTATCTTTAGAATGACCAGGTGTATGATACACGACAAGTTCTGAGCATCCAAATTTTATCGAATCACCATTTTTCACAGTCATATCATTTTGCAAAGTTGATGCTTCATGTTGTACAATTTTTACACTCAACATTTTTGCTAATTCCTCATTTCCTCTTGTATGATCATCATGCCAATGTGTATTTACAATATATTTTGGTTGGAGGTTTTGTTCATCAACTATAGAAATAATTTTGTCTAAATCCCAAGATGGATCAATTACAATTGCTTCGTGTGTAGATTCATCTTCGACAATATAAGAAAAATTTTGCATTGGTCCTACGGGAATTTGATGGACTATCACAAAACATCTATCTCCGCTTCAGGCGGAATTCCTATTTTTTCAGCAAATAAATCTCCAGTCAAATCTTTTCTTTTTGGGATTCCTTGTTTCATTTTATGAAAAGTTACAGTCATATCACATTTAGTGAATAGTGAAGCAGTTTCACCTGTCTGAGGATCCATTCCAGATGGAACATCAACTGCAAATTTGTAACAATCAGTTTGATTAATGAAATTGATTGCAGATGCATAAGGTTCTCTTATATCACCTGTAATTCCGGTACCTAGGATTCCATCAATTATAATATCTGGTTTAAAATCAAATTTAGTAGAAGTACCTGTAATTAATTTAACAGAAGGCATTTTTTCAAGCAATGACCAATTCCAACTGCTTTCTTCAGTTTTAATTTTGTCAGGAGTTCCAAGTAAAATTACAGTTACGTTTGCATTGTGACCTGCAAGATGTCTAGCCATAACTTGACCATCGCCACCATTATTTCCCATTCCAACAAAAATTAAAATATTTTTTGAATCTACATTACCAATTTTTTCAATTAATCTTCTTACAGCAACAGCTCCTGCATTTTCCATCATAAATTTTTTTAAAAATCCCATATCATGACCTTTATTTTCAATTTGATACATTTGATCTACAGTTATTTCCACAGAACAACTCGAAATGGTTTCAATAAAGAGGTTTTGCAAACGCCTTTAACTAAGAATAACAGTTTCTGATTCTATGGGATTAAAAAATGTAAAAATTTCACTTCCACAGATTTCTAAAGAATTAGAAAAAACAAACTCATCAAGAGAATTCTTAATTAAAAATAACCGTGAAGTTATAATAAATTGTAGTCAAGCAATAATTGCGATTCATAAAAATGACTTAGGTTCAGCGAAAATAAAAATTAAAAAAGCAAAATTAGGTCTTGCCAAATTAAAACAAAAAGCAGTAGGAGATCTCAGTAGATATATTTTAACACCAGAACAAGAATTAGTTGAAGCGGTTGCATTATTATCAATAATTGAAGGTAAACAAATTCCATCATACAAATCAATCAAGGTATCAGGTGAGTCATACATACTTGGTTTACTTGACTGTATTGGAGAATTAAAGAGACAGGTGATTGATCAAATTAGAATAGGTAATTCAAAAAACGCTGAAAATTATTTTGGAATTATGGAAGAATTGTATTTGATTTTGTATCCATTTGCAACATATGATAAGATCGTTAAAGAATCTAGAAGGAAATTGGATGTAAATAGAATTTTGGTTGAAGATACAAGACTAGTTCTTACCGAAGAGATCAGAAGACAAGAATTTATTAAAAATATACAAAATAACTCAAAAAAATAATCGATGCGGGTAGTGGGATTCGAACCCACGAACTCCTAAGAGACTAACCCCTCAAGCTAGCGCCTTTGACCAGGCTGGGCGATACCCGCATAGAAAAATCCTTGTAGGGTTTTTATAATCCTTGATTGATTTTTTCAAGTGTGTTAGTACCTGTAAGATGTTTTACATGCGGTAAATTAGTTGCCGATAAATATTCAGATTATCAGAATAGAATCAAGACCGGAGAAGATCCAAAGAAAGTTCTTGATGATTTAGGTATGGAAAGATATTGCTGTAGACGTATGCTATTAACAACAGTTGAAACAATTCAACAAGTTATTCCATTTTATGAAGCAATGCATAAGAGAAATCAAGAAGTGCAAAGCGAACTAGAATAAATTGTCAAAGATTACCGCAATTTCTGGTAGAGTTCTGTATAACAGTCGAGGCAGTAAAACAATTGAAGTTGATATTACAACTGATGGAAAATATCTTGGAAGAGTTTGTGCACCGTCGGGTGCCAGTGTAGGTAAATTTGAAGCAGTTAGTTTTCCTAATAACAGTCCAGAAGAAAGTTTATCACTTCTAAATCAAAATTCAGATAAATTTATTGGAATTGATTCAAGTGATCTAAAACAAGTACATGATGCAATTCATTCTATAGATGAGACAGATAATTATGCAAAGATTGGGGGAGCATGTGCTTTTGCAATAACAATTGCTGCAACAGAATCAGCTGCAAAAGCAGAAAATAAACAATTATTCCAAATGATTAGTGGGGAAAATGATTTAAAATTCCCATTTCCATTAGGAAATATTCTAGGAGGCGGCGCACATGCAGGACCAGGTACTCCAGATATTCAAGAGATTTTAGTTGCATCTATAGGTGCAAAAACTGTTAGAGAATCAATTGATACCAATCTTCAAGTACATAAAGAATTAAAAAAATTAATTCTGAAAAATGATCCAACTTTTACAAATGGACGTGGAGATGAAGGAGGATGGGCACCAAAATTCAATAATGAAGAAGCATTAGATATTTCAGTTAAAGCAATTGAGAATTTAGGATTTACACTTGGAAAAGAAGTTGGATTAGGAGTTGATTTTGCATCATCAACACAGTGGAATGAAGAAAAGAAAAAATATGTTTATGACCGTGCAGGTTTTGAAAATGATTCAGGTGAACAGATTGAGTTTGCATCAAAGATTATAGAAAATTATAAATTAATTTATGCAGAAGATGCAGTACACGAAGAAGCATTTGATGACATGGCAGAAATAACAAAAAAATTCCCTAATTCAATGATTACAGGAGATGATCTAACTGTAACAAATAATAAAATTCTTACAAAAGCAGTAGAGGTAAAATCTTGTAATGCTGCAATTCTAAAGGTAAATCAAGCAGGAAGTCTATACGACGCATTAGAATTTGCTAAGGTCGCCAGAGAAAATAATATAAAATTAATCACATCACATCGCTCAGGAGAATCTAGCGATTCACATATTTCACACATTGGAATTGGAACTGGTTCAAAACTACTCAAAGTTGGAATCGTTGGAGGAGAAAGAGTAGAAAAAGCGAATGAATTGATTCGTATTTCAGAGCATGATTTAATACATGGCATGATTGACTTTTAAAAATCGCAATGAGCCAACAAACAGAAACCACTGATCTAAAGAAGAAAGTTCTAGCAACAGGTATTCGTGTTGGAACTGACATGAAGACCAAATCAATGCGTCCATTTATCACATCAGCAAGTCCTGAGGGACTTTACATGATAGATATCGATATCACATTAGCCAAAATCAAAAGTGCAGCAAAATTTGCAACTAGATTTGATATGAAAAAAGTAATCGTATGTTCTGGAAAAGAATATGCAACAACCCCAATTGAGAAATTTGTTGAATTAACAGGAGCAACACAAATGCTTAGAAGATTCATGCCAGGAACATTAACAAATCCATCATTACCGTATTTCATAGAACCTCAATTAATCATAGTTTCAGATCCAGAAGTGGATGGACAAGCAATTATTGAGGCAACAAATGCAGGTATTCCAGTTATCGGTATTTCAAATACAAATAATATTACATCAAACCTAGATTTGATAATTCCTGGAAATAACAGAGGACGTAAAGCATTAGCAACAATATACTGGCTACTAGCAAGAGAAATTTTAATTCAAAAAGGTGAACTCAAAGAGGATCAAGACATGAAATATGAAATTGACGACTTTGAGACCAAAATAGAAGAAGAATTATAGAAGTTTTCTTCAAAATAACTATTTGACTTCAATAGCTAAAGCTCCTGGGAAAATTATTCTTTTTGGAGAACATTTTGTCGTTCATGGAAATAGAGCAATTCTTGGCGCCATTGATAAATATGCAACGGTAACATCTGAGAAAACAAATACAGAAAATATTCTAATCTCTTCTTCACTAGGACAAGCATCAATACAAAAAGATCAAGATGTAGATAAAGTTGAAAAAAAATTTAGACCATTTTTTTATATTGCAAAACAAGTAATAACAAAAAATAATTTTGATAAAGGAATCAGTATAAAAATTGAATCAGATATTCCAATTGGAGCAGGATTGGGTTCATCATCCGCATGTTGTGTTGCAGCAGCAGCATCAATTTTAAATTTATTTGATAAATCAGATGAAAAAGAAATATTAGAATTATCTATTCAAGCAGAAAAAACAATATTTACAAATTCATCGGGAGCAGATTGCACAGTCTCAGTACATGGAGGGATAATTGAGTATCAAAAAAAAGAAGGATTCTCGAAGATAGATATAGAAAATGAATTAAATTTCTTGATAATTGATTCAGAACAAGTTCATGCAACAGATAAGGTAGTTGAACAAGTAAAAAAATTCAAAGAAGAAAATAGTAATGTATTTTTAGAATTATGTTCAGAAGAAGAGCGATTAATCACAAAAGCACTTGATAGTATGAAAAATAATGATTTAGAAACTATTGGAAAATGTATGGCACAAAATCAAATGTACTTAGAACAAATTGGAGTTTCTAATGACACATTACTATCAATAACAAAAGAGATTGAAAAAATAACATTTGGTGCAAAAATTACGGGAGCAGGTGATGGAGGATGTATTATAGCATTAACAGAAAAAGATAATGATCTTTCAGAATATGTAAACACAACAAAATATCAAACTCATCAAGTATCAATACAAAACACAGGAATGCAGGTTTTTAACACCTAGGACTAATGTAGAAATATGATCTTAATCAAACTTGGAGGCTCTATTATAACAAATAAGCAAAAACCACTTTCGCCAAGAAGAAAAACCATAGACAAAATCTTGAAAGAAATTGGAAAAATCAAAGAACCTGTAATAATTGTACATGGAGGAGGCTCGTATGGACATTATTGGTCTGTCAAATATGATATGCATACAAAACCTGCAAAAACAAGTCCAAAAGGAGTTGCAATTGTTAAAAACTCAATGGTTGAATTAAATAAAATAATTTTAGATAGTGCGCTAAAAAATAGAATCAATTCGTACTGTTTACCACCAACAGATTTTATGAATGGAAATAAAGCAATCAAGAGTAAAATCCTAACAATAAATGATATTTCAAAATCAGGATTGACACCTATAACTTTCGGTGATGCGTTATGGTTTGGTCAGAAAAAATCATACATTTTATCAGGAGATGTAATAATGACTACAATTGGAAAGATTCTAAAACCAAGACTTTCACTTTTTGTACTTGACGTGGATGGAGTTTATTCAGATTTGAAAACAAAGAAATTAATTCACGATTTCAAAAAAGAAAAACCAGAAATTAAAAATAACAAGATGGATGTAACTGGAGGAATGACTAGAAAAATTACGGAAGCAAATAACATGGCAAAGGCAGGATTGAAAATATTTTTTGTAAATGGTAATAAACCAAAAAGAATTACGGATGCGGTTTCAGGAAAGAGATTTGAAGGGACCTTATTTAGGAAATAATCATGGATGAGTTTGTAATTTTAGTTGATGGGAATGACAATCCCATTGGAAAAGAAGAGAAGGTGAAATGTCATTTACCAGATGGAAAACTTCACAGAGCATTTACTGCATTAATTTTTAACAAAGACGGAAAATTACTACTAACAAAAAGAAGTGATTCAAAAATGTTGTGGCCTGGAGATTGGGACGGAACGGTTGCAAGTCATCCCAGAGAAGGAGAGACATACGTATCATCTGCAGAACGTAGAATGCCTGAAGAAATTGGAATTACATGTAAAATGAATTATGTAAACAAGTTTGAATATCATGTTCCATACAAAAATGTAGGTTCAGAAAATGAGGTTTGTGGAACACTGTTGGGTGTTGTTGATGATTTTGAAGAATCATCATTAATCAAAGATGAAATTTCTGCAATAAAATGGATTTCACCTGAGGAATTAAAACAAGAACTCAAAAATAACGTAGACATCTATTGCCCATGGATGGTCATTGCATTATACTATCTTGCAGAATGTGAATCAGAAACAAAAGAGAAATTTTCTTCAATGATTTCTGATTGGACAAAAGATGAATTAATGCAAAATTATGAAAAAGCAATTAAACATTACATACCTGAGAATAATTGGAGATTGGTAAATTGAATCCATCAGAATCAATAAAGAAAAATGCTGTATTTGTAAACAAATTCCTGAAAAAAGAATTGACTGGAGATCCTAAACAACTGTACGATGCAGCTGCACATCTCATAATCCATGGTGGTAAAAGATTACGACCATATCTGGTCTTGAAAAGCTGTAAGGTTTTAGGAGGAAAACAAGCAGATGCGATAGCTGCTGCAAGTTCAGTAGAGATGATTCATAATTTTACACTAGTACATGACGACATTATGGATAATGACGAAATGAGACATGGTGTTCCAACTACTCACAATAAATTTGATATGCCGCTAGCAATTTTAGCTGGAGACGTTCTATACTCTAAAGCATACCATACAATCTCATCAAAATCAAAACTTTCTCCAAATCATACTACGCAATTAGTTACTAAACTATCAAAAGCATGTGTAGAGATTTGTGAAGGACAAGTTGACGATGTGAAACTTGCAGAAAATAAAAGAATTCCAACTGAAAAGGAATACATCAAAATGATTGAGAAAAAAACTGCAGTACTTTTTGAGGTATCATGTGCAATGGGTGCAATTTGTGCAAAAAGAAAAGAAAAAGATGTAAAGAATCTATCAACATTTGGACGTAATCTTGGAATAGCATTTCAGATTACTGATGATTTAATTGGAATTATGGGAGATAGTAAAGTAACAAAAAAACCGGTAGGAAATGACATTAGAGAAGGTAAAAAATCACTTCCAATTCTACTAGCAATTAGAAAAGCAAGAGGAAATGACAAGAAGAAAATTCTAAAAGTTTTTGGTAAATCAAAGGCTGCAAAAAAAGATGTTCAAACTGCAGTCAATACAATTCGTTCTTTAGGAATTGAGGAAGAAGTTCGTAAAAAAGCGTTACAGTATGCTACAAAGGCAACAAAATCACTTGATAGTTATTCAGGAAATGATAAAAAAGAAATGGTTAGTCTTTTAGATTTTGTTGTAAAAAGAAGCATCTAATGAATTAGATTTCCAAACTTTCAACATCAAGTATGAATTGTTTCACACATTCATTTACTTGAGAAGGGTTATGATCTAACATTTTTTTTTCACATTCGGGACATGTTCTTGAATTAATAGCAGCAAATGCAACTGGATTCCTTGCTTCTCGGACAAATGTCCATAAACATTTTTCAATTTGACTTTTGTTATGTTCATCCATTTGTTTATCACATAATGGACAGGGAGTCTTTATCATACTGCTTTAGGTGAAAAACCAGCTGTTTTAACAATTTCAGTAGACGTGATTAGAAAATAGGAGGAAATTTTCAGAATTCTAGTTATGTTTCAGAAGGAATAAGAAATTGGCATTTGTTCTCATTCGTTTAAAGTCAGAATCTTTTTGAATTTTTTCTATCAAGTGTACCTGTTTATGGTTATGGTCATGGTCATGGTTATGGTCATGGTCATGGTCATGGTCAAGATCATTTATGAATTGTAACTTCAATAGTTTAGAAATCAGCTCACATGTTTGTTTTGCATCATTTTGTCTTGCAGTTGATTTAGACATGTAGTATATTGCATTGATCTCATCTGGATCTTGTTTTAAAACTTGTTTGTAACAAAGTATAGCACGTCCATATTTCCCCATAAGATGTAATGAGTATCCTTTGTTGATTAGTACATCAACATTGTTTTTATCACGACTAAGTAGTTTGTTAAAATAGATCAATGCTTTGGCGGGCATCTTCAGATTGTTACAGGTAATACCTAGACGAAAAGTTGCATCAAAGTCTGTTGGATCTAATTTTACTACTTGTCTAAAACACTCGTATGCTAACTTGTATTTTTCAATTTCTAACAAAGAATTACCAAGATTACTTAGTGAATCAATATCATCTTTTTTCTTGTCAATAGCAGACTCAAAGTATTTTATTGCCTTTTCATGTTGTTTTTGTCCTGCATACACAATCCCAACATTATTTAAAATTTCAATATCTTTCGGGTCTATTTGTAAGGCACGATTATACACAGATAATGCATCATCATGTCGTCCTAATGCAACAAGGACATTTGCCTTGTTACAAAGTGCTTTAGAACTTTTTGGATTTATTTTCAATGCAATGTCAAATGTAACTAATGCTTCCTCATGTCGATCCATATCGTACAGTGTTGTTGCTTTATTGTATAATGCATCAAAATCATTTGGATTTTTCTTAAGAAAAATTTCTAGTTGGTCTATAGACTCATCATATTTTCCAATCTCTGCAAGACATGATGATTTGTTAATGATTGCTACAAGATTATCTGGATCCAATTTTATAATTTTTTCAAACTGTTGTATTGCTTTTGTAAAATTTTCATTCTCAAAATTTTTCATTGCAAGATCTAAAAGTGAACCATTCAAATTATTTTCATCCTAGCTGTTATGTGTTAATTTTGATGGATTCTTAATGTCAATTTTTCCCAGTAAGCCTGTAGATTTTAAAAGAAGAGTACCTACTAGAATTCCAACTGCTATAACAACTATAGTTCCTGATGGTGCAACGTTGAGGAAATAAGATACAAGTATGCCACTAACTACAGAGATAACTGAAATACTCATTGATATGAAAACTGTTTTTTTAAATCCCTTACCAAACTGCATTGCGGTAATATTTGGAATTACAATAAGTGCAGAGATTAACAGTATTCCAACTAGCCTCATAGAAGTTACAACTGTAATAGATGCAAGAACAACAAAAGCGTAATTTAACAAAGTTGTTCTCATACCTGCAAGTTTGGCTTGTTCTTCGTTGAAAGTTAGATGAAGAAATTGTTTTTGTAAAATGGTTAGTGTAGCAATGATTCCTGCACTAAGAGCAAGAATCATTATAGTATCTTCCTGACTTATCAAAAGAATACTTCCAAACAAAAAGCTAAAGAGATCCACTGAAAATCCACCAGAAGAACTCACGAGAATCACACCTACGGCTAATCCAGAAACCAAGACTACAGCAACTGCAGAATCACCGGATATTTTGGTACTTTGTCTTAATTTTTGTAGTCCCAGTCCACCAAATATTGATACGATAAACGCGGTCCATAATGGAAAAACTCCTAAGAATAAACCAACCGAGATACCGCCAAAGGCAACATGTGCAATCCCATCACCAAATAAAGAATAACGTCGTAGCACTAGAAAGGTTCCCATAAATGAACAAATCAAACCAACTGCAATACCTGCAATCAGTGCTTTTTGCATAAATCCATAAGAGAGAGCTTCAAGAATCATTTTTTCATCCTATTCATTAATGCTCATGATTATGCATGTGCATTTGCATTGATGATTCAGTGTACATTTTAAGAAGTTCTTTGTCTGAAAAGAATTTTTCTTTTTCTCCATGGAAAAAGATTTTCTTGTTCATGCATGCAACTCTGTTTGCATATTTTGAAATTGCATCAAGGTCATGCGAAGACCAGATTATAGTTATGTTATTTTGTTCATTGATTGTTTTAATAACATTATAGAATTTTGTTTGTGATTCAACGTCAACACTAGCAACAGGTTCGTCTAGAATCAACAACAAAGGATCTTTTACTAAGGCTTTTGCAATGAAGACACGTTGCAATTCTCCTCCTGAAAGTTCACCGATTCTTCTATTCCTGAGAGATTCTAATCCTACAGTATGTAGAGCTTGAGTTATTTTATCATCGTTCTTTTCTATTGATTGGTATATTCTGTTCCAGCAACAATCACATTGTTGAATTAGTTTTACTCCCTGTACTATACGTTTGTCAGAAATTAATCCCATTGAGACAACATCATAAACAGTTGCAGGGAAATTTGGTTCGAATGTTACTTTTTGTGGTACATAACCAATTAGTGGAACAATTGAATCATACTTTGAATCTTCATATCCAAATAATTTGATGTTGCCAGAATATGGCTGTAATCCTAAGATTGCTCTAAATAATGTAGTCTTGCCAGCACCATTAGGTCCAATAATTCCTAAACAATCACCTTGTTTTACATCAAAACTGATGTTATCCACTGCAGGAAGATTATCATAATTTACTGTAAGATCTTTTACATCAAGTACATTAGTTACTGACATTCAGTATCACCTTTAGAGTACCAGGTATTATTACCATAATTAATTGCAAATTTTTCTAAATTATGAAGTCTTATTTCTATCTCTTCAATTTTATCCACTAACATTTGCATTACTTGAGAATTATCAACCATTATAACCATATGGTCAAACGCCCTGCCAGGCCTTTTCTTTATGTTCCTTTATCCACTGTTTTGCCATAGGAAGTAGTTTGTCAACATCTACATTTTTTGACTTTAGTGAGATTGCAAAATTATTGTTATGACTTGAAGATGAATCATTTATTTCAATTTGAATCTCATTTACGCCTGCATCAGCACTTTCTTTAGTACTTGAAGGGTCAGTCTTACATTCTTTTATTGACATTCAAGAGCCACCTTTAGAGAATCGAGATTTTCTTCCATCTTATCGATGTAAGATACGTTTGATCTTGCCTCTTCTTGACTCAATGCTTCAAGTGGGCTGAATAACATGACTTGAGCATTTGCTTCATCTGCAATTACCTCTGCAAGTCTTGGATCAACTAAGTCTTCTGAAAAGATTACCTTGATGTCATTATCCTTAACAAAATCTACAAATTCAGCAATTTCAGCAGCTGAAGCTTCTGCATCAGGTGCCACTCCACCTAAAGCCATGATATGTATGTCATATCTTTCTCCAAGATAGGTAAACGCATTATGATATGGAACAATTGTGTCTTTCTGACATGAGGATAAAGCAGTGCCTATTTTCATATCTAATGCATCCATTTTATTATTGTAAATACGAGCATTCTCTTCATAGTGCTCTTTGTTTTCAGGATCTGCTTGAATCAATCCATCGCGTATAACATTAACTTGTTGTTTTACTAAAATTGGATCTAACCAAATGTGTGGATCAAATTCATAATCATGATCATGTCCATCGTGTCCTCCTTCTTCATGTTCATCGTGATCATCATGGTCATCATCTTTTGCATGTTCATCATGTACATCTTCACCAGAAACTAAGTGGTGAATTTCTTCTAAACCTTCTGGACCTGCAACGTGACCATCTTCAATTTCATGTAACACATGCTCAATGTCTTCAATTATACTTGCTCCGTGTTCATGTCCGTCACCTTCATGTTCATGAAGTATTTCTTCTATAGCTTCAATAGATTGTGATTCAGTCATATGTCCTTCTTCAAATTCTTCAATTACTAGTGCAATTTCTTCGTGGAATTCTTCAGCATGAGAATCATCATGGTCATCATCTTTTGCATGTTCATCGTGATCATCATGGTCATCATCTTTTGCATGTTCATCGTGATCATCATGGTCATCTTCAAATTTTAATAGTTCAACGCCGTCAGATGCTTTAACAAATAAAATATTGTCAAACTCTCCTGATTCAATTATATTTTCAAGATAAGGTTCCATTCCTAATCCATTGTATACAAAAACGTCAGCATCTTTCAAAGACTGAATCTCTTGGGCTCGTGGTTCCCAATCATGAGCTTCAACTCCAGATGGCATAAATTGTTTAACATCAGCAAAGTCACCGGCTACATTTTTTGTAAACTCATGGTATGGATAAAATGATGTAATGATAGATATTTTTTCTTCTTGTGGTACAGTTACAGGTGGTGTATCCATAGGTGCGGAGTCATTTGAAATTCCACTAAACGCAAAAACAGAACCAATTACTGCTATTGCAATAGCAACACCAGCTACGATAGCAATTGATGAATTCTTATTCATAGATAATCAACCCGGGTGAAAACAAGGCAAGATTGAATGTACGACTGAAGCATGCGGTTGCTTTCGTGCAGACTTGCCAAGTTTCCCATAAAACAATGTAAAAAATCTTATTAATAAATGTGTAAAAAGTTAATAACATTTTGTTAATATTTTTATGTTTCTTAATAACAACGAGCATATGCCAATTGTCTCCATTTCATTAAATGATGAAATTCTCAAACAAATTGATAATTTGCAAAAGAATCTTGGATTTTCAGGCAGGTCAGATGCAATTAGAGCAGGAATTCGAAGTTTTGTTTCAGAAGAAAAACAAAAAGAAGATCTTTCAGGAAATGTCAATGCCATTTTGTTAGTTGTCCATAATGATGAATATGACAATCAGGTAACTGAAATCAAACATTCCTATGAAGACCTCATTACGATGCATTTACACAATAAGATTGAAGGTGACAAATGTATGGAACTTTTCATCTTGAAAGGAGAATCAAACTCTGTCAACGAAATAACAAAAGGTTTTCAGATTAATAAAAAAATGGACACTGTAAAGTTAGTTGCATTATAAAATGAATGACGAAGAAATAAAAGATGAGATTAGAAAATTTGCATTACAAAATGCTGCAGAACATGAAGGTCAAACAAGAGATAAAACAATTCTTGCAAAAATAATGGGAAATGTACCAGAGCTAAGACAAAAAGCAAAAGAGATATCACCAATAATTACTGAAATTGTTTCAGAAATAAATCAAATTCCACTTGAAGAGCAACAAAAGGAAATACAAGAAAGATATCCAGAGTTATTAGAGATAAAAAAAGAAAAACCACAAAAAGAAAGTCTTTTGCCAGCTTTAAAAAATACAGAAGGAAAAGAAATCATTACAAGATTTCCTCCCGCACCAAATGGTTATCCGCACATAGGTCATGCAAAGGCTGCAGTAATCAGTGAAGAATATGCAAAGATGCACGGTGGAAAAATGATCTTAAGGTTTGAAGATACAAATCCAGGAACTGAACGATTAGAATATTATGCTGCAATTAAAGTTGGAATGGATTGGTTGGGAATAAAATATGATAGTGTTGAATATGTTTCAGATAGTTTAGATGTACTTTACAAAAAAGCAGATGAAATTATAAAATCAAATGACGCATATGTTTGCACATGTAGCCAAGACAGTATTAGTAAGGATAGAAGGGAGATGACTGAATGTGGTTGTACAAAACAAAGTTTAGAAGAAAATGAAAAACTATGGCATAAAATGTTTGACGAAAAAGGCTTCAAAGAAGGACAGGCATTATTGCGATTTAGAGGAAATATGCAATCTGGAAATACAACTATGCGAGATCCTGCACTATTCAGAATTAACACAAAAAGACATGCAAGACAGGAACAAAAATACAAAGTTTGGCCAACATATGATTTTGCAGGCATAATTTTTGACAGTATAAGCAATGTTTCACATGCCATGAGGTCAAAGGAGTTTGAATTAAGAAAAGAGCTCCATCATACAATTTTAGATAAATTAGGAATGGAAAAATCTGAGTTCATCTTTTTTGGCAGATTAGATTTGGAGGGAATGCCGGTATCAAAGAGTGCATTAAAACCGTTAATTGAAAACGGTAAGGTTCCATGGTATGACGACCCAAGATTACCAACTCTTGAGGGATTACGAAGAAGAGGAATCAGACCAGAAGCGGTAAAGAAATTTGTCTTATCTTTGGGATTAACAAAAAATGATACTGTTTCACCATTTGCAACGCTAGAGGCATTTAACAAGAAAATAATCGATTCTGAGAGTATTAGACTTCACATGGTTCGAAATCCAAAGGAACTGAAAATTACGAATCTTCCATCAAGTGAATTTCATTTACCAAATCACCCTACAGTTGATTTAGGAAAACGAACTGTCATTGTTGATGATTCAGTAATGATTGAAGGTGAGGATGCAAAAGATTTGAAGAATGGAGAATCTATTAGACTCTTAGGAATTGGAATTGTGAAGATTACAGATAGTTCAGAACTTACTGCAGAATTTATTTCAGAAAATGCTGAAAATATTGAAAAAAAAATACAATGGGTTGCAGGAGAACCAATAAAAATCAAAATTATAGTTCCTGATCAGTTATTTTTTGGTGAGAAATTTAATGACGATAGTCTAAAAGAAGTAGAAGGTTTTGTGGAACAGGCGTACTTAGAGTTAAAAGACGGTGATGAAATCCAATTCATAAGATTTGGTTATTGTAGAAAAGAATCAACACACCAAGTCATATTTACACACAAGTGAGAAAAAATGAAAATTGCAAGAGTAGTAAAATCAGGTAAAGAGACTTTTGGACTAGTTAAAGATGGAAAAATTGCCACAAAAGATGACATTACCCAATCAACTGGAATACCAATTCCAATGAATGTTAGAGATTTTTTGTTTGATGGTTGGTTTGAAGAAATTTTACCAAAGATTAGCGAAATTGAGTTTAAACATGAATTATCAGAATTTGATGTTCTGGCACCAATTCCTAATCCTAACAAAATAATTTGCTTGGCATTTAATTACAAAGATCATGCAGAAGAACAAAAATTGACACCTCCTAAGGAACCAGCAATTGTAAACAAACCAAGAACCGCGCTTAATGGAACAAATTCAGAGATAGTTTGTCCAAATTTTGTCAAAGAGTTAGATTATGAAGTAGAACTTGCCTTGATAATCGGAAAAAAATGTAAGAATATTTCTGAAGAAGAGGCAATGAATAAAATTTTTGGATATATGATACTAAATGATGTATCAGCAAGAGACATTCAAGCCATGGATAAACAATTTACAAGAGCAAAGTCATTTGATACGTTTGCTCCATGTGGTCCATGGATTACAACAAAAGATGAGATTGATAATCCTCAAAATCTCAAACTTTTAACAAAAGTTAATGGAACTATTAGACAAAATTCTACAACATCAAATATGTTCATAAAAATCCCATCAATAATATCCATACTAAGTAAATCCATGACACTAGAACCAGGAGATATAATTTCTACCGGAACTGCTGCAGGAGTTGCATTGAACAATCCAAATATTCCATATCTAAAAGATGGGGATTTGATAGAGATGGAAATAGAAAAGTTGGGCTCAATTACAAATACAGTCAAATTTGTAGATTGAGTTTTTTCTGCATTAAATAAAATGGAAATTTATTTTCTAGATTTTTGATTTGTGGTAATGATTCAAGCTCAGTTAGTATTCTAATCTTTGAATAATTTTTTTCATATGCAAGATTTTGTACAAATTTTATCATATTTTCAGGTTCGATGCCAGAAAGAATTTCTAAAATTATTGTATTTTCAAATGATTCAGACTCAGTAATTATACCCAAAGCGATTGTTTTGTTGTTAGTTTTTTGACAGAATATTTTATTTTCAGAGTTTAATTTGTTTATTCGTTCATTAGTTAATGGAATCCATCTCCAAGATTCAACAAAATGATGATTTTGTACATCTAGTTCTTTACATTCATCCAAACATGAATTAGACATATCAATATTCTGTGAAGAGATTTGTTTTGATTCTAAAGAATAGTAATTCCACTGGGAGATTATTTCATATCCAAGTTTTTTAGCTAACGTAAGAGAAGGAATATTTTCAGATGCAATGAGCATTCTAGATATTTTAAATTCTTGTGACTTTGCATTTATTTCAAAATGATGAATCATTTTTTCTGCTATACCTTTTTTTCTAAAATCTTCACTCACACGAATTCCTTCAATCCAAATCATTTTTTCCATAGGATAAAATCCAGCATGTGCCATGGAAATAGGAATTTCTTCATTTTCAACTACAATTAAATTTCCTTCAGTAATCCAATTGTCCCATACCTCATGTATGTAATCACCCCATGAGAATGTGTTTTTGCAAAAATTCAAGACATCTTTTTTATCAGAAATTTGAGCTAGTCGAGGAGAATTATCCATAAAATAAGAAAAATTATTAAGAATATAAAATCGATTTAGTTCATGGGACGAATTATTGCGTGTAAATCATCAGAGTTGGAATCTGGAAAAATGAAAAAAGTTTCTGTGGATAGTAAAGAGATTCTAGTTGCAAATGTAAATGGAAATTATTTTGCATGTGATGATACATGCACACACTCAGGTGCTAGTTTATCAGAAGGAAAATTAGAAAATTCAACAATTACGTGCGGATGGCACGCAGCGGAATTTAATTGCGAGACAGGTAAAATGGAAAAATTTCCTGCAAAGATTAACGATTTAAAGTCATATACAGTGGTAATAGAATCAGAAGATGTATTCATAGAGATTTGAGAGATGAGCGAAGAAAATAAACAAGCAATGGAGAGTGCAATTCAAACACTCAATCAACTAGCAACTAGCCATTCTACACCAAAAAATTTCAAGAAAACAATTGCAGACTTGATTATAGAGTTACAGACAGAAGAATATTCAATATCAGTAAGAGCAGCCAATGCAATTAGTAGTTTAGATGACATCACACAAGATCCAAATGTACCCTCATTTGTGAGAACCACATTATGGCAAGCAGTATCAGTTTTAGAGAGCATAAGAGAATAAATTCCCTTAAAACTTTAGCAGTACAATGAAAATTGAAGAATATCTGTCCACACTACCAAAATCGATCATATCAGGTGAAGAAATTCAAATTCCTCCAGATACAATAAGAGAAATTTTCAGATTTACAAATTTAGAAAAAAATGATACATTCTATCACCTAGGATGTGGGGATGGAACAAGTCTTGCAATTGCAAGACAAGAATTTAATGTGAAAAATGCTATTGGAATAGATAATTCAGAGAAAATGATTACTGCCGCAAAGAAAATGATTAGTGAAAAAAATATTTCCAATATCAAAGTGATTGAACAAGATGTACGTAAAGCAGAGTTTAATGATGCAGATGTAATTTTATGTTGGTTTATGGATGCAGAAATTTTAGAAGATTTAATTGAGAAATTTAAAAAATTAAAAAGTAATGTTAGAATAATTACAATTTGGGCTCCATTACCAGGATGTCTACCACAAAAAGTTGATTTTCCATACATCATGAATGAAACTCCATTTAATGAAACAGATGATTTGAAAAAGCAATTGATGGCAGTATTTGATACAGAATGTATTGGATTTGTAACTGCATGGGAATATGCAGAACGATACACAAAGTCAATAGGTCGAGATAATCCAGAAAATGATAGATTTCTTGTTATAATTCAAGCATTAACAATTTGGATAAATGCAAAGAATCTTGGAGTTGCCTGCGGAGAAGAAATACCAGTTTCAATCAAATCATACATTGCAATTCTTAAGGAATATTTTGGAATTGAAGTTGAGCACTTGTTAAAATAATCAAGTCAACCTTTTATTTCCAAAAATCAAGCAATAGTATGGAAGAGAGAATAAACATCAATGTTTCTGCAACAGAATATGATAAAACTAGTAAGGAAATCAAAAGAGTACTAGGTAGAATGGAAGAAATGGTTCACGGCCAAGAGGATTTCCTGATAACTGATTCTGAGTTTGCGTTTGGTTGGCACTTCTTTGTAGCTTCTGTAAACAGAGAGATGGTCATTAAACTTGCAGATATGATGGGAGATGAATTTAACAAATACAAAGGAAAAGGATTAGATAAAAAATTCATTTCGTTATTGTCTGAAAAAATGGATGGAAAAGATGTGAAAATAAAATTTGCTTTAAAAGAAGAAATGGAATCAAGCAAATTTGGAATATTTTAAAAATTAAGGGGCCTCTGGGGGGAATCGAACACCCATCCGGGGATCCACAATCCCCTATCCTAGCCATTGGACGACAGAGGCCACAAAGAAACTAATTTTTTTTGTTGTATTAATCTTATAGCTCACATGTGTTAATTGCGACTATTTTTTGAATTTTCGCTTTATGCGTTTCAGTTTTGACGAACCAAATGGTAAAATTCTGTATTGCTTAGTCCATCTAAATGTGATAATTGATGAAAGAGCTGTAGCAAATATCAATACAGGAATTACCCATACATAAGAAAATTCAAGATCTGGGATTCCAAATATAGTTGCAAGTGTATTAGGTACTAGAACAGCAGTAGCGGCTACAGTTAACCAAACTATCAATTTGGTTAATTGATTTGTAGATTCTGTTTGAATTACAGTAATGCCGGTAGAAATAATTTCCATTACATTTTCTGCCATCTGAATTTGTCTATCTAGAGTTGCAAGAACAACTTCGAATTTTTCTAATATATCATCATCGTCAGTTAACATATCAGGATCACCATACTTTAGATTTCTTACAGTGTCATGAGTTGCCCAAACGGCATTAAGAAAAGACAAAAGTGATCTTTTCATATTAGATAGTTCAGTAGACAAATCTCGATGTATCTGACGAGAACCTGCAAGATCAATTTCAATTTGTTCTGCACGCTCTATTATTGTTCTAAGAGCAGAGAAATTTGTTTCACTAACCTCATCAAGTAATCTAAAGAGTAGCATTGTTTGTCTATCAGCCCAATTCTCTGGAGTTTGTGGGAGCTTTCTCATTAGAGAGCTAGAATAATTATATAATTTTGTAATTTTTCCACCATAGTCATCATGTATTGTAACAATTAGATCCTTTTTTATGAAAATTAAGCATGGCGAAGTTTGTGTTCTATTTTCACCAGTAAAGATGAAAGGAACCATGATTCCCAGAGTGTCACCAACGTCTTCATATTCAGTTAGATAACCAGAAAGTAATGTACTAGAATCCATATTGATATTTAATTTCTCAAGAATTTTTGGAGTTTCGCTAGCTATGTCATCAACTACACATTCGATCCAAGTTAAATTACCAATAGAAACATGTTGTGTTGCTTCATCTAAACTGGTACTTTCTTTTTTGAATGGAACTCCTTGCTTCTCAATTCCTGCAATACTTACTGTCTTTAGCATGGCAAAAACACTTTTTTCATCTATATACACTTTTTTTTCTGTATATTATTCAGAAGATTCTTTCTTTTTATTTTGTGAACGACGAATAATTAGAGACAGTATAGCACCTGCGGGAATACCAACTATAGTACCTATACTCACATAAGGTGCAATAAAGAAATCCCCAATCCAAATTCCACCATCATTTGTTAATTCCATGAATGTTTTTGGTCTCAATAATAGAGGCATTGATTGTGTGGAAGTATTTGTCTCTCCTAGATCATCAGTATATGTTAATACAACTTTAACAGGAATTGTATATTCTGTTGTAACATTTTCAACAGGAGTAATTAATTCTGCAGAAATTGTATAAGGAGTTTGTTTTTCCAATGATGATAATTTGTAAAAAGTATCACCTCGGAATTCAATGTCAGGTGCAATTATTTCCAGAGTGATATTTTCAAGATCAATATCTTGTGAAGATATGGTAGCCTGTATTGAAAATTCTGATTCTGAAAATATGGATTCAGGAGTTATGGTTTCTATAATTATTTGAGGTCTGTTTTGCACCTCAATTGGTATCGCAAAATTCATTTTAGTTAGAGGCATTGGATCAACATTATTGCTCAATAGTATTTGAGAATAATCAATATTGATGAAATGTGTTCCTTCAGTAGCATTTTCATGAACAATATAATCAAGCGTAGTACCAAATGAGCTAGATGATGTCAGTTCATCAATTTGTATATTTTCTTGTGTTACTGGTACAAATGCATCATCAGGATTTGTTAGTTTCAGAATAATATCTTGTTTACTTTCCCAACCATTATTTTGTATCAAAAATGAAATGGAAAATGTTCTATCAATCAATACATAATCAGGATAAATAATTTGTATTTCCATTCCACCATCTGGAGATAATGTTGTAGTTTCAGAATAAGCATGTCCAGAATTTGCAAAAAATAGTAGAGGAAATAATGAAAAAATCACTAGGTTTTTTTTCATGATCGTATAAAGTGGAGATCAAAATAAAGTTTCAGTAGTAAATCGTTAATTAAAAAATGTATGACTTAAGTAAAACAATTGTAAAATAATCTCATGAGTTGTTCAGGAGAAATTGTAGATAAAGATGAACAATTAATACAGATTAAACCAAATATTTCTCAACAATTAAAAAAAGCAAAATATGGTGTGGCTGATCACTCAACTGTCGAGATATGTCATTGGACAAAAAAATCATTTAGAAATGAAGGTAGTTGCTATAAACACAAATTTTATGGAATAAGCACACACAGATGCATGGAATTTTCCCCTGCAGGAATGCATTGTGAAAATAGATGTGTGTATTGTTGGAGACCAATGGAATTTTATGATTCATTAAAAATGGATGAAGAAAAAGTTGCCGAACCAAAAGATATTATGACAAAATTAATGGAGGAACGAAGAAAACTAATCGTAGGGCATTTTGGAGATCCTAGTCAAGATAAACAAAAAATTGAAGAATCACTTACTCCTAGTCACTATGCAATATCACTATCTGGTGAACCAACTATGTATCCAAAATTACCTGATTTGATAAAATATCTAAAATCGTTGGAAGCCACAAAATCAATATTCCTAGTAACAAATGGTCAGGAACCAGAAATGATTCAGAGACTTGCAGATGAAAATGCATTACCAACTCAACTTTATCTTTCAACAAATGCATCAGATTATGATTCATTTCTTAAGATTAACAGACCCAAGTATGATGACTCATGGGAAAGATGGAACAAAACTTTGGAGATGCTTGCAGATTTAGATACAAGAACAGTACTACGCGTTACGTTAATCAGAAATTGGAATGATTCTAAAAAAATGATATCTGGTTTTAAATCAATATTTGAAAAATCAAATGCACATTTTGTGGAGTTAAAATCCTATATGCATATCGGACGTTCAACTAATCGTTTAGAATATGAAAATATGGTTGAAATGAATGATGTGAGAAAGTTTTCAGAGCAAATAGCAGATAAATCAGATAGATTTGAGATAATGGATGAAAGTGAAATATCAAAAATAGTAGTGTTACAAAACAAAAAAAGATTTACAGACCGCTATCTAACTGCGTATGCATGAACCAATCTGAGAATTTTTTTAGAGATGCAGAACGATGAGAAAATTTATCTTTATCAGAAACATTTGCGTATGTTTTTGATTCTCCATCAGGAATGAATATTGGATCATACCCCCAACCACCTTCTTCAATGGATAGTGAAATTTTTCCAGGTATGCTAGATTCAAACAATTGAACATCACCATCTCCGTTACAATAAGCAATAATTGCTACAAATTTTGCAGTTCTTAATTCAATTTTTTCTAATAAACTCATGATTCCTTTATTTCCAATTGTGTCATAAACATAAGATGAGTATGGACCAGGAAACCCATTTAGTGAATCAATGAAAAGACCATCATCTTCAATAATTACAGGTTTTTGAACTTTAGAATAAGCATCCAATGCTTTTCGTTTTGCGATTTCACTAAGAGAATTAGACTGAATTTCTTCAAGTGTTGTTTTAAACAGACTAATCTCTAATCCTAAATTAGATAGAATTCTTTGTGCTTCTGTGAATTTATGATTATTTGATGATACAAAAAATAATTCAGACGACTGTTGCATATCTACCTCGACTTTCAATTACAGCAACTAATTCAAGAATTTTCTTACAACGTTTTTTACCAACAGAATTTTCATATCCAGAAATAAAATTTTTCCAAGATTTTTCCATCACATTAGCATGAGCGCTATTCAAAATTTCTTTAAACAAGCGTAGATCAACTGCATGATCATCAGGTTTTTCAGTTCTATTTGCTAGTCCAAAATCAATAAGAAACAGATTTTTTTTACTCAGTATGAAATTTGAAGTTGTGAGATCACCATGCATTACGCCATTTGTATGAAGTTTGCCAACAATTTTTCCTATTTGTAAGCATGTTTTAGGAATAGATTTTTCATCCATATCACGAATTAATTTTCCATTCACATATTGCATGTATATTGAGAATTTTTTGTAATCTACAAAATGGATTAACGGTGTTGAAATACCAAAAGATTTTACATCAGATAGTAGCTGTGCTTCTCTAATTGTCCTTTGTTTTCTAATTCTAATATCAAGTGATGGATTTCTATATTTTTTCTCTTTTCTAATTTTTAATACTGATTTTTTTCCATTCCATGAGGAAAGATACACATCAGCCTCGGCTCCTTTTTTAAGGATCTTCATTAAGATTATAACCAATTCTTGTAATTAATAGATATAATGATGTTAAATTACGATGCACCGCTTTACAGACCACCATCAGAAGCAAATTCATTAATTTTTCAGGTGACATTAGGCTGTTCATTTAATCAATGTTCATTTTGTGATATGTACAGATCAAAAGAATATTCTGAAAGAACATGGGATGAAGTGAAAGGAGAAATTGATATGATGGCAAAAATTATGCCAGATACACAAAGAGTATTTTTGGCAGATGGTGATGCAATTAATTTATCAACAGAATATATGGTAAAAATTCTCAAATATATTCGAGAAAAATTTTCTTCAATTGAAAGAATTTCATGTTATGCAATGCCAATGAATCTGTTGAAAAAAACTCCTGAAGATTTACAAGAATTACATGATGCAGGATTGAATATGCTATATCTTGGAATAGAAAGTGGTTCAGACATAGTACTTAGAAAAGTAACAAAAGGTGCAACATCAAAAACTATCATCAAAGCATGCAATAAAGCTAAAGATGTTGGATTCAAACTATCATGTATGGTCATTTTAGGATTAGGAGGAAAAAAATATTCAAAAGAAAATGCGATAGAAACTGGCAAAGTAATCAGTGCATCAAAGCCAGATTTTGTTGGGGCATTAACATTGTATTTAGAAAATGGAATCAAAGATGAATTCATTACAAAATGGGGAGGCGAATTTGTCAAAATAGATGATAATGAATCACTAGAAGAACTAGAATTACTTGTTTCAAATATTAATGCAGAAAATAAAATAGTTTTTCGTGCAAATCATGGTTCAAATGCATATAATATTGCAGGAACATTTCCTCAAGACAAAGATGAGATGCTTGAAAAAATCGGTTGGCTAAATAAACATCCTGAAAATGTAAGACCTAAAGGTTTACGAGGATTTTAGAATTAAATTTTATCTAATAGTTCTTTAACATTATCTGGTAACTCTGGTAACTCAGTATGACTGGTATTATTTTGAATTATTTCAGGACCTATTCTTCTAACCTTCTGAGTTCCTATCAAAGTGTCCAAACTCCTTTGGATATCTTTTTCAGGTAATACAGAAGAAAGTTTTGAGATTAATTCCTCCTCATTTTCATATTTTTCAATAGAATATTGAACTAGAGTCATTTTATCATTCATAGAAAGATCTGACATTGTATTTTTTGTAATTTTATCGAATTAAAAAATATTCGGTAGTGGGCCCGCGGTGATTTGAACACCGGATCTTCGCCATGTAAAGGCGACGTCATAACCGAGCTAGACTACGAGCCCGCCAAAAAGTTCTTCGTTAAAATCCATTTAAATCTTTGACAAGAAAAAATAATCATAATATGACAGAAATTGTGTTTTTTTGTAGTCCAATAGGATTAGGACATGCAACAAGAGATCTAGCCATAATTAATGAATTGAAACTAGAATCTTGTAAAATTTATTCTGGTAGTTCAGCCATTGAATTTTTTCAAAAAAATAATGTTCAAGCATATGATGTTTATTCACCCCCAAAATTTGAGGTGCAAAATGGAAAATTAGAAAAATCGTTGAGATGGCTTTGGGATTACTACAAGTATTATAAAAAATGTAAAGAAATATCAAATCAGATCATTAATGACGAAAAACCAAATTTGATTATTAGTGATGAGGATTTTGCATCAATAGCAATAGCGCAAGAAAAAGGAATTTCAAATATAATCATCACAGATATACTTGAAACAAAATTTACTAGTGGATTTGGTGGAATGATTGAGAAAAAAATGAATAAAACAATGCAGGAAATGTTGAACAAAGCTAACAGAGTCATAATTCCAGAGTTAGGAAAAAATCAAAATAACATAGTACGGACAGGTCCAATTGTAAGAAAAATAGAAAAAAATCGTGACGACATTAGAAATAATTTAGATTTTAAAAAGAAAACAATTGTTCTTAGTGTTGGAGGTACCGACGCAGGAATATTTTTAATCAAACAAACAATTGATGCAGTAAAAAAAATTCAATTAGATATCGAGTTAGTTTTAGTTGCTGGACCAAAAATTAAAGAAGAGTTTGGAAATAATTTGAGAAATTTAGGATTCGTAGAAAATCTTCATGAAGTAATTTTTGCGTCAGATCTAATAATTTCTCTTGCAGGAAAATCTACAATTGATGAATCAGTTGTGTATGGAACACCTGGAATTTTCATACCAATAAAAGATCATTTTGAACAAGAAGATAATGCCAAAGAAATGGGATTTAATTTTGAAGATATTTATAATTTAGAAAATCTCATAAAAGAAAAACTTGACATGGAAAGAAATGAACAGCAACAAAATGGAGTTAATTTGGCAGGCATGGAAATTTCAAAAATTCTTTTAAATAAAAATAACGATTAATACAGTAATAATATTTTGGATTAATCATGAGTAAACTAACAATTGCAAAATTTGGAGGAAGTGCAATAGGAATTGATGGAGAAGGAATACCTCAAATTATTAAAAGAATTAAAGAAATTCAAAAAAATGGTAAATTAGTCGTAGTTTGTTCTGCACCACTCACAATGGTAGATGGTAAAAAAAAATCACTGACAGATGTAGTGCTAGGTATAGGAAATAACGTAGTAAATGGAAATAGTTTTGATTTTTCAATTGTTGAAAAATCATACTCAAAAATTTTAGAATATCTAAATGATGAATCTAAAAATTTAGGTAAGGAAACAATTGATGAGTTTTTGAAAAATTCAAAAGATGCTATTGATTTAGCATCATCTAAAAAAGAATTTTTAGATGAAATTCGTTCAAAAGCATTGGCATTTTCAGGAGAAGTCTTAATGTCACATGTTTTGAATCTAATTTTAAAGAATAATGGAATTAAATCAAATACAATTTCACTTGAGGATTGGCCGATAATTACAGATAATAATATTGAATCAACAAATTTTCTTTTCTCAGAATCAGTTTCAAGAATGGGTAAACTGGAACAAATTTTAGATGAAAATGATGTGATATGTGTTGGAGGTTTCATTGGAAAAACAAAAGACGGAATTATTACAACATATGAAAGGGGTGGTTCAGATAGAACGGCAGCAGATTTAGGAATTTTATTTCATAAAAAATATGATACAGTTATAGATCTTGAGAAAGATAGCTCTGTTGTTTCTGCAGATCCAAAAATCGTCAAAGATGATCTTGAACGAGTCAATGAATTATCATACAATGAAGCTAGATTAGCAGGAATGTTTGGTATGAAAATTGTAGATCCTATTGCAATTAAAGAAATTCTTGAAAATGGAGTAGAAATACCTCTAACAATTACAAACATGAAATCACCGGAAATGATTACAAAAATCCAAAGAAAACCAGATGATAAAAGTGGACACCCATTGAAGATTGTGACAGGTAAGAAAAATTGCGCAATCTTACGAATAGAATCAGAAATGATTAGGGACTTACTTGTATCATTAGAGAAAGACAAGAGATATAGTGAATTTATCGTCTTATCACCATTCACAAAAGATGGAATAGAATTTAGTCGAATTTTATTTTTAGATGGAGATTATGTCAAAAGAAATGAAAAATACATTCTAAGTTTTGATGCACTTGCAACAGTTGCATATGAAAGAGGTGTAGTTACATTGATCGGTGATGAAATGTGGAGAGTGCAACAAATTGCATCAAAGGCTAGTTCTAAGATAGGCGATGCAGGATTAAACATCTTGAACATGGATGCACAAGAAGAAACTTCCAGAATTATTATCGTTATAGAAGATGTAGAAGATAGTGTTGCAAAAGCAATTGAATCAATACATTCTGAAAGATTAAAGATTAAATTTATTTAAAACCAGTTTGGCGCTAAAGGTCGTGTGACCAGTAGTGCCAAGGTGGGTTTGTTCTTGGACCATCTTCTAGAATCAGTCCGGCGTTACCCAAAACACGCTTGATCATAATAGAACATGAAGATTATTTAATATGATCTATGTATAGTATAGGGATTCAGGCGTGATTGTTTAAATTACGAGACGAGTTTTGCCCGATATGAAAGAAACAGGCAAGATTTGGATGAATGGAAAATTAGTTCCTTTCAAAAATGCCAAAGTACATGTTTTAACACATGCATTACACTATTCAACTTCAATATTTGAAGGGATTAGATGTTATGATACCCCAGAGGGTTCAGCAATTTTTCGATTACCAGAACATGTTGACAGATTTTTTAATTCTGCAAAAATGTATTCTATGAAAATGCCATATTCAAATAAAAAAATTAATGACGGAATAATAAAAACGGTAAAAGCAAATAAACTGAAACAATGCTACATCAGACCATTAGCATATTATGGATATGGAACAATGGGACTTACTCCAACAAATAACAAAGTTGATGTTTCCATTTCATGTTGGGAATGGAAAATGGGAGAATCAAAGGCAGGAAAATATTCAGGAGCAAAATGTAAAATTTCAAAATGGATAAGAATTGATTCAAAATCACAACCTATGCAAGCAAAATCTGCAGCAAATTATTCAAATGCTGCATTGGCTAGAATGGAGGCACTAAATGCAGGATATGATGAAGCAATCATGCTTAACAACAAAGGATACGTTGCAGAAGGAAGTGCAGAAAATATTTTTGTAGTTAAAAATGGAAAAATTACTACACCACCATTGGATGCAGACATACTAGATGGAATAACAAGAGATTCAGCAATAAAACTTCTCAAATCAAAGAAAAACAAAGTTGTTGAAAAAAATCTAAAAATTAATGATCTTCTAAAAGCTGATGAAATTTTTATGACAGGAACTGCTGCAGAAGTAAAGTCAGTTACTCGTGTGAATAAGACAAAAATTGGAAATGGAAAAATTGGTGAATTTACAAAAGAATTACAAGAATTGTTTATGGATACAGTAATGGGTGAAAATAAGAAATTCCGCTCATGGTTAAAATTCATCTAAAATTAGATATATCTTAAAAGTTTACAGAACATATGGAAGATTGCTCAGTATCAGATGAGATATCCGAGATATGTTGGTTTTGTAAAAAAGGTAGACATGAAGAATGTATGAAAGAAATGCCAGTTAATGCAAAATCTGAAGGACCACACGAATGTACATTTGATACAAAGTTGATTTCATGCAAATGTTCTCATGGAAAGTGAAATAAATTGAATTATGATAAAGAATTTTGGAACAAATATGCTGATGAAAATGAATCCCGTAACAATGAAGAATTTACAAAATTTTTAACAGATCTTGCAAGATCATTACATTGTACAAGTATTTTAGAAATTGGTTGTGGGACAGGAGTTGATTTGAGAAAATTTGATGATTCGTTTGAGATACATGGAGTTGATTTGAATGAACATGCATTGGAATTAGCTAGAAAAAATATCCCTAAGGGAAAATTTCACAGAGAAAATATTACAAAATTACCTTTTGAAGATGCATCAATTGATTTTATTTTTACACATAAGTTATTGAATTATCTTGATGACGATACTCTGGATAATGGTGTTAGCGAGATGTTTCGTGTAGCCAAAAAATATATTGTAAATTGTGAATTATTTGGGGAAACTGAAGATGTGATAAATGATGAAATGAAATTTAGAAACATGCTAAAAAGATGGTTGAATTACAAAGTAAAAGTTGTAAGCAATGTCAACATGCATGAAGAGATAGAACCTGAACAAGTTAGATTTACTTTATTGCGGAAATTACAATAGCGGGTCTAGTGGGATTCGAACCCACGACAACCGGATTAAGAGTCCGGTGCGCTACCTGGCTGCGCCATAGACCCACACAAAGATATGAAAAAATGATGTTATTATTTAAACTTGGGATATGATTAGTTTTTGAGTTCTGGTTCTTGTTCGAACTTCTCAAGAATTGCAGTAAGTACAGTTGAAACTGGAACATTGTTCATCTTTTTCTTTTCTGCTAGGAGTTTTTGGTATGCATCTAGTGTGATGTAAACCGGAATTGAACCATTTCCTTCTAAGAGACCTCTTACTTTGAAAAGTGCTGTTTCAAGTCCATTTTCAGCAGATTTTGCAAACTTTACTTTGTCTAAAATATTGCCTAGTGGACCTAGTGGCATTTCATAGTCAACAGTCATGCTAACATTTGTAAGATTATCAGAGAGTTCTTTGAATTCGGTTGTAATTTCCCATCTCTTGAATTTACCTTTAATTTGTTTTGCAGAGATTTTTTCACCTCTAACAAATTCGGTTGTTTCACAATCCCATTCTAGTCTTTTTCCGCTAAAGTCACCAATTACTCTGAATGTTGTTCCTACACCCATTCCTGCTTTAATATCCATAGGAATGACAGTCATGCCAACGCCTTTTTCAGACATTTGATCAGAAACGTGTTCTGGTCTTGCAAAATAGGTAAACACAGTGTCTACTGGTGCTTTGATGTCGATTGATTTCTTAACTACAGTCAACATTTGTGACTCTTTTCAGAGAGGATTTAAAGCTTTACACGATTTTCAACAAAGTTTTTGATTTACAATATATTGATCGGAGGACAATCAATTATGATGAATGAAAGTTTAAGGATCCTTTTTATTTTACCATTATTTTTTGTGTCGATCACAGCAACAACTGATGCATATGGACATTCATTGTTTAATTCATCTGAACAAACATTAGGTGATTATCGAGTTCAGATCGCAACTCAACCAGAATTTCCACAAATTGGTGAGAGATCACAAATTTTGATCAGGGTAACAGATCAAGATGGTCAAGAGGTTGATCGATTTATGATGGGAAACAGAATTTTTTACAATGATGAGCAAATAATCACATGGAGGCCAGAATCTTATGATAGCGGACATATGGAAAAAGATTTTTTCTTTGAAGAGTCAGGAAATCATATATTTCGTATAGACTTGTATGATGTTGCAGAAGACGGAGGAGTTTTGACATTTACATTCAACATAAGCACACAATCACCATTTGGTTATGTTTTCATAGGAGCAATTGCTGCAGGTGGATTAATTTTTGGAGGAGTTGTAGGTATTGTTTATGTTCCTAGAATACTAAAAAAACGATCTAAACTTTAGTTTCTATTACTTGCTTTCCAAGTCTAAATACAAATAATACAGTAAGTAGAGTCATTGCAAATAGCAGTATTCCAATACCTAGATGAACTGCAACTAGTACTGCATGCAATTGAGTATCAATTACAAGAGCACCAAGTGTGATTTGAGTGACTACTAGAGCGCTTGCAAATCCGCTTGTAAACTTGACTTTTCTTCCTGCATCCTTATTTATCCAAACACCAATTGTGGTTGCTAAAATTAAGAGACCTGTTGTTGCTGCAACTGTTCTATGAATCCATTCAATGAAATATTCATCATTTGGCATTACACCATTAGGACATAATGGCCATTCAGGACATGTCAGACCTAGTCCTGCTGCAGAAATGTACCCACCAACGAACATGAGTGAGTATAAAATTACTAGAGATGTTAATGCGAGATATTTTAGAATCAAATTACTCTACAATGAATAAACCTTGCATACCTTGTAATGCATGTCCTGGAACTGTACAGATGTAGTAGTATGTACCAGGTGCACCTGCTAGGAATGTTACCGAGCCAGATTCACCAGGTTTTAGAGGGTTGGTTGCTGCTGCAATAGCAGAATCAAAAATAATACTATTGAAATCATCAGGGTTTGAGACAACACCAAATGCGTGGAAAGATTTTCCTACATTATTTGTGGTAATTGTTACTTCATCACCAGAGTTTACACGGACTTCAGGATTGCTACCTTCTTCTCCAGGTAATGCGTCAAATGCTAGAGTTCTAAAGTCACTACTTTCTACAAAGTCAAATGTTATGTCATGAGATACACCAGTTGGTGGGGCTGCAGCTGCTGGGGCACCTGCACCAGTTACAATAATTTCACCAACCATTCCTTGCATTCTGTGACCTGGAACTGTACAGATGTAGTAGTATGTACCAGGTTCGGTTGGAATGAATTCTGAGACTCCACCTTCACCAGGTTTTAGAGGTTCGTTCATAGATGCAACTTCAGAACCGGGGTAGAGATTTCCAAATCCTTCTTCATCTGAAGTAACACCAAATGCGTGGAAAGATTTACCATCATTTACTATATCAAAGATAATTTTATCACCAACGTTTGCGTTGATAGTTGGGTTTGCACCTTCTTCTCCGGGCAGTGCATTAAACGCTAAAACTCGAAAGTCACTACTTTCAATAAATGCTAATGATGAATTGATTTCTACTCCAGTTAGAACTACTGAACCTGAGCCTTTATCAGAACCACCATGATCATCTCCAACATCTCCAGTTAAGAGACCTGCTGGTGGAGGCATGGAAATCCAATAATCCCACATTCCAAAGAAAATTCCACCACCTGCGATACAGATTCCCAACATGATAACCATCATCTTGGTTGTACGTTCAGGTGTTGTTCTGTAAATTGGATCGTGTTGTTGTTGTTCTTGTGTCATTTTGTTATCCTAATGTGATGGGTTCTTTGCCTGATATGGGAAGTAATATTTTCCGCCTAAGCCAAATGGATCATCCATATCTGCTGGTTTTCCTTTTGCAGAACTCCAAATTAAGTTCACAAGGAAGATTGCCATACCGATACCGATGATGAATGCGCCAATTGAAATTATTATGTTCATTTGGACCCATTCCGGAATTGGGGGATAATCATAAATTCTTCTTGGCATTCCAAAGAGTCCCAAGATATGTTGTGTGAAGAAGACAAGAACGGTTCCTACGAAAGATAAGATAAAGTGGACTTTGCCCAAAACCTCACTGTACATTCTTCCAGTTACGTATGGGAAGAAGTAGTAAACGAATCCTACTGTACCAAAGAGGATTGTACCCATCACAAATAGGTGGAAGTGTCCAACTACCCAGTAAGAGTCGTGAGTGATAAAGTCTAATGGCATTGCACTGTTTACTACACCACCTGCTCCAGCCGAGAAGAAGAGTGCAATTCCGCCTACAGCCCACATAATTGGGGTTGCAAACTTGATTCTTCCACCCCACATGGTGGCTAAGAAGTTGAATGTGTGCATTGCAGATGCTGGAACTGCTGCTAGAGTTCCAACCATGAATACAGTCTTTTCTGTAAATGACATTCCGGTTGCATACATGTGATGAGCCCATGATGCAAATCCTACAATTGTTAGTAAAGTAAATGCGGCTACTCCAGAGCTATGACTGAAAATTGGTTTTCTTGAGAAACGCGGGAATATTTCATACATGAAACCAATCGCAGGAATTACCAAAATGTATACTTCCGGATGGAATGTAAACCAAAACAAATGTTGGTAAGCAATTGGATCTCCACCCATTGCAGGATTGAAAAATCCTGATGCACCTAGTCTATCTGTAAGTAACATCAACAACGCCGCTGCAAATGTTGGAACTGCAACTAGAGTGATTAATGAAGATGTAAGATATGCCCAAGCTAATAGCGGCATTTTACTTAATGGTAAATCAGGATGTTTACATTTCATTATTGTAACTACGAAATTAATTGAACCAAGTATTGAAGACACACCTAAAATTTTCAGTCCAAATATCCACATGTCTGCAGCAGGACCCGGTGCACTAACTACAGAATATGTTGGGTATGCATACCAAGTGAAGTCTGCAAATCCTAACCAGATGAGTGCACCTGCTGGCGGAATCATCCAAAATGCAACTGCATTTAATTTTGGATATGCCATGTCTTTGAATCTGACCATAATTGGAACAAGATAATTTCCAAATGCAGATGCAGATGGTAAGATGAATAAGAAAATCAAAGTAGTTCCATGAACTGTAAAGATTCTATTGTACGTCATAGAGTCAGCGATTATTTGAACACCTGGACTGAATAATTCAACTCTAAGTAACAAAGCAAGTGCTCCACCCATGAACATGAATGCTAGAGATGTAATTAGGTAAAGAAGACCAACATCAGTATGATGCGTTGAAAACATAATTTGCCATATTGGTCTTGGTTTTTGTAATTCTAATACCATATCAAATCAGGCTCCTTTATCCTCTACAATAAGTGTTCCACGCATGTTGTAATGAATTAATCCACAATATTCTCTACATTGAATATCAAATTCTCCAACATCTGTTGGTGAAAACCAAACCGTGTTAACTCTTCCAGGTACTGCGTCCAACAAAACAACATAATCATGAATGTTAAATGAATGTATAACATCTTTCGACGTTATCTCAAACTTGTACGCTTTTCCTTTTTCGACATGTAATTCTCCTATTTCTTTAGTTCCATCTTCATGTTCAAAAGTCCATATCCATTGTTGACCAGTAACTTTGATAATTTCTGCATCTTCTGGAACATGCTCAATAATTCTTTCAATATTCCAAGCTTCTGCACCTACATAACAAAGTAATGCAATTACAACGCCAACGTAAACCCATTCTGGCCAAGTAGAGTGTCCGCTCATTTTACCACGAACCAGATGCCTCGTAAGATGTTGGTGTTGCTTTTGGATTTGACTCTCTAAATCTCAAAACTAGCCATACTATAAGACCAGAAACTACAGTTCCTACTGTAAATGCGACAATCATTAATCTATAAAATAATCCCCAAATAACTACACGTCTATCAAGATATTCACCAGCAGAATCACCGGCTGCTAAAACATACTGAATGGAAGGAAGAATTACTAAAAGCCCTAACATTGCACCTATACCAATTATTCCTTTCAATTTTACCTGTTAATTACGCGTGGTCGAAAATTTCTATTTAAAAGTTTGGAGGATTTATCTTAAAAAGTCTCATGAAAACGTGAAGAGTTCATAGAGTTGATCGAAGAGAGGTAAAAGTTTTGATCGTCATATTTGAAAACATTGAGAGAAGCATTTGCGACAATTAATTGAAAAAGAATCTCAGGTTTTAAAGAGAGAACTTTTCCGATCATTGCCTTAATTGGATCCATATGAGTAACTAGAACAACGTTTTCTCCTTTGTGATTATTTTTGACAAAGTCCACAATATCAAAAACTCTTTTTTGGACTTCTGAAAATGATTCAACACCATTATGACTAATTTCTAAACTTCCTTCATAGAATTTCAAGAATACATTACCGTGTTTTTTGAAGATTTCATCATATGGGACCATCGTAAACTTTCCCATATCTAATTCAATTAGTCGATCATCTGAGATTGGTTTTACGTCACAATGTTTTCCAACAATTTCTGCAGTTTGCATTGCTCTATCAATTGGACTAGAGTAAATTGCAGAGATGTTAAGAGATTTAATCATCTCACCAGCCTGTTCAGCCTGTTTTTTTCCTTCTTCAGTAAGATTAATTCCAGGAGTTCTACCTGCTAAAATTTTTTTAGTATTATTTTCAGCTTGCCCATGTCTAAGGAAGATTATCATGTTGTATTACGAATTTGTCTTCAATAGAGATAATAATAAGATTGGCAGAGCGCATTCATGAAAGTTGGAATTATTGGTGGAACTGGCGGAATGGGAAAAGGTTTTGCAATCAGATGGTGCAAAGATCATAATGTTTTGATCGGCTCAAGAGATGCTGAACGTGCAAATACATCAGCTCAAGAATATACACAATTAACTAAAGAAGCATATGAAAAAATCAATGGAGATATTACAGGTACAGATAATACAACAGTTGCTAAAGAATCAGATGTTCTAGTCTTATCAATTCCATATGAGAATATTGATTCAATTTGTTCAGAATTATTGCCTCACATTAGTGATGACTGCGTTGTTGTATCACCAATTGTTCCTATGACAAAAACAGATACAGGTTTTGAGTGTGTTGCAATAAAAGAAAATAAACCATTTTCACATCAAACGGTTGAAAAACATATGAAAGATAAATCAAAACTTGTTTCAGCATTTCATGTAATTTCTGAGAAAAAACTTGTTAATCCAACTTTGAAATTGGATTATGACATATTTGTTGCAGGAGATAGTAAAGAATCAGTGGAAGTAGTAAATGGATTAATTAATGAAATAGAAGGTTTGAGACCAATTTATTTGGGACCAGGTGCATTAGCTTATCTTGTTGAGATGTCAACTCCATTGTTACTTAATGCAATGATAAGAAACAAGATGAAGAATCCTGGAATTAAAATAATTTAAAAGAATTAAGAACAATGTTTTATCATGAGTAGTGAATATTCACGTAGAGGAAGAAACTGGTTCTCTGCAATGGGAGTATTATTCATCATAATGGCATCAATTGTTTTAGTTAGAAACATGATTTTGTGGAGTCCAGAATTTGCACTCGATTTTTTATTGGGACCAGACATCAGTAATGAGAAAATTTCAGTTGGAATGATTGCTTTTGGATTAATTTTAATTGGTTGGGGGTACAGAAAACCAAATGTCAAAGCAAACTGAATTTTTAAAAAAAGAAAAAATTCTTCATTTGGCAACCATCGATGAGAAAAATTCTCCACATATTGTTCCTGTTTGGTATTTGTATAGTGCAAAGAAAATCTATATTGGTACAAATACTAAAACTCAAAAAGCAAAAAACATAAAAATTCATAAAAAAGTTAGTTTTTGCGTTGATGTTGGAGTTAATGCACCAAATATTTTTGGAGTAATGGGTAAAGGAACTGCAAAATTATTAAAAGAAAAAATAATTGTTAATAAGATTGCAAAAAAAATTCTTTTGCGATATTTTAAATCGCTAGATAGTAAATCTGCCAAAGAATTACTAGAAGATACAGATTGTATAATTGAGATTTTACCTAAAGAATTTTCTAATTGGAAATATTAACGAACAAAATCCTCAATTTTGTTCATAGCTGATTCCAGTATTTCCATTTTTGGGAGATATACAATTCTAAAATGACCACTGCCATATTGTTCTCCAAAACCAGAACCATGTACTGTGAGTACACCTTTTTGTCTTAATAATTCTAGAACAAATTCTTTATCAGATTTGAATTTGTTTTGCTCAATTTTTGGAAATGCATAAAATGCACCTTTTGGGTTTGAACATGAAATACCATTCATTTCATTTAGTCGTTTAATTACATAATCTCTATGTATTTTTAATTCAGAAACAAATTTTGGGATATAATCCTGAGGACCATTTAAGGATTCTAGAGCAGCGTATTGTACTGGAAGATTTGTTGAAATTCTTACTCTAGCAAGTTTTGGTAAATTTTCTCTAAGATCATCTAGTTGTGGTGAATTGTTAAATGCAATATATCCAATTCTCCATCCAGACATTAAATGAACTTTAGAAAAACCATTGAGAACAATGACAGGAGAATCACTTGCAACTTTTCCAATACCAGTAAATTTTTCATCAAAAACTATTTGATCATAAATTTCATCACAAATAATGTATAGATTATGTTCATTTGCTACATCAACAATTTGTCTTAATGCATTCTCGTTGAATACCAAACCAGTCGGATTGTTTGGACTAATTAGACAAATTGCAACGGTTTTCGAAGTAATCTTACTTTTGATATCGTCAATATCAGGAGATGATGAATTCAAGTCAACTGAGAATTCAATTGGAGTTCCCCCGTGTAATCTAACATACGAAGCATATGGAGGATAATATGGACCAGGGAGTAATACTTCATCACCTTCTTCAACTATAGAAGAAATGACCATATCCAAACCCTCAGAAACGCCATTTGTTACAAGAATATTTTCAGATGGTATGGACAAACCTTTTACGTTTTCTTTTTTTGCAATTGCTTCAGTTAATTCAGTCAAACCTTCAGAACGAGTATAGAAATTATTTCCGTTATTAATTGCGTCAATCATAGCTTGTTTGACATTTTGTGGTGGTTGAAATCCAGATTGCACAGGATCACCTATGTTCAGATAATCAACTGTTTTACCCTGTAACTCTATTTCACGCGCTGCTGAAACAATATCTCTGATTGCATATTCCACTCCTGCGACTTTTTTTGATATTTTCATAACTGAGACAGATATTTAGACCAGTTAAATGCTTATTTTTTTGGACCCGTAGCTCAGCCTGGATAGAGCGGGTGGCTTCGGACCACCAGGCCGTGGGTTCGAATCCCATCGGGCCCTTTTTTTAATAATCAAGTATATTAGAGATAATTTTCAAATCATAACATGAGTCCTGGTATCGGTTTAATGGATAGACGATTGAAAACAGAAAAAGATGCAATATCACTTGCAATGTCTGGCATTTTGAAAGAATACAAGATAGAATCTAAAAAAATTGAAACGTTAGAAACAAAGTATGATGATGACGCAGGTGACTGGTATGTTGCGTTAGGTTGGGAAGAAAAACGAGCGATAGTTAAGATGGATTCAGTGTTGGCAAAGATAACAGAGATTAAAGAAATTTAACTTGATTTTTTGAATTCAACATTTGGAGCATCATTTTGGTTTGGAATTACTAGCAATCCACCTTCATGAAGTTGTTTTAATAATTGCATTACTTCTTTTTCGACTTGTGTTCTTTGTAATCCAGTTTGTTGAGCAAATAGATCTACCAATTCTGTAACTTTTCTTTGTCCATTACATGATTTCCAAAAATCTATGATTGCCTGATTTACCATAAATCCTTGTTCATGCTCATTCGCAAGAACTAGAGAACCATCTTCTTGTTTGACTAAGTTACCAACACCTTGTGGTACAGCAGTTTCATAATTAATAGGAGCAGGAGTATTTTGAGAGCCCATTGTTTTCATCATGGCTTTTGCTTCATCTGACATTTTGTCCATTGTCCAAGGAGGATCCCAAACAATTTCTACATCAACGTTGTTTACACCAGAAACTTTTTTTGCATATCTTTTAACATCGTCAACCATTGTTTCATGTAATGGACAACCTTTAGTTGTCATAGTCATTTTGATATTTACATCATTATTTGCGGTTACATCAATTCCATAGATTAAGCCCATATCTACAATACTTAATGGAACTTCAGGATCCATACACTTTTTCAGTGAATCACGAACATGTTCTACATTAACAACACTCATGAGAAAAAGTAACATGAAATGAATAAAAACTTGATGTTAATTAGCTTGGAATAATTTTTTTATAGATTCTTCAAATGGGGATTTAGCAATACCTTTCTCAGTAATAATTCCAGCAATTAATTCAGGAGGAGTCATATCAAATGCAGGATTAATTACATCTATTCCATCTGGTGCGGTTTTTTTATCACCAATTCCAGTTACTTCAGATGCTTTTCTTTGTTCAATTATTACATCTTCAGGATTACTTTTCATATCAAAAGTGGATAAAGGTGCTGCAACAAAAAATGGTATATTATGTTGCTTTGCCATAGTTGCTACCTGATATGTTCCAATTTTGTTATAAACATGACCTGTCCTAAGTATCCTATCAGCACCAACGACAATTTTATCCACTAAACTATTAGCCATAGAATAACCAACAGCAGTATCAGGAATTAGACTCACGTCAATTCCATCATGTTTTAATTCAAAAGCAGTTAATCTTGAACCTTGTTGAATTGGACGAGTTTCAGTAGCTATAACTTTAATATTTTTACCACTATCTTTTGTTGCACGAATTACACCTAAAGCAGTCCCATAACCAACAGTAGCTAATGCACCAGCATTACAATGAGTCATTATAGTATCATTATCATTAAATAATTCAGAGCCATTTTTTCCCATTGTCATATTAATTTGTACATCATCATCTGCCATTTTTTTGGCATATTCAATAACATTATTTCTTATTTCTTCTACAGTATTACCATTATTTGCAACTTCCATAATTTTATTGAGTCCCCACCCAAGATTTACTGCAGTGGGTCTTGTTTCAAATAGAATTTTTTTAGCATTCTGCATATATGCGATTAATTCATTCTTTTCAGTAGTAGCGTTACTTTGTAATGATGCTAAGGCAAGACCAAATGCACCAGCTACACCGATAGCAGGCGCACCCCTAATAACTAGTGTTTTGATTGCATCCGCAACTTGATTGTAATCAGTATATGTAACATATTCAAGAACATTGGGTAATTTTGTCTGATCAATCATTATTACAGAATTATCTTTCCATTCTATTGTTTTAAGCGTCATAGTATTTTTTTTAAATTATGAATTTATTATTTGTTTAGACAAGAAGTATCTATGATACCTTAGTGTTTTATTAGATGTGGTTTTTAGATGCAATATGGATATACATGAAATTCAAAAATTCGATCCACAAAAAATGTATCAAGTTTATGATAAATGGGCAGTACTAGCAAGAGATGCATATGAAAAAGAATTTTCAAGAATTAAATTTGAAGATATAGATCACGTGGTTTTAGCAGGAATGGGAGGTTCAGGTGCAATTGGAGACATAATTGCAGCTATATTATCAAGAGAAAATTTTCACGTGTCAACTGTTAAAGGATATTTGTTACCAAAGACGGTCGATAGTAAAACATTAGTGATTGCAATAAGCATATCAGGAAATACTAAAGAGACATTATCAATATTAGATTATAAATCAAAATCAGATGCAAAGTTTGTTGCAATTTCATCAGGGGGGGTTATGGAAAAAAAATGCATAGAAAATTCAATTCCACATTATAATATCACAATGAATCATTCACCTAGAGCATCATTTGGTGTGTTTTTATATTCAATTCTTAAGATACTTGGCGACGCACTACCAATACACAAATCAGAGGTAATCGAATCACTTGAAAAGATGGAACAATTACAGGCAAGTATTAATTCAAACAATCTTGATGAAAAAAATAAATCATTGAATTTAGCAAGAAAAATTAATTCAAATCCATTAATTTACTATCCTGATGGACTAAAAGCAGCTGCAATAAGATTTAAAAATTCATTACAGGAAAATTCTAAAATTCATACTAGTATAGAGGATGTAATAGAAGCATCACATAATTCAATTTCAACATGGGAAAATAATAATAATTTTAAACCAATTTTACTTCAAGGTGCAGATGATTATGTAAAAACAAAAGAAAGATGGAAGATTATAAAAGAATATTTCAATAGTAAGAAAATAGATTTTGAAGAAGTGTATTCAGTTGATGGGAATATAATTTCAAAACTTGTATGTTTAATTTATTTATTAGATTATGCTTCAATTTATCTTGCAATTTTATCTAAGATAGATCCATCTCCAGTAGATGCAATCGATTTCATAAAACGAAAGCTTTAGTTAGATTTTTTTTTCTTTTTTCCAAAATTTTTATTTATTTTATCAATTTGATTTAATAGTTCATTATCAATTAATTCTAAATTTGGAATTACACAATGACCACCGATAAATCCAGGAAACATTTTTGGTCTATTTTTTAAAAATTTATGAATTTCATCAGAGAATGACCACATTTCATCATAGTTTACACCATACTTATCAGATATAATTTTACTAATTTGTGCATAATTAATTAGCCAACCGTAATACGAAGTGTCAACAACAATTTTGGCTAGCTCTAACGTTAATGGATCAGATAATTTTTTAGTTTTTATTCCACATTTTTTCATTCTTTGTTCATACATCTTTGATACACGATTAGAGTTGGATGCAGAATTATAAACAGAGTAAAACTTGGTATATCTTTTTAGATCATTAAGCATACGTTTGTGTACACCACGAGTTGCACTATACAATACAGGAGATTTGATCATTTTTTGTAATTTTTCTGTAGTTTTAGGACTGATTGTACTATGAATAACAATTGCTTCTGGATTTAATTTTTTTTCATATTTTTTAATTATGTTAAAAAAATTCTTTGAAAAAGGTATACAAAAATGAACAAAATCAATATCGTAATCTTTTAGTGATGGTTTTTCTTTATTTAGAACGGGATTGATATCAACGCCTTCAACTGGAAAATGTTTTGATAATATTTTATAGATAGGTAATCCAATTTCGCCCAATCCAATAACCACATCTTTTTTCATATTATTATCTAAAATTTCTTCTTTAGATACTTAACGATTATTAATTTATGAAATAGTAAATACTATTTAGCATTAATTTCACATGAAATAAGTTTGAAAATATTAGTGGTAGGCTATGGATCTATAGGAAAAAGACATGTGACTAATCTTTTGGAGAATACTAAATCAGAAATTATAATATGTACAAAAAGGAAAGATTTCAAATTTTCAAATAGAAATGTCAAAATTGTGAATTCATTAAATGAAGCACTGAAAGAAAAACCTACAATAGGCTTCATAACAAATGAAACAGCATACCATATTCCAACAGCCATAAAACTAGCAAAAGCAGGATTGGATTTGTTTATAGAAAAACCACTTTCAAATTCAACAAAAGAGATAAAGACATTGCAAAAAATAGTCAAGGAAAAAAAATTAATAGTTCAAATGGGTTTTCATATGAGATTTCACAAATGTATTATAAAAATACACGAATTACTTGAAAAGAAGAAAGTTGGTAGAGTTATTTCTGGTCAAGTAGAAAATGGTTCGTATTTACCCGACTGGCACCCATACGAAGACTATAGAAAAGGATATGCTGCAAAAAATAGTTTAGGTGGAGGTATTGTTCTAACTCAAATTCATGAGATTGATTATTTGTATTGGTTCTTTGGTAATCCAAGAACAATTTATTCAGTGACTGGTAAATTTAGTGATTTAGAAACTCCAGTAGATGATTATTCATCTAGTATAATGAAATTTAAAAAAAATATTACAACTGAAATGCATTTAGATTTTTTCTTAGGATATGAATACAAAAGATGTAAAATTAAAGGAACGAAAGGAATAATTTTCTGGAATTCAGTATACAATGAAGTAAAATTTTTTGATGCAAAAAAGAAAAGTTGGAAAACAATTTTAAAACTAAAGAAATTTGAACGAAATGATATGTATGTAGATGAAATGAAATATTTTATGAACTGCGTTAAAAAAAGAAAAAAACCAATGAATGGCTTAGATGAAGGAATAGATACAATGAAAATTGCACTAAATATAATTAAATCAGGAAAAACAAAGAAAATTATCGATGTGAAATGATTTCAAAGAAAATTATTCAAAAATGTAAATTAATTAAATTAGTGATTACAGACGTAGATGGAGTTCTCACTGATGGAGGAATGTATTATTCTGAAAAAGATGAATTATTAAAAAAATTCAATGCCAAAGATGGAATGGGTGTTGAGCTATTGCATAAAGCATCAATTAAGACTATTTTTTTAACTGGTGAAAATTCAAAAATTGTAAAAATTCGTGCTAAAAAAGTAAAAGCAGACGATTGTCACATTAACATTAAACAAAAAGAGAAAATTTTTTCAGAGATTTGTAAAAAATTCAATGTAAAGCCATTCAATGTTGCATACATTGGAGATGATGTTAACGATCTAAAAATTATGAGTCGTGTGGGACTTACAGCCTGCCCTTCAGATGCACAAAAACAAATTAAATTAATTTCAGATTTAAAATGTGAAAAAGAAGGAGGAAAAGGAGCATTTAGAGAATTTGCTGATGTAATATTAGACAGTTTATGAATTCTTAGAAAGTCATTTTAAGGGATTTATTAGATAAAAATTTGATAATAATATGGTATTCGTAATTGGAGAGATTGGAACAAATCATCTGGGTGATCTAAAAGTTGCGAAAAAAATTATAGATATTGCAAAAGATGCAGGATGTGACGCCGTAAAATTTCAAAAAAAAAATGTTGAGAAGATCTATACAAAAAAATTCTTAGATTCTCCACTTGATAGTCCATGGGGTAAAACTCAACGAGAAATGAGATTACATAGAGAATTTTCATTAAAACAATTTGAAGAGATTAACAGATATTGTAAAAAAAAGAATATAGAATGGTTTGTTTCCTGTTGGGATACAGAAAGCCAAGTTTCAATGAGAAAATTTAAAACAAAATATAATAAAGTTGCCTCAGCTATGCTTACACATAAAAAATTATTAGAACTTATTGCAAAAGAAAAAAAATATACATTTATCTCGACCGGAATGAGTACAATAAAAAATATTGAAGAAGCAATTAAAATTTTTAAAAAATATAAATGTCCTTTTGAATTAATGCATTGTCACAGTGCATACCCAATGCCTACCGAAGAAGCTAATCTCAATATGATTCCTGAATTAAGAAAAAAATTCAAATGTAAAGTAGGTTATAGTGGACATGAAGTAGGTGCCACAAATGTTTCAATTCCAGCAGTTATGTTAGGTGCAAGTTCAATTGAACGACATATTACAGTAAATAGAACTTGGTATGGTCATGACCAAGCAGCATCATTAGAACCACAAGGATTACAAAGATTGGTGAGAGATATTAGAGTTATAGATAAAATACAAGGAAATGGGAAAAAGAAAATTTGGTCAACTGAAATTCCTAACCAAAAGAAATTGAGGCAAATTTTTTGCTAAATTTTAGATTAGAGGTTATGTAAAATGAAGAAAATTACTATAACAGGTTCTGAGGGATTATTAGGAAAAGAGATTTCAAAATTTCTCAAAAAGAAAAATAAAGTTTATAGATTAGACCTTCAATTAGGACACGATCTTAATAATGAAAAATTTGTAAAAAATTGGTTTAAGAAAAATCATTCAGATTATTTGATAAATTGTTTTGCCATAAACGATCATGTATCAAAAAATAAACGAAAAAATAATCTTTTTAATTTTCCATTAGAGACATTTGATGAGTATTTAAAAACTAATGTCACAACTCTGTTTTCAGTATGCAGAGAGTTTGCAAGAAATAATAAAAAATCAGGAATTATAAATTTTTCATCAACATATGGATTAATTTCACCTCGTCCAGACATGTATGAAGGTAGTCACAAGGATATTGGATATGGAGTATCAAAATCAGCTGTAATTAATTTATCAAAATATCTTGCCATACACTTAGCACCACATATTCAAGTTAACTGTGTTATTCCAGGAGGAGTGGAACATAAACAAAATAAAAAATTTATTTCTGCATACTCAAAGCATACACCACTAAAGAGAATGATGAAAAAAAATGAATTAAATCATTTAATGGAATTTCTTTGTAGCAAAAATTCAGGTTATTCAACAGGTTCTACATTCGTTGTAGATGGCGGGTACACATCATGGTAAAAAAATTATAATTTTTTTAAGATTTCGACTAGTTGTTCAGATGCATTACCATGGTTTGATAGATAATTTTTTAGAAATTGTTTCGCGTTAGACTTTAGTTCAAGTTTGTATTCTTCATTTGAAATGATTTTTGATATATCTGATTCAACATTTTGAATATTATCAATAGACATTACGCCATTCATTTTGATAATTTCATTTTCTTTAGCCCAGTTATCTGTAATTAATGAAATAGTTGGTTTTTCTAAAATAATTGATTCCAATAAGATACTAGAAGTATTAAAGCTAATAATCAGATCACATTCGTTAATTAATTCAGGTAAATTTGCATCTACAATTATTTTTGCATTAGAATCAGTTTCATTGATTAAATCAATTGCATTGTTTATAAAATCAGACTGAGGGTGAGGCTTTACAATTAATTCTTTATCAGGATGATTTTTCTTTACTACACGAAATATTTCTTTTATGTATTCATCATATTTTAAAAAAATATCAGTGGTGGAATCTTCTGCAAAAATTGCGGGAGGACCAGTAGTCGCTAACAATATTTTTCCTGTTTTTTTAAAATTTTTTTCTAAGGAGAAAAATGAATCATGTTTTGGACTTCCTGTGATTAATAATTTTTCTTTATTATGACCATTTGAAACAGCAAATTCATGTGTAAGATTTCCCCATATTGCTTGATAATCACTTTGATGTTCATGTGAAAATAATGCAAGAAATCTACCAAATGGTTTCCAAATCTCACCTATTGGAAACATTGAATGTTGTAGCATTATAGATTTTATGCCATATTTTTTAGATACAGCAAGAACTTCTTTTTCTTCTTGACCTGTTTCAGCCCATTCTAAAATTTCAGAGATATTATACTGAGAAAATAATTCGTGTAAGAGCAAAATACGTTCTAAAGATTCATGAAATCTTTCATTACACATATTACTAAAAGTCGCTTTGATTGAAGACCAAACACTATGTGAATCAATTAAAAAGATATTTTGAAAAATTAAATCATTTTGCCAGAGTTTTTCAAGGTTTTTCATTAATAATTTTTTTTCATTTGAAATTTGTGACTTAATATTTCGTTCAAAATTTGCTAAATCAATGATTTTACAATTTGATTTTTTGATAATTTCCAAACTTTTTTTGCCTAAAACTGCAGGACGACGTTGATTTAATAGAAAAATATTTTTTCCTAATTTTCCCAATTCACGAATTAATATTTCATAAGTTATAGGATTGAATTCAAGTAGTAAAATAGCATCATTTTGTGATTGGTTTTTGTTAGGAGATAAGCGAAACGATTTTTGAGATATTTTTTCAGTGAAATTTTTAATTTTTTTATATTTTGTTCTAGAGGTTGTAATAGAAAGTGGTATAGGTCCAACATTATATTTTATATTAATTCTATCATAATGAAGTGATGATATTTTTCCATCAGATAAATTTTGAAATTTAATATTCTTTTCATCACAAATTAATTTTAAAAATGGATTGATATTTGTAACAGATAAAATTTCATTTGGAGATATATCTTGAATAATTTTAAGAATAGTTTTTGCACTTTTAAAAATACTTAAAATATATTGAAATAATTCCATTTCAATAAATTCAGGAATAGTAATATTATCGACTGTAAGTATGTGTCTAATTTCTTCATTTTTCCACCAATTTAGTGTGATATCAGTTGCTAATTGATTAATGAGTTTTTTGTCATCATTGGTAAGATAATATTCTCCAATTTTATGACTAATATTATTTTTTTCTAGTAGTCTATGGGTGTTATAATTTAATGTGAATATCTTTAGATTTGGATGATTGTTTAATTGTTTTTTTATTATTTTGATGTCATTCAGATTTTCAATTATGCATATTGTATTTTCCATTTTACTAATAATCAACTTAATTTTTGATGTGTCGGTTATATTGTTTATTCATAAAATATTAGAGCTATGTTTAGAATGATATTATTATAAGGGAATGTTTAGTTATATTTATGACTAGAGAAGGAGTCACATTTTTAACAAAAAAAGATTTTGATGTGAAATCATTAATTATAATTTTAAAAGAACAATCTAAATTAATTGAAAAAACTGAAGATCAAAAAATATTGAACCAAATTCTCATGTTATTTGAAAAAAATAATTTAACTTTATTATCTCCACAAGAAGTTCATTTTTTAGAATCAAATAAACAAGAGATTTGGGCAGAATATCTAATTTTTAGATATAAAATGAATTATTTTCCTAAACAAAAAATTGTATATGATTTTCCAGTTTATCTACTAATAGAACCTGTTTCAGCATGTAATTTACGTTGCATAATGTGTTTTCAAATTGATGAAACGTTCACATCAAATAATAAATTTATGGGAATGATTGATTTTGAACTTTTCAAAAAAATTATTGATGATGCAGTAGCAGGCGGTACAAAAGCAATAACTTTAGCATCAAGAGGAGAGCCAACTTTACATCCAAAATTAGGGGAGATGTTAGAATATTGTTCGGGAAAATTTTTTGAATTAAAAATTAATACTAATGGAACCAAACTAAATGAAAAACTAATTCATCAAATTCTTAAAAGTGGTGTAACAAACATGGTATTTTCAATTGATTCTTACAAGAAAGAGGAATATGAATCGATTAGAGTTAAAGGAATTTTTGAAGAGATTGTTGATAATGTGAAAAAATTCAAAGACATTAAAGAAAAAATTTATCCAGATTCAAAAATTGAAACTAGAGTAAGTGGTGTTAAAGTGGAAAAGAGCCAAGATCCAGAAAAATTTAGAGACTTTTGGAAAAAATATGTTGATAATGTTGTAATGGTAGAAATGGAAAATAGATGGGACACATATCATAATCCAAAAGAGATAATGGCTCCAGGCCCATGCAATTACCTTTGGGAAAGAATGTACATTTGGTATGATGGATTATGCAATCCATGTGATATAGATTATAAAAGTGAGCTAAGTGTTGGTTCAGTTAAAGATCAATCAATAAAAAATATTTGGAAAAGTAATAAGTTTACAGAATTGAGGAATGAACATTTGAAAAATAATAGAAATCAAATATTCCCATGTGATAGGTGTCCAGTTGACTCATAAAATCGGTTTTATTGGTTACAAGAATCATGCTAAGAAGTTATTAGATATTGTTGAGAGAACAGACAATGTTGAGGTTTCATACATATATCATCCCACAAAAAATATCGAAGATTCAAGAATTACAAATAATTTAAAAGATTTGTATGAATGTGATGGAGTTTTTATTGCTTCTCCAAATAATACACATTTTGAATACCTAAAAGAAATGATTGAAAATTCAGATTGTCTAATTTATTGTGAAAAACCTCCCGTAACATCTTCAGATGGTATTGATTATTTGGAAAGACTGATCAGTGAACAAAAAAAACGGATTTTCTTTGGTTTTAATTTACGCTTTAGTGGATTCAATGATTTACTAAAAGAATATTCAAAATCTGAAAAACTAGGAAAAATTATTCAAATAAACATTATTACATCTCAAGGACTGGCTTTCAAGGAAAAATATCTAAAAGATTGGAGAGCAGATGGTGAAAATAATTTGCACAATATAATTGAAAATAGTTCCATACATTGGATTGATTTAATGATTTTCAATTTTGGAAAAACAATAAATTCAAACTATCTACCTAGATTAATTTCTGATAATGGTACATCATTTGATACAAATTCAGTAAATTTACAATTTGAGAGTGGTATAGTAGCATCGATTTTTACTTCGTATGCAACACCACTTGTAGAAAATATTGTCATAGTTGGAACAAATGGATTTGTAATAATAAAAGATGGAAAAATGGAAATTTCCTATCCAAGAGATACATTTGATGAAAATGGTTTATTTACAAATCCTAAAAATAAAGAAGAAATTGACTTTAGTTTTCAAACTATTGGTGAAAATTCTTTAAAAAAATCAGTTGGTTATTTTTTAGAATGTTTGAAAAGTTCGAAAAAGTTCGAAAGTGCATATTTTGATACATCTACCTATACTAACAAATTAATTCTTGATTTAGAGGAAGAGAATAAATGAAATTGAAACCACTTTGTTTCATTGCTGCACGAGGAGGTTCAAAAGGTGTTCCCGGAAAAAACTTGAAAGAAATTGGCGGTAGACCTTTAATTGCACACACTGTACGCAAAGCACTAAAATCTAAAATTTTTAGTTATGTAGTAGTTTCTACAGAAGATAAAAAAATTGCAAAAATTGCAAAAAAAAATGGTGCAGAAGTTCCGTTTATGCGACCTAAATATTTAGCAACAGATAATGCTACAACTACAGATGTTATTTTACACACAATTAAAAAATTAGAACATATGAATTACAAATTTGATGTTATTGTAAATCTTGATGTGACAGTTCCATTTCTAAGAATGAAAGATGTGAAAGGTGCAGTTGAATTATTAAATAAAAAAAAATGTGATGGAGTTTTTGGGGTATACAAACAACATCTTAATCCATATTACAATATTGTAGAAAAAGATTCAAAGGGTTTTCTAAAACTTGTCAAACCTCTCAAAAAAAGACCAACAAGTCGTCAATCATCACCAATAGTTTATCAGATGAATGGACTGCATATAATGACAAAAAAGAGTATTAGAAAGTCTGAAACGTGGTACACGCCAAAAATTCTACCTTATGAGATTCCTATTGAAACAGGTTTAATGATCGACACACCATTCGAATTCTTAATTGCAAAACATATGTTTAAGATATTTAATTCAGATTAAGCATTTGACTGTTCTTCAAACTTGAAATCAGTTTGAGCATAATTGAAACTCATATCATTTACATTTCGTTTAATTTTTTTGGCATCTAACTTTGGTCTTTGTTTTTTAAGATTATCCAGTCTATTTTTGTAACCTTTAGTTCTGATGTAAGTATCTTCATTTAATCCAAGATCTAGCATTTCATTTAATTTTGCTGCGCCTTCTTTAATTGCACCCATTATTTCTTCATTGGATAATTTTGTCATATTGATATTGATATCTTGCCTTTCAGTAATAGAGTCTAAGTAAGCATCTTCATCAGTAATGAAGCCATTTACTTTTGCATAATCATACATTGCAGTGTATGGTAATGGCATAAGAAATCCAATACTTGGGTATAAACCGGCTTTAAGACATTGATCAAAAGTTTCTTTGATGGTTTCTTTTGTTTCTTGTGGATATCCAAACAAGACAGTTGTTTGACATATTACTCCTGCCTCTCTTAAAACACTAGCAGTATCATAGAATTCTTCAGGATTGATTTCCTTATTCATCATTTTAAGAATTTCTTTGTTTCCAGATTCTAACGCAAAGCCAACTGAATAACAACCTGCTTCTTTCATTTTTTTAGCAACTCTTAATGCATCTTCTCCTTTAGCTCTTCCTCTAGAAAATAGATCAACACGTACAGAAGCAATCCATTTGAATTTTAAACCACTTGCAATAATCTTATTACAGAATTTCTCCATTTGAATTGCTGATGCAAAACTAAGATCGTCCCAGAAATTTATGTATTTTATGTTGTATTTACTTTGTAATTGTCCAATTTCTTCTATAATAGCATCAGGTTTTCTATTTCTATAAGGATCATCCCAAAAGACAAAATGACAAAATGAGCATCTAAATGCGCAACCTCTAGCAGTGATTACAGGGAGTGCACGCATATCTTCTGGATCAGCATCTTTGTCAGGAAATGTTTCAGGTTGAGTTATGTAACGTTCAACATCAAAGTGATCCCAATTAATCATTGGGAAATCATTGATGTCACCAACTTTTCGATGTTCAGTTGTGGTAATTGTTCCATCATCGGCTCTAAAGGAAATTCCTTCTATAGTTTTCAAATCTTTTTCTAAACGTACTGCTTCTACTGCTTCATATGCAGATATTTCACCTTCCCCAGTTACAACGATATCTCCTTTAGTATTATTCAAGAATAATTCAGGAATTGAACCAGCGACAGAATTGCCAACAATGATACATGAATCGGGTTGATGTTTTTTTGTCATGTTTACAAACCATTTAGTCCATTTGTAATGAGTAATTATTGTTCCAGTTAAGACAAAATCAAAATGATTATTTTTTATATAATTTTCAACGTATTCGTCGCTAAATTCATCAATATCAATATCCAGTAATGTAAAGCGATAACCTCTAGATTCAAAATATGTCATTACAGAAGCTAATCCAACAGGAAGTAGTTTTGTAAAACCACCAGGACGTAGACATGGCTTAACAAAAAGTAATTTTAGATCTTTTTTCTTTGCTGGCATTAATTCAAATTTTATTATTCAAGTATATAAAATATTAAGAATTTATTAAAAACAAATCATATAATATCTTCTTTTTTCCATTTATTCCAGTCATAATCATCAAATGTTGTATTTTCCATCTCATTATCATTAGGTTTCCATGCTACATCTGCAAGAACTAAAATTTTAGAAATATTTTTTGAAGGATTGATTATGGCTGCAGGAGTACCATTTGAAACAGAAATTAATTTTGATTCAGTAGAATTAGTTTCAATTTCATGATATTTTTCATTTTTATCTCGGATAACAATAATCATTTTCCCCTGTAAACATAAAAAATAACTTGTACGATTTTTATGAATGTGAGGTCCTTTAATCTCTCCAGGATTAACAGAATTAACATAAACCATTTCGGGAGTTTTAATTATTTTATCCCAATTTCTCCAGATTACTGTTAGTTCACCATTAAGACGGTTATCTTTTACATCTTTTGTTGGATATGTGTCTAAAGGTACGACTGCAATCTCATCAATGTTCAATTTAAGAGAAATTCAGAATCTTACAATAAAAGCATTTTTAATATTTTATAGTAAAGAGATCTTAGACGTAACCTTATTGTAGTGCTGATTTGAAAATTGAGACTATGTTTAATGGTAAAAAAGTGCTAATTACTGGTGGCACGGGTTCTTTAGGAATTGCATTAACAAAAAAAATTCTTCAAACAGAAGTTGATACTATAAGAATTTACAGTCGAAATGAATCGAAACAAATTGAAATGCAAAATCAAGTAAACGATACACGTTTGCGTTTTTTGATAGGAGATGTTAGAGATAAAGAAAGACTTTCAAAAGCATTAGAAGATATTGATATTGTTATTCATGCAGCAGCACTAAAACATGTACCAATTGTAGAATATAATCCATTTGAAGCAATTAAAACAAATGTTTTAGGTAGTCAAAATGTAATTGAGTGTTGTTTGGAAGAGAATGTTGAAATAGCAATTTGTGTTGGCACAGATAAAGCAGTTTCACCTCTGAATACATATGGAGCAACTAAACATCTAATGGAAGATCTTTTCATTACAGCAAGAAACTATACAAATCCAGAAAGACACAAAACAAAATTCATAGCAGTAAGATATGGAAATGTATTAGCAAGTAGTAATTCCGTAGTTCCAAAATTTATTGAACAGATTAAAAATGGAGAAGAACTCACAGTTACTGATTTCTCAATGACCAGATTTAACATCACTATGAATCAAGCTACAAAACTAATTTTTGATTCTATTAAACTTGGCAATGGTGGTGAAATTTTTGTTCCTAAATTAAAATCATACAAATTAGAAACTTTAAAAGATTCTTTATTTGAAGTTTTTAAAACATCTGTGAATATTAAAAAAATTCTTGTCAGACCTGGAGAAAAATTTCATGAATCATTAATCAGTGAAGAAGAATTGAGAAATACCTATGAAATTGATGATTATTATGTAATTTTAGACAAACAAATGAATCAAGAAACATTTTCCAAATGGGATTGTTTAGAAGAAACTACACGTACAGAACAATATACATCAGACAAAGTTGAATTTCTCTCTAAAGATGAATTAATTGAAATTTTAGTCAATGAAAAACTTGTAAAAGATGTTAATTGATGATTGGATGTATTGTTCAAGCTAGAATGGGATCAACAAGATTACCAGGAAAAGTTTTGAAAAATGTGGAAGAAAATAAAACAGTTCTAGACTTTGTTATAAAACAGCTACAAGAATCTAAACTGATTGATAAAATTGTAGTAGCAACTACAGATTTAGAGGAAGATAGTAAGATAATGGATTATTCAAAAAAAATAGGAATAGAATGTTTTAGAGGAGACCCAAAAAACGTTCTCAAACGGCATTATGAATGTGCAAAAAAATTTTCTATGCCAACAATAGTAAGAATTCCTTCTGATAAACCATTGATAGATCCAACTATTGTTGATCAAAATATAAAATTCTTCAATGAAAATTCATACGATTATGTTACAAATTTTTTATCAAAATCTACTTTTCCAAGTGGTACTGAAGTAGAGATTTTTTCATATAATGCACTTGAAATTGCATATAAAAATGCAAAGCTTCCTTCAGAAAAAGAACATGTAACATCATATTTTTCAAATCATGAAAATAAATTTAAAATCAAACATGTAGAAAATTCAGAAAATTTATCAAATTTAAGATATGCAGTTGATCGTCCTGAAGATTTAGAATTAGTAAAAATAATAATTTCAAAAATTAAAAAAAGACCAATTTTGGTAAAAGATATTGTAGAACTTTTCAATTTAGAACCAGAATTAATCAAATTAAATCAAAATGTGAATAGAAATGAAGGTGATGAAAAATCTTTGAAAGAAGATAAAGAATTTATTTCTAGAAAGAAAAATGTTTAAAACTATTGTTCTTCATAAGAAAATGTTTTTTGTGACCAGTTAAAACTCACATCATTCTTAATGCGTTTAATCTTCTTAGGATCTAGTCTATGGTTTTCTTTTTCAAAGAATTTTTTAGAGGTTTTGTTACCTTTTGTTTTAATGTATGTTTCTTCTGTCAAACCTAACTTCAACATATCATTTAATTGAGCAGCCCCAATTTTTATCTCATCCATTATTTCTTTATCAGATAATTTTGTCATGTTAACACAGATATCTTGTCTTTCAGTAATCGAGTCCAAATAAGCATCTTCATCAGTGATGAAACCATTTACTTTTGCATAATCATACATTGCAGTATAGGGCAATGGTAATAGAAAACCTATACTTGGGTATAGTCCAGCTTTTAAACATTGATCAAATGTTTCTTTGATAGTATCTTTTGTTTCTATTGGATAACCAAAGATAACACTAATTGGAATGTAGATTTTTGCTTCTCTCATAATTTTTACAGTAGTTAAGAATTCATCTGGATTAACTTTTTTGTTCATCATTTCTAAAATTTCTTTATTTCCAGATTCTAATGCAAAGCCACTTGCTATACAACCATTTGCCTTCATTCTTTTAGCTACTTGTAATGCATCATCATATGATAGGTTAGCTCTTGAAAATAAATCAACACGAACTGATGCAGACCATTTAAATTTCAGACCACTTTTTTCGATTGCATCACAAAGTTTTCGTACTTGATGTGCAGAAGCAAAAGTTAAATCATCAAAAAAGTCTATGTGATTAACATTATACTTTTCTATTAAATGTTTAATTTCTCCTAAAATACTATCTGGTGTTCTATTTCTATATGGATCATCCCAATAGACAAAATGACAAAATGAGCATCTAAATGCACATCCTCTAGCTGAAATTATTGGCATTGAGCGCACTTCTTCTTGGTTTGGTAAATCTGAAATTGAAGGAATTTTTACTTTTTGACTAATGTAACGTTCAACATCAAAATTTTCCCAATTGATAAATGGAAAGTCATTGATACTTCCTACTTTTCGATGGTCAGTTGTAGTAATAGTTCCATCAGAGTTTCTAAATGAGATTCCGGTAACAGTTTTCAAGTCTTTACCTAAACGAACAGCTTCTACTGCCTCATATGCAGAAATTTCACCTTCACCAGTTATTACAATATCACCTTTAGTTTTATTCAAAAATAATTCTGGAATTGCACCTGCTACAGAATTACCAACAACAACATAGGATTTAGGTTGGTGTCTTTTTACCATATTAACAAACCATTTTGTCCATTTGTAATGAGTGATTATTGTTCCAGTTAAAATAAAATCAAAATTATTATTTTTTATATAGTTTTCAACATATTCATCACTGAATTCATTAATATCAATATCCAATAGAGTGAGACGATAACCTTTGGATTCAAAATATGTCATAACTGAGGCTAAACCAAGAGGAAGAAGTTTAGTGAATCCTTGAGAACCAGGTCTTAAGCAAGGATTAACAAAGAGTAATTTTAGATCTTTTTTCTTTGCTGGCATGCATGATCTCAAATTAAATGACTTATATACAATACGATAAAAATCTATGAAAACATGTAGAGATTTATTCATGACTATAATAAATAATATTTTTCAAGATATTTCAAACGATCAAAGAAAAAAGAAACTTCTGGACGTTAAGAGATTTGAAAAAGACATGGAATATTAAAAAATATTCAAGAAAAATCAAAACTCACTACAAAACAGATAGAAGATTTAGAGGATAAATTTTTGTCAAAATATAGACTAAGTTTAGTTTCTCAAGATTTTAAAAAATAAATAAATTCTGCTAGTTCTTTGGTATTATGCATTATGTGTGTACGTGTATCATCAAAAATTTGATGGCCTCCATATTCTGCAGTTGTTTGATATTTCAAAAAAAATTAACATTTTCAGTCACTTCAAATATTGAATATAGTTCACAATCTAGATTTTCTTGTATAAACTTCGCTAGGCCAAAGTGTAATAATCCCTGATCTATCTAAAACATCAATCTTGGTTTCATAATTCAAAGAATTTTTTTAGTATAAATAAAACCTGTTATGAAATTATATTGAATATGTGAAATTTTTTAATATTGTAAAGTATCTTTGAAACTTTAGTGACGTTTTGAACATTATAGTTTATTTCTAGCATCATTCAGTTTCTTAACTAAATAAATACTAATTTTTTATTGCTAGACCCACACCAAGACTAAAAAAATATTTTTTACAACTAAATTCTTTGTATAAAAAATTATTTTTTTTCTTGAACTCCTTCCATGCTTTATTTACACCAGTATAATCTTCATTTTGTATATCGTGTGCAAATATTATTCCTTTATCAGATAACATTTTAGAATAATTATCAAGATCTTTTTTTACATCCTTATATTCATGGCTTGCATCAACAAAAATCAAATCATATGGTTGGAATTTCTTTATAATTTCTAAATTTTCCTTTCTGTCAGATCTACCACAAATTAAAGTTAAATTTTTTCTTACAATATTTGCTAGTAATTCTTGTGAACTCATTTCTGCAGTAAACGTATCTAATGCAACAATATTTTTAAAATTAAAAAATTTATGTAGTATTGTATTTACTTTACCTGAGTTAAATCCAATCTCTAAAAAATTTGAAAATTTCATCTTGTTATTATTTTCGTAATTTTTTAAAAATACGATTAAATCAGTTAATTCTTCTGGAATATGCATAAGATGGGTTCTAGTACCATCAAATAATCTATACCCACCAAATTCTGCATTTGTTTGATGTCTTAGAAATTCTAAAAGATCTTCTTTATCTTTCTTTGATTTTAAATCTCTAAAAATATAATTTTTCATTCTAACTAATCATTCTTTGGGATAAATTATGGGTTAAAAAAGTTACGAAGAAAGAAGTTTTTTTAATTCTTGCAAATATTTAAAATTAAAATTTGATTTTATTTTAAAATGTCATCATCAAAAACTAGTTTTATGGAAATTTTTAATGTCTAATTAGATTTGCATTTTTCGTATAATTTGGAAAGCTTCAGCGGCATTAAAACCAGATATAGACCCCCAACGTTTTGCAGAATTTTCAATGTTTTCTAGTGAACGTGGATGTGGGAATTTTTTTAATTCATTTTTATATTTTCCCATTGCATTTATTTTTGAACTTAATTCTTTTTCAATATTTACAAAATGATTAGGTTTGAAATCATAGGAAAAAGTCCATTCAGTGGATGAAAATATCTCAAAACAGAGTATTTGTTTAATAAAAATTGAATTTGGTCTGCATGCAGTTAATGTTGCATTACATGTAATTCTATGATCAATATTAAGATCTTTATAATGTGAAGTATAAACAATATCAGGTTTTTCTTTTAAAATAATTTTTTCAATTGTTTTTACAATTTTTAACAATGGAATTGTATCCATTTCGTTATCTGGAAAATCAAAGAAAAGTGTATTTTTAACTCCTAGTATTTTAGAAGATTTTTTTGCATCATTTTTAAGTTCCAATATTTGTTTTTTGTTTTTTTGTAAATAATGTTCGGAGAAATTATACGATGAAGAATTAGTGTAATCTATACTTCTTCTTGCATTTATTCCTGTAGTCAAATATGCAACTACAACACTATCTCCATTTTTAGTATGTTTTTTAATTGTACCTCCCATACCAAGTACTTCATCATCGGGATGTGCAACAATAACTAAGATTTTCATATGAGTTCAAACTTTTTCTGATATTAATTAGTTTAGAAGAATAAATTTTATAATGTAGTATTGAAAATTAATTTGAAATTAAATATCAAAATTCTTTTGATAGTATTATTTTATTATAGCATATTTCTAGATCATATATAATGAAAAATAAAAAAATCTTCATTCGTGTTGATTCTGGTAGAGATATTGGAATTGGTCATATAATGAGATGTATGTCATTGGCAGAAACACTTGCCAGAAATAATTTTGAGGTGATTTTTATCTCAAAAAAATTAGATGAAAAAATTTATGAACTAATAATAAAGAAAGGATATAAAATTAATATTCTTCCAGAAAATGAAAATAATGCCAATATTGTAAACCATGATGCAATAGAAACACAAAAAATAATTGTATCAAATAAAGATGATTCTTCTTGGCTTATAGTTGATCATCGAAATATTGACATACAATGGGAACAAATCCTTCGAAAACATGTTCAAAAAATTATTGTGATTGATGATTTGGCAGATAAACAACATGACTGTGACATGTTAATAGATCAGAATCTTTATGAAGAAATTAACGAACGATATGAAAATCTAGTTCCAAAAAACTGTAAAATGTTGCTTGGTCCGAGATATGCTCTGTTAAGATCTGAATTCTCCAATTTAAGACAAAAATTAATCAAAAATAGAACTGAATTAAGAAATATCCTGATATCGTTTGGGGGTACAGACCCATCTAATGAAACTCGTAAAGTCTTAGAGGCAATAAAAATTCTTAATTTAGAAAATATTCATATTGATGTTGTAACAACTAGTATCAATCCATTTAAAGATGAAATTCAACAGTTATGTTCTTCTATGACTAACATAAACTTTTATTGTGACGTGGATAAGATTGGTGATCTTATGAGTACTTCTGATTTAGCAATAGGTGCTGGTGGAAGTACTACTTGGGAAAGATGTTGTTTAGGTTTACCTTCGCTAGTATCTGTAATTTCTGAAGATCAGTTGGAATGTACCAGAGTTATGGGGAAGGAGGGTCATATAATTTATCTCGGATTAGCTAAAAAATTAACGATTCATGACTATGTTATAGGAATTAAAAATCTTGATATTCAAAATTTACAAAAAATCTCAAAATTAAATTTAAAACTTGTTGATGGTCAGGGTTGTCAAAGAATTTTAGATGAAATGAGATTACTGAATTGAATGAAAAAACTATGAATGAAATCAGATTATATAATCATAAGATAGGAAGAGATTTTCCACCGTTCATTATAGCTGAAGCAGGAATAAATCATAATGGGAATATAGAAAAAGCATTTGAGATGATTAAAGTTGCTAAAAACTCAGGAGTGGATGCAATAAAATTTCAAACTTTTAAAGCAAAAGAATTCATTTTGGATGAAACTTTAACATATACATATTTTTCTCAAGGCAAAAAAATTACTGAATCCCAACTTAAACTTTTTGAGAGATGTGAATTTAGTCGTGATGAATGGTTTAAAATTAAAGAAAAATGTGATGAAGAAAAAATAATGTTTTTATCAACTCCTGAAAATCATAGTGATTTAGATCTTTTATTAGAACTTGGAATTCCAGCAATTAAAGTTGGCTCTGATGAGATAATTAATCTCCCAATTCTAAAAGATTTTGCTTCAACAGGTCTACCAATTTTATTGTCCTCTGGAATGGCAAATCAAAGTGAAATTCATGACGCTCTAAAAGTTATTGGAACATTTGATGGATATCCAACCATATTGTTGGTTACAACTTCTCAATATCCTACACCAATTGAGGATGTAAATCTACGAAAATTTGAAACTTTACAAAAAATGTTCCCTAATATTCCATTAGGTTTTTCAGATCATACTGAAGGTCCACTTGCATCATCGCTTGCATGTGCTTTGGGCTCTGTTTGTTTCGAAAAACATTTCACACTTTCTCATGATCTACCTGGACCTGATCATTGGTTTTCTGAGAATATACATGGATTAAAAATATGGGTAGATAATATTAAGAATTCATACAATATGTTAGGAACTGTAAAATTAGAACCAACAAGAAAAGAAGAAGAAATGAAAAAAATTGCTAGAAGGAGTGTAGTCGCATTAAATAATATAAATGAAAAAGAAATTTTTGATAAAAATAATATTGGATTAAGAAGACCTGGAAATGGATTATCACCAGAATTCTATGAAAAAATTCTACAAAAAAGAGCAATTCGAAAAATCAAAAAAGGTCAACAAATCACACTCGAGGATTTTGATCAATGAAATTAACATATCATAATTCTGCAGCAGTTGTTATTCAAGATGATCAAACAAAAATTTTAGTCGATCCTTGGTTAAAAAACGGAGAATATTTTGGCTCATGGGGGATATTCCCTCCTTATGATTTTAAACCACAAGAATTTGACGATATGGATTTTATTTACATCAGCCATATACATCCAGATCATTGTAGTCCTAAAACATTAGAAAAATTAAATAAAAAAATACCCGTACTGATTCATGAATTTACCGAAAAATACTTGAAAAAAAATATACAGAGATTAGGATTTGATGTAATTGAATTAAAGAATAATGTCAAAACAAAATTAAAAAATGAAACTGAAATTACTATAATTGCTGCTGATAATTGTAACCCTGAGATTTGCGGAAAACTATTTGGATGTGGAACAATGAATGTGGAAGAAGGTTTAGGCAATGTAGATACAATGGCAATTTTCAATAATCATAATGAAACGATAGTAAATACAAATGATTGTCCATTTGAAATTTCAGAAAAGACAGCAAAAATTGTTGCTAAACAATATAAAAAAATTGATTTATTATTGGTTGGTTATGCTGGTGCATCATCTTATCCACAATGCTTTAATTTTTCAAAAGAAAAGCTTGACACTCAAATAAAAATGAAAAAAAATAAGAGATTAAATGATACACTAAATTATTTAAAAATTTTTCAACCAAAATATTTTTTTCCTTTTGCAGGCAAATATACGCTAGCAGGAAAAAATTCTATATTAAATCAAAATCGTGGAGAACCCGATTTGGATTATGCATTAGATTATTTAATTAAAAATACTGATCAAAATAAAACTCAATGCATTGCATTAAATTCAAAAGAAAGTTTTGATGTCACTACTGGTATTTCAACAAAAAAATATCAAAAAGAAGATTTAAAATTTAAAGAACAGTATATAAAAGAAAAATTATCAAAGATTAAATTTGATTTTGAATCTGAACCAGAGCCAAAACTCACTTCATTATTGGAATTATTACCTGATTCATACAAAAAATATAATGATATTAGAAAAAAGCTTTCATATTCAACAGATACTAAAATCATTTTAAAATTAAATGATGATAAATTTGCAGTAATTTCATGTGATGGAAATGGATTTGAAACTTGTACATTTGAAGAAATAAAAAACATCAAAAAATTCATTTCTATTGATGTAGATAAAAGATTACTCTATTGGTTACTCCAAGGACCAAAATTAGCTCAGTGGAATAATGTAGAAATCGGTTCACATTTACAATTCAAAAGAATTCCAGATATTTATGAAAGAGGACTAATTCATTGTTTGAATTATTTTTATTCAGGACAATACGTAAAATAGAACAAGAATGGAAATTAAATTAAGACAAGTTAGTAAAGAAGATTGGGACTATATTTTAGAATTAAGAAATAATTTTTTTAAAGATGATTTTATAGAACAAAAAAAAATTCTTACAAAAAAAGAACACTATGAATATATGAAAAACCAAAAATCTAATACAAATTTTCATCAATGGATATCTTCTGATGGAAAAAATAATGTTGGCTATATTAGACTTTTAAAAGATGATGTTAGTATTATAGTTGATCAGAAATTTCAAAACAAAGGTATTGGGACAAAAATGTTGGAATTAATGGAAAAGGAAGCTAGAAAAATTGGCCTTAAAAAAATAAAAGCATTAGTACGAAAAAATAATTTTAGTAGTGAAAAAATCTTTTTAAAAAATAATTATAATGTAACAACATTAATGTTTGAAAAAGAAATTGAATAAAGTTTTTGACTAAATATCCCCTTGTTTTTCTTTTGTAACAACCGTTGTACCTGATGCTTTAGCAACAAGAAGTGGAGGTTCAATTGTCTTACAATTACTATCAAATTTTCCATTTGGTGTCGCTTTAATTATTTTAAATGCTTCAAATAGAATTTTTCTACTTGTATTTCCAATCTTTGTAGTTTTTCCTTTAACAGTTAGAAAGTCACCTGCATATACAGGAGCTAAAAATTCAACATAGTCGTAGGCACGTAATAATCCTTCATCTCCGTCTATCTGTATTGTTAGATTTGTAGCTACATCTCCAAATAATTTCATAATATGAGCTCCATCAATCAAATTTCCAGCATAATGTGCATCACTTAGGCTTATCCTTGTAGATAATTCATATTTGTATATTTTCTCTTGCATGATGGATTTACAAATTCACATAATCAAAGCTTTTTGATTTAATTTTAAACATAAAAAATAGTAGTTCCATTGAAAGATTCAATTTTTTAGCTCGTTGTTTAATGGCCGACATAACATGAGTAATTAAAATAGCTAAATATGGAAAGAGTTTAAAGAAAAAAGGAATTTTGAATTTAAAGAAATAAGTCATAAGAAATATTTTTTTAATTGTGGCATGGGACTAGCAGTTAAGAAATTTTGAAATAATTAGTAGTTTTTCATAAAAGTATTAGATTTAAATTCTTTTCTAAAAACATCACCAGCTGTATGCACTCTATCTATAAACTCTATATTATCATCAATACCCAAAAGAAATTTTTCCACGTCATCTAAATTATTTTGAGTATTTTCATCTAAGTAGATATTCTGGTTCAATAATGGTGGGATATTACTACGTCTAATATCAAGATATAATGCTCGTCTTCGATTTCCATTATTGTTAGTAGTTCCACTATGCCATAAATTACCATCAAATAAAATAATTGTAGATTCTTTAACTTCTATTATTTTCTCATTTGGATGTGAAGAACTAATATCAAAATTTTCTTGTATCCATCCAGGAATTTTGTGTGACTCAGGAACAATTCGTAATGCACCGTTATCTTTAGTTGAATCATCCAAATAGATCATTCCAATGATATTTTGAATTTTTTCAGTATCATTTTTCTTTGGTATCCAATCTATATGAAATTCTTGCAATCCTTTTCCTTTAAGTGGTTCTCTCATGTCCAGTCCTCCAATTTTTATATCATTTTCCATCAATAATGAGGCAATTTTGAGAATATTTTCTTCAACTAATAATTTTAAAAATAGTTTATTTTTGTTAAATAAATTTCCTAATCTATGAGCACCTGGTTGGAAAACTTTTTTGTATTTTATGTATTCCTCTTTGCCTTCCCAACCTCCTCTCCATGATTCTTTAGTTATTAAATCATCAATAATCTTCCTAAATTCATTTAGATGTTTATTTACTGTGTCTGATGTTTTAATAACACAATATCCATTCTTGTGATAAAACTCTACAGCATTTTTATCTTCATCTGTAAATTCATAACCTAATTTACCAAAAACATCATTTAATGAGTTCATACAAATAAAATCAGAGTTAATAATATTAAATTAGCTATAAATTCTATTTTATTTAATAGAATTTTATCTTAACACATAAGTATTAACAGATATTTTTTATAAATAGGAAAAATTATTAGAATTATTTATAATAGAATACCGTTTTTCCTTAAAATAGTCAAATATGTTTAAAGAAAGAAAAACAAAAATCTCTGTAAAGAAAATAGCTGAATTTTTAAAAAGTGACTATGATGGTGATGATTTTGAAATAACATCTATTAGTTCTATGAATAATGTTAAAAATAATTCATTATTATTCTATTCAGAATTAACTAATTTTAAATTTAAAATTAAAGATAATGTCGAATATGATTTAAAAAAATTAGATAAATATGAAAATATTGCTATTATTAGTACATACGATATAAACAAAAAAACCAACATACCTATAATTTTTTCAGAAAACCCAAGATTAGATTTCCAACGTGTAGTGAAAGAATTTTTCACTGATGATGAATTTAAACCAGGAATACATGCTTCAGCTATTATAGAATCGAATGTAAAAATTGGGGATAATGTGTATGTTGGTCCAAATTGTTACATTGCAAAAGATGTAGTTATAGGCAATAACACAAAAATTTTAGCAAACACAGTAATTTTTGGAGTTACGGAAATTGGGAGAAACTGCGTAATATCTTCAAATTGTACAATTGGTAGTGAAGGATTTGGTTTTAGTTACAATGAAACTGAATTTATTCATTTTAATCATATAGGAAAAATTTCAATAGGCGATAATGTTTGGATTGGCTCAAATTGTACAGTAGAAAAATCACAGTTGGATCAAACTAGTATTGAAGATCATGTTAAAATTGATGATCTTGTTCAAATCGGTCATAATTCAATAATAAGAAAATTTTCACAAATAACTGCAGGCGTAATTGTTTGTGGACGAGCAACTGTAGGTGAAGGTTGCTGGATAGCACCAAATGCAGTTATAGATGGTGGTTGCGAAATTGGCAATAATTGTTTTGTAGGAACATTAAGTCTAGTACGAAAAAATTTTCCAAAAAATTCGGTAATTGTTGGCTCTCCTGCAAAATTATTACGAAAGAATGTGTGATTAAATGAATTCTGTAAAAAAAATTTTTGATGAAATAATTCAAACTGATCATAAAATAATTACAGAAGAAATATCCAAATTAATTTTAAAGAAATATTCTATCAAAGTTCCTAAATTTGCTCTAGTGAAATCTGCAGATGAAGCTGTAAAACAAGCAAGTAAACTCGGATTTCCTTTAGTAATGAAAGTAGTATCTCCACAAATTCTCCATAAAACAGATGTTGGAGGAGTAAAAGTTGGCATCAATAGTGTAGCAGATGTCAAAAAGACATTCAATGATATGCATAAAAGATTATCAAAGAAAAAAGATATCGAAGTAAAAGGAATTCTTTTGGAAAAAATGATTCCAAAAGAAGGAGTTGAATTAATTATTGGGATACAGAATGATCCACAATTTGGTCCAATGATTATGGTTGGAATTGGGGGGATAATGACAGAAATTTTTAAAGATATTTCATTTAGGATGCTTCCAATTACTATTTCTGATGCAAAATCAATGATAAATGACTTAAAAGGAGTAAGACTTCTAAAACAATTTCGAAATAAACCATCTGTAAACATTAACATGTTATGTAAGCTTTTAGTTCAAATCGGAAAGATAGGTATTGATAATGCAGATTATATTAACAGTATTGATTTTAATCCAGTTATTGTATATCCAAAATCCTACTTTATACTTGATGGAAAAATCATCCTAAATAAAAAACTAAAAAAGAACACAATCTCAAAAGCAAAACCTGTAATTAATTCGATGAAAAAATTCTTCATACCAAAATCAGTTGCATTAATTGGTGCATCAAGCACTCCAGGTAAAATCGGAAATTCTGTTTTAGATACTTTATCTAAGCAGGGTTATAAGGGTAAAATTTATCCAATCAATCCTAAACAAAAGAAAATTTTTGGGATCAAATGTTATCCATCATTAGAATCAATCAAGAAAAAAATTGAACTTGTTATTGTATGTGTTAATCTCACAACATGTGTTCCCATCATGAAAACTTGTGCTAAGAAAGGAATTCATAATGTTATCATAATTTCAGGCAATGGTAAAGAGATTGGTGGTGAGAGAGCTGCTATAGAAGCAGAAGTAAAACAATTAGCATTAAAACATAAGATTCGGGTTATTGGTCCTAACTGTATTGGAATATTTAATGCAGAGAACAGATTCGACACAACATTTTTTGATTATGAAAGAATGATTCGTCCAAAATTAGGGAATGTTGCATTCTTCTCACAAAGCGGCACAATTGGAATCAGTATGTTAGATACATCCGATTCATTTGGTTTATCAAAGATGATTAGTTATGGAAATCGATCTGATGTTGATGAGGCGGATATGATTTGGTATGCTGCAAATGATCCTCAAACTAAAGTAATTGGATTGTATATTGAAGGATTTGGGGATGGAAGAAAATTTATCAATACAGCTAAACGTGTTATTAAAGAAAAAAAGAAACCAATTGTAGTTTGGAAGAGTGGTCGAACTACTGTAGGTGCAAAACAAGCAGTATCTCATACTGGTTCTCTTGGTGGTTCAAATACAATGATCATGGGCGCATTCAAACAAGCAGGAATTATCTCAGTAGATAGTTTTCAAGAATTATCAGGGGTAGTTAAAGCATTAGCATGGCAACCAACTGCAAAGGGTAATCGTGTTGCCATAACCAGTAATGGTGCGGGTCCAATAATATCTTGTATTGATTCTTTGCAACAGCGAAAAATGACTACACCTAATTTATCATCAATGACTCTCAAAAAAATTTATAATCATTTTCCTAAATCATACATTATTACAAAAAAAGGAAATCCTATTGATATTACTGGAGGTGCAACAGCAAATGACTACAAATTCATAATAAAACAATTTTACGATGAAAAAAATGTAGATATTATTATGCCATGGTTTGTTTTCCAGGATAATCCTTTAGAAGAAAAAATTGTAAAATATTTAATGAGTTTTTCCAAGAAAAAGAAGAAACCGCTCTTAGTTGGATGTAATGGGGGGCAATATACTGAAAAAATGATTAAATTAATTGAGAAACATCAAATTCCAGTCTATCAAGATATCAGAACATTGGTTGCAGCAGCATCTGCTTTATCTCAACCAAGATAAAATATGCATTATTTTTTTACACGATTAATTGGAATTGAGAAGTAGTGTTCCATATCAGCCTTTTTTTCTGAAATTTTCAAACTATCTTTGTCATCTTTGCCATCAGGGTACCAGACTCTCAAAAAGCCATTTTTATCTTCAAAACATGATTTTGGAATTTTCCACGATGGGTTTCGATATTTGAAATCTTCAACTGTATAATGAGATTGAATTAATAATTCATTTTTTTCGTTACGTTCTAAAATTGTTCCATGAATTAATGTAATTTTTCCTAAATCTGTCATTAATGTATACATAGGTTTTGCACGACCTGAAACAGAACCTGAATTTGTAATTTGTGCTGCAATTTCTAAGCCTTTTTGAACAGATGTTCTGTGCTGTTCCATTCCTTGCATCGGTATACAATGAAAAAGATAATGTGATTCAATTCCTAAATATCTAAATTCATCATACAGCTCATTGAGAACCTCAACATTATCATTAACTCCTTTTAGTAAAACTGATTGATCATAAATTTTGAATGCGGCATTATAAATATTGGAATATGCTTCTTTAGCCTCCAGAGTTAATTCAGATGGATGATTAATATTAGTTCCAATTTCTAATTTGATCGGATCTGCGGATTTGAGTATTGTAATCAATTCCTTATTGATTTTTAATGGATCTTGAACTGGTAATCTTGTACCTATACGTATAATCTCTATATTTGGAGCAAATTTACTTACTTGAGAAAAAATAAATTCTAATCTCTTTGGTACCATTAATGGATCACCGCCAGTGATCAGAATTTCTTTAAGGTCTTCTTTGACCTCATCACTTCCAGTATACTTTGCAAAAGTAGTAATTTCATCTTCCGTTAAACCAAATTGTGGATATTGACCTCGCAGACACCATCTACAATGAGCTGCACATACCATAGTGGGTTCCAGTAAAATAGTTCTACGATACAGTCGCTCTACTCCTCTCAAAGCTTTTCCTTCATAATGAACATCTACTTCTGATTGATAATGTCTTAAACGATCTTCATGGTTTATTTTATCTTCATCGTCTGATTTCAAATATTGTCTTTCAAATGCCTTATACTCATCCGAATCAATTCCATATTTTTCACTAGTTTCCACAAGTTTCTGTTTTAGATATGGCGTAAGTTTTTCTGCAAAATTTGAATTCTTAGCTCCAGCCATTTTACAACATTTACAATTATACTTTACCGTTTTAAAAACTTCTCATTATGAATACTATTATTTTATGAAAATAATGATGTTTTTTTCAAATTTTGATAATAAGTGAATATTTAGACATGTTAAATCATATTTTCGACTATGGTTGCCAAGCTATTTTTATAATTGTATTTAATACGATACTAATTATGAAGTTCAGATCGCAAAACATATGTTTAAAATATTTAATTCAGAATAAATTTAATATTTTTGAAATCAAGATATAGTGAAAGAGATTATAACTATAGTAATAAAATTAAGAATAAATATTATGTAAATTCATTTATACAATTGATTATTTTTTTAATTTGAAAATTTTTTAGATTTGGATGAGTTGGGAGTGTAACTATTTTCTTACCAGCAGATTCAGTTATTGGTAATTTTTGTTTTGTTTTATACATCGACATTTGGTGAATTGGTTTGTAATGAGTGCCAGTTTCAATTCCATGTTCTGCTAATTTATTCATAAGTTTTTCTCGATTTTTTGATAGAATCCAGTAAAAATGATATGATGCATTATTATCAAATGGCATTTTTTGTTCTAAATTTATTTCATTAAAATATCTTAGAGCTATTTTTCTTCGTAATTTATTATTCTTATCCAATTTTTTTAATTGTATTAATCCTATCCCAGCTGATAATTCATTCATATAATAATTCCAACCAACATTTTTTACATCATAATTAGTGCCAATACGATCTGTAATCCCACACCAGCGTCTTTCATTTAATATTTTTTTTAGTTTTTTGTTTTTATCTCCATTAATTGCTATCAATCCTCCAGTAGGCATTGCAAGATTTTTTACAGGATGGAAACTAAAACATATTGCCATTCCATGTTTCCCAATTCTATTTGATTTGTATTTTGTTCCGGCCGCATGTGCAGCATCTTCTATTAAATATAGATTATTTTCTTTGCAAATTTTTGAAATATGATCTAAATTACATGCAATTCCAGCAAAATGTACAGGTAATATTGCAATTGTTTTTTTAGATATAGAAGATTTGATTTTTTTAGGATCAATACATAATGTTTTAGGATCAATATCGACAAATTTTGGAATTCCACCATTTAATGTTACAGCATGAGCAGTCGAAACAAATGAGAGAGAAGGTAAAATAACTTCTTTATTTTTTAGATCTAATAAAGACAATGAGAGGTTAAGAGCTGCCGTTCCACTATTAACAGCTACACATTGTTTTGAACCAACATAATCACAAAATTTATTTTCAAATTCAAAAACTTTTCCATTACCTGCACCAGAAGCCCAATTACCGCTTTTCAAAATTTTAATTATTTCTTTTTCTTCATCAAGTCCAATGACAGGATCAAATAATTTGATTTTTTTACTTCTTTTTGGTTTGATTTTTTTAGATTTAGTATTTTTAAAAGATTGTTTCGTTGATTTCATAACATCAATTACAATATACTAAAAATATATCTATAATAACTTTTGAAATTAATTCTTCTAAAGTAATTAATATCACAACAAGTTTGAACTCATATGAAAATCCTCATCATTGTTGCACATCCCGATGATGAAGTACTTGGTATGGGAGGTACAATTGCAAAACATAACAAAAATGGTGATGACGTGACTGTAGCATATTTAAGTACAGGAATAACCTCCAGACGTAGTTCAAATTATAATAATTCATCATCATATAATTTTTCAAAAAATGACTCTCAAAAAACAAATTTCCTCATCCACGATGATTAGAAAATATCGAAAATTCTGCGAAGCGATGGGGAACAATTTGTGATTTTCATGCAGATGAAGCTTTTGAAATTATACGAAAAATACAGATGCAATTTAGTATTATCATTTATTAGATAATACTTTGGGTTTTTCATATGAAACCAAAATTATTGTTTTGGATTGATCAAGGATTATTTCATTATGGTTTGGCAAAATTTATACAAGAAAATTTAGATTGTCAAATGTATTCGATTTTTGAAGTTACAGAAAATGAAAAGAAATTTTTTGAGAGTCAACAGATTGTAAATTTTGAAAAAAGTTGGTTTTTTCATGATAATATTTTGAAACAAAATTCTGCCTTAGACTTGGAATATTTAGAGAAAATTGAAAAGAAATACAATCTCGATCTTCAATTAATAGTATTCAATGATAGAATTTTCTATCATTTTAATTCATACTATAAATTTTCACGTAATGAAATATTATGTATTTTACAAGATGAAATAAAATTTTTTGAATCAATTTTAGATGAAATAAAACCAGATTTTTTGATAATATTTGAAACACACCAACAGCATAATCATATTTTTTATGAAATTTGTAAAGCACGAGGAATAGAAATCATTATTCCAGTAGGAAGTAGGATTGGAATTAATCCAAAGAGCTCCTTAAAACATGGTAGCAGATGGTATCTATCTGATGATACAGATCAATGTTTACCATTACCAAATGAAAATAATAATTCGATCAATGAAATAAAAAATAATTCATTTACAGATGCTAAATTTTCCCATGAATTTCAAAAATCAACTACCAAATACTTGAAAGCCGCATTGAAATATTTTTTTACGGAAGAAAATAATATAAAAACTCATTATTCATATTTTGGGCGTTCAAAAATTAAAGTAATATTCAAAATGTTACATTATGAATTAAGGAAGAAGTATAGAGAAAATTTTATGGAGAAAAATCTCAACTATGAAATTAATGATAAATTAAAAATTGTGTATTTCCCAATGCATCAAGAGGAAGAACGTATTTTATTAATTGGCGCACCATTTTATACAAATCAATTTGAATTGATTAGAAATATTTCTAATTCACTTCCAGTAGGTTACGTTTTAGCAGTTAAAGATCACAGTGTCATGAATGTACGTGGTTGGAGAGGAGTTAGAGAAGTAAAACAAATAATGGGATTACCAAACGTCATAATGTTTCATCATTCTGTTGACTCAACGGAATTAATTAAAAAAAGTAAATTAGTGATTAGTATTAGAGGCACCACTTCGATAGAAGCAGCCTTTTATCAAAAACCATCAATAGTATTTGGGAAAGTTGGGATGTATGAAATTTCTACTATGACAATTGTAGATTCTCTCAAAAATTTACCTAAAATTATTAAAAATTCATTAACACAAAAAGTAAATGAAGATGAAATTAAAAAGTATGAAAAAACTGTGTATGAAAACACATTTGAGTTTCCAATGTATCAAATAGGAAATGCATTTGAAGATGAATTTAAAATGGGAGGGTATTATGCGAATGTAAAAATTGAATCTGAAAAAATTATAAAATTTTTAAAAAAATATGAAAAAGAACTAACATTTTTAGCATTGAAGCATATTGAGAAAATAAATAATCATAAAAAAATACTAAGAGATTCAAATCAAAATTAAAGTGAAACCGGTTTATGACAAATTATTCTAACGTCTTATTAACAACAAATTATGGAGAAATTATATGAAAATTTTAGTTACAGGTGGATTAGGTTTTATTGGAAGTAATTTTATTCTACATGTTCTAAAAAACTATGAAAACTATGAAATCATTAATCTTGATGCAGAACTTCATGGATCAAATCATGACAATTTAATCAAAATAAAAGATTCTAAAAAATACACATTTGTTAAAGGCAATATCACAAATAAAAAATTAATCGAAGAATTAATTTCAAAATGTGATTGTGTAGTAAATTTTGCAGCTGAAAGTCATGTAGATAGAAGTATTTTAGATGCAAATCCATTTTTGATTTCTAATATTAGAGGTGTATTTACAATTTTAGAAGTAATTAAACAACAAAATAAAAGATTGGTACATATTTCAACTGACGAAGTATATGGTACTATTTTAAGTGGAAGTGCTACAGAAAAAACTAGATTTAATCCATCCAGCCCATATTCAGCAACAAAAGCATCAGCAGAATTATTGATTAATGCTTATTTTGTTACACATAATTGTGATGTAATAATTACTAGATGTACAAATAATTATGGGCCATGTCAATTTGCTGAAAAATTAATTCCAAAAACTATTGCATTAACAGAACAAGGGGGAAAAATTCCAATTTATGGTACAGGAAAAAGTATCAGAGATTGGATATATGTCGAAGATCATTGTGAAGGAATTATGTTAGCATTACAAAAAGGAAAATCTGGAGAATCTTATAATATATCCGCAGATAATGAAATTGATAATTTGACAATCGTTAAGCAAATTCTTGAATTATTGGGAAAATCAGAAAAGAGTATAGAATTTGTAGAAGGAAGACCAGGAGAAGATACACGATATAGTTTAGACTCAACAAAAATTCGTACTAAATTAGGATGGATACAAAAAACTAGTTTTGATAAAGGTTTAGAGAAAACAATTCAATGGTATAATGAAAATCATAAAGCTTTAGAAAATTTATCAGATAATACTTTAAGCTCTACACCTTGGAAAGATACATCTTGAAAAAATCAAATTTTGATTGGAAATGAAAGGTATAATTTTACACGGTGGACATGGAACTCGTTTAAGACCATTGACTCATACAGGTCCAAAACAGCTTTTACCAATAGCAAATAAACCAATGTCTGAATATTGTTTAGAATCAATAAGAGATGCAGGAATTGATGAAATTGCAATAATTATTGGAGGTGTAGGCTCAAACAAAGTTAGAGAATATTATGGGGATGGAAAGGAGTTTGGAGTAAATATCACATATATCAAACAAGAAGAACCTAAAGGTATTGCACATGCAATAAGATTATGCAAAAAGTTTGTAAACGATGAAAAATTTCTTGTTTTTTTAGGAGACAATATAATACAAAAATCAATTAAAGATTTTGTAGAAAATTTTAAGAATTCTGATTATGATTCTACTGTTCTTTTATGCGAAGTAGATAATCCAAGTAGATTTGGAATTGCAGACGTAAAAAATGGAAAAATTATTAAAATTACAGAAAAACCAAAGAACCCAATATCAAATCTTGCAGTTACTGGAATTTACTTATTGACACCATTAATTTTTAAAATTATTGATAATTTGAAACCATCATGGCGTAATGAATTAGAAATTACAGATGCATTAGATGATTTATTGAAGCAAAATCAGAATGTCAGTTATGAGAGAATTACAGACTATTGGAAAGATACCGGAACACCTGACGACATAATACATGCGAATGGTGAAATTATTAAAAAAATGGAAAAAAAGTTTGAAGGTAAAAAAGAAAGAGATGTGGTTTTGGATGGAAAAATCATAGTAGGTAAAAATTCAGATATTGAATCAAATGTAAAAATTATTGAACCAGTAATTATTGGCTCCAATTGTAAGATTTTAGAAAACTCAATAATTGGTCCCAATGTTAGTATTGGAAATGATTCAATTATTTCTGTGTCTTCTATAAAAAATTCAATCATTATGGAAAAATGTAGAATTAATTCTTTTACAAAAATTAAAAACAGCATTATAGCAAACAACTCAGATATTAAAGATGAAGAGGGTGATGAAAAGATCTTTTTACTTGGTGAAGGTTCAAAAATTTCACTATAGTTTTGGAGAATTAAATTATTGAATTTAATAAATAAAATTCTAATTGTAGTTATTGCAATTATTGCAATTTATGCAGTATTTTTGATATATTCTGATTTGAACCTTGTAAAAGATCATTTTGGTAAATTCAAGATTGAATTTTTGCCACAAATTTTAGGTTTAGTAGTTCTAGGATGGTTTGTATTATTCTATAGATGGATATTACTATTAAAAAAATCGGATATTGATATTCCAAAATTATCAAATTTTTATATTTTGATGTCTGGACTTGCATTATCGATAGTTCCAGGAAAAGTTGGTGAATTAATAAAATCACAACTACTCAAAACAAAGTATAATATTCCAAGAACAAAGACTGCACCTATAATTATTGTTGAACAACTGAATAATCTTCTAGGAATAATTACAGTTTCATGTGTAGGATTAGGAATAATGGGATTATTTAATATTAAATTTTTTGATATATCAAATTATGTAATCATCTCAGCTACAATTGTATTAGCAACCATATTGATCATAGTCAATTCAAAGAAGATTTTTAGAAAGATATTTTTAAAAATTTCAAAATTTAGATTTATTTCAAAATATGAACTATCAGTAGATTCATCATATGACATACTAAAAAATTCACTTAGTGGAAAATTCATGATTAGTTCGATAGCATTATCATCTTTATTTTGGATTATTGAGGGCTTGATAGTTTACTCAGTACTCTTAGCATTCAATATAGAAACTTTGGTTTTTATGACAACAATTACAACTTATACAAGTTCAATACTTTTGGGTTTTATTTCATTTTTACCTATGGGAATTGGAGTAACCGAAGGCACGTTAACAGGATTTCTTTCTTTACAAGGAATAGAGATTTCACTTGCTGCAACTATTGTAGTTTTTATTAGAATTTTTACAAGATGGTTAGGAGTAGGAATTGGATTTATATTTTTAAAAATGGCAGGTGGGTTTTCATCAAATAATGAAAAAATAGAATAAGTTTAAAAATAATAATTTTGTCAGTAATTTTTTATTATCATAGCTTGAGAACCAGTTAATTCAATTAGATGTATTTCATTATCATTTTTGAATTCTTTAATTGCTTTTTGTATACCATCAGAATGATAATCATGAATTAAAATTATTCCGCCTGACACCATCTTCGGGAAAAAAAATCTTAAGGATTCAATGGTACTTTTATACAAATCAACATCCAAGTGTACAAAACAGAATTTCTTATCAATAATTTCTTTTCCAGATTCAGGAAAATTTCCTTGAATTATAGATACATTTTTGTATTTTTTTAATAATTCTTGTATAGATTCAATACTTGTATTACTAAATTCATTTTCATACCAGTGTTTATTGCCAAAATGTGTATCGTCATCGGATACTTTTGGGAGTCCTGTGAATGTATCAAATAGATATAATTCTTTTTCGTTCTTTACTTCACAAATTAATTTGGCAGATCCACCTTGATAAACACCTACTTCTGCCAGATCACCTTCTAAAGAAGTTTGAGTTTTTACAATTGAATAAATCATATAAGCTTCATAAGGATAAAATGCAAAATCTACTTCATTTTTGATTTCTTTGATCAAGTCTACAATTTGTTTATCTTTATAAAAAGACAAAAGTTTGAATTGGAAAGTTGTTGCTAATTTACTTAAAATACCTCCTATACTTTTTGAACTATAAACAATCTTCCGTGTATTATCTACCATAATATGCAAAGTATTACAATGTAATTAATAATTTAACATTATTGCTAGTATGTTTTATGCGTCTTCAATATATTATACCTCATTAAGGATTTATCAAATTGGAAGTAAAAGGTGAAGATCCGCTTGTCAGTATAATTATTCTTAATTATAATGCAGGTAAATTAATAGAAGAATGTGTAGATTCCATCTATCAAAGTAATTATAAAAATTTTGAAATTATTCTTGTTGATAATAATTCAAAAGATGAGAGTCATGTGAAATGTAAAGAAAAATTTCCGTTAATCAATCTAATATCAAATAAAGAAAATTTAGGTTATTGTGAAGGAAATAATGTAGGTATTCGAGTTGCTAATGGAAAATTTGTAATCATACTTAATCCAGATACAATTGTTGAACCAAATTGGATAAATGAATTACTACGAGGATACGAAAAATTTGGTGATGGAATTTATCAACCAAAATTTTTAACAATAGATAATGAATCAATTTTGCAAAGTACTGGAAATATGATTCAATTATTTGGTTTTGGATATTCAAGAAATAAAGGTGATAAAGATGAAAATCAATCTAATAATATAGAAAACATCAATTATGCATCTGGAACATGTTTGTTTACAACAAAAGAAATATTCACACAGTTAGGATTTTTTGATTCATTTCTTTTTGCTTATCATGATGATTTAGATCTTTGTTGGAGAGCTAGTATGCAAGGAATTCGATCATATTATATTCCAACTTCGATTGTTTTTCATCCTTCGGAAGGATTTAGTTTTAAATGGAGTAATTTTAAATTTTTTCTTCTAGAAAGAAATAGGCTATACTGTTTGTTTACTCATTATTCACATAGTACTATTCTAAAATTTCTACCTTCATTAGTATTAGTAGACATTGCTGTTAGTGTTTTTTATTTAAAAAATGGATTATTTACTGAAAAAATTAAAGCATCATTAAATATTTTAAAAAATTCAAAAATTATACATTCAAGATATAATTTAATTCAGAAAAATAGAACAGTTGATGACAAAGAAATAATTTTATATTTTAGAAATGAAGTAATTCTTCCAAAAGGAACTAATATTAAAAATAAAATGCCCTTTAACTCGGTACTTCGAGTTTTAGCGAAAATGTGTAGAAAAGTAATTTAATTTCTCAGTGCAATTGCAATAGCAATTGCATAGTCTTTTTCATGACTCATCGATATTTTGAATAAATATTTTGAATGAAAGTTTTTTAGTTTAATTTGAGGTTTTGAATTTTTATAAGAAATTTCTATATCTAAAGGCATGATTTTTTCATCAATTGATTTAATTACAGCCTCTTTGATTGCAAACTTTCCTGCAAAATGCTCGTATGGAAATTTAAATTTATTACAATAATCAATTTCTGATTGTAAAAAAATTTTTTTATAAAAGGTGATATTTTCTGAAAAAATTTTTTTTTTGAATCTCTTGATTTCTACAATATCAATTCCAACATTTTCAATATTAAAATTTTTTATATTTTCAATCATTTTTAGTTACTAACTCTATCAAATTACAATTAGTATTTTTCATATTTAGATGGAGGAATGAAATCAATCGATTTTCAAATCCCAGTACAGGCTTAACAATTAATTGCGCACCGTTTTTTTCTAATTCATTAATTTTTTCATCTATATCATCTACTTCAAAACACAAATGATGAAATCCTCCACCATTAGATAAAAAGGAAGAGATAGGTGAATCTTTTTCAGCAGGTTCAATCAATTCTAGATTTATTGGTCCAATTTTTAAAAAACATACATTGACTTTTTGGGAACCAACAAGTGTTGGAATACCTATAGTATCAAATTTTAGGAATTTTCTTAGATCACCAATTGAATCATTGATTTTTGGAACAACTATACCAATATGATGAAGCTTCATTTGTTTTCACAACCATGTTTTACAAGTAAGTTTTCAATATTTTGAACATTTTGTATTTCTAAAATTTCATCTAGTGAAAATTTTATACCAAATTCTGTTTCTACTTCATTAATTAGTACATACATATTCATAGAATCCCATGTATCAATTGTTTTTGGACTAGAATTATTATTTATTAAAGAAATATCTATATTGAAAACCCTGGAAATAATTAGATATAATTTATTATTCATTCTTCCTTCGATATATGAAGATGTGATGTAGTACTATCTATATGATTCTCAATTTGATAAACCCATTGATCATTTAATTTCTTAAAACCAAAAGAAGGTAAGAAACTTTCTGCTGGCTGATTTTTTTTAGTAGGTATAAAATTTGCAGTTAATTTAGAAACATTTTCTTTTTTTGCTAAAGAAATAATATAATTAATAATTCCTTGCTCAATTCCTCGTCCAATAATCCTACAGCTTAAGAGAAATGTATCAATTATCCATTCTTTATTATTTTTATCAACAATAAATACTCCAGTAATCCCATTATCTCCAAATTTATCTTCAACACGTGCACATCCAATTATTTTTTTATCGTCTTGAGAAAAATTTCTAATATCTTCTTCCTGATAACGTTTAGTAGTAAGATTGAATTGATTTGTTTTTAATGTTAATTGAGAAATTCTAGGAATTGTGAATTCATCTGCATTTTTAATAAATAATTTAATATTCAATTGTTTCAAATATTCATCAAAGTCATTAGTTGATTTTTCTAATTCAGTTCGTTTTCTTTGTTCCCTATACATTTTCCCACGTGATTTATCTTCTTCAGTGATCTTTAGAACATTAAAATCAGTTAATTCTAATAATGTAGGCACGTATTGAGATGGATCTTTTGGCATTTCAACTGTTAAGACTTCAGGAAGTACAGAAATAATAAAATCTCTATTCACTTTATCATCATCAAAAAACACGATACTATCTAAACCAATATTCACTTCTTGTGAAATTTCTCTAAGATTTCTAGATTTATCATTCCAATTAATTTTCAAACATGCAAAATTTTCTTCACGAAGAATCATGTTTGGATGTTCTTTTATAACTTTCATAGCATCTTCGTAATTATTTTTACTATTTACAGCAAGAATTATTCCACGTTTGTGTAAAGAAAGTAAATGTTTCTGAAATTCAATAAATGATTTCCCGATAGGATCATTATGTCCAAGTTTTATTCCATTAAAACCATCTTCACCAATAATTCCACCCCATAAAGTATTATCAAGATCTAATACAATACATTTTTTATTTATTCCAAGTATAGGTTTAACATAACCCATAAGTTCATTAGCCAAGTATGGAATTTTCTCAAGTGAAATTTTTACGTCACCCAAATAGTATTGCCTATAATCAAAAACAGTATTCAAACCATGATTAGTAACAAAGCCATTGAAATTATACAGAAAAGTAAGTGGATCATTTTTAAATTCATTTGATAATTTTTGGTTAAGATCATGTATCATTTCTTGTAAACCATACTCAATTTTGGATTCAAAAATACCATATGAAGAATATGTAGGAGGTACAAAGTTTGAAAAAATTATTTTAGATTTAGATTTATTAGTATAAAACTTAATTAAATTTGAAATTTCTTCAAATTTTTTATTTACAAAAATTCGTCTATCATTTTCAGTTACATCATAAGTGGAATAAAATAGATCTTCCAAGATTGTCCTCGTATCTAAAATTAGAAAACAAATTTCAGGGTTGAATGAATATAGATCACTGTTAGAGTTAAGAATCTCTTCATTATATCGATTGTATCCACCAGAGAAAATATGACTAAAAATGTTTGATTTAGCACATTTGACTTGTAAGGTTTCTGCAAGTCCATTTAATGTGAAACTACCAATTACTGCTATACGAGAAACTTTCTCAAAATCAGATTCTTTTAATTTTTTAGATTCATTAATGAAATATGATAATTTTTCTTCTAGCATGAAAATAATGAAAATTTAACATATTTGATATTTACTACCATTAATAATGAAATTATGATGTTTTTTATTGTTAAATTTCAATACTGTGATTTTTTAGATGTTTTTTAATATCAGCCACAGTTTTTACATCAGTAATTTCAGAAATAGAAAATTGGATATTAAATTCCATTTCAAGTGCATCAATTAATGCAAGTCCATGAAAAGAATCCCAGTTTTCAATTGTTTCAGGACTAGATTGATCATTAATTAATGAAATATCAATATCAAAAACCTGAGATAATATTTCATATAATTTGCTTGTCATCTAAAAAGTTGTTAAATGAGTGCTATAAATTAATTTTAAATTTAGAATTGGAAATAGATGAATTCTTGTGCACTACCTACATAAAACAAACTAATTGGCAATACTACACAAAATAGGAATAAAATCCAATATCGAAGTTTTAATTTTGAAATTAGTTCAGGAAGATTTCCTTTTTTGTATGATATATAATGTAAAATAGTAAATAAAATCAAAAGTAAAATTGGAAATTCATTGTTTTTAATTATTTCAATAGTTTGTGAAGTATTAAAGTCAAGTAAAATGTACTTTTGCATCGCGTACCACATATGATCAAAATTTTGAATTCTAAATGCAATAAATGTAAAAAATATCAGGTATTGTGTCACGACTATACTAAAGATTTTTCCAAATTTTGTTTTGAAGAATGATTCAGTTGATTTTCCATATTTTTTTCTAAGAACTGTAAATACTGCTAGAAATATTCCATGTAGACCACCCCAAATTATGAAATTCCATGATGCACCATGCCACAAGCCCATTACTAACATAGACGCCAATAAACAAGAAAATACCATAATATTTGAGCGTCTATGTTTGAAAACTAAAGGATAGTACAAATAATCTCTTACCCAAGTTGACAGACTAATGTGCCATCTTGTCCAATAATCTGATGGAGATGTGGCAAAGAATGGTTTATTAAAATTTAGAGGTATTTTAAAACCAAGAATTGCTGCGGCGCCTATTGCAATATCAGAATAACCAGAGAAATCACAATAAATTTGCACACCGAAAGCTATAGCACCAAGAATTATAGAAAATGATTCCATACCAATTGGATTTGAAAAAATATTATTTACTAATGGTGATATATTATCTGCAAAAAACATTTTCTTAAAAAAACCAATAGCCATTAATGATATTCCAAATTTTAAATCAGCATTTTTAATAATGAATAGTTTTAGTCTCTCTGAACCGTTTGATTTTTCAAGTTTTTCTTTAAGTTGAGGTAAAAAGTGACTTGCACGTAATATTGGACCAGCAACTAACGGAGGAAAAAATGCAACAAATAATGCATATTCTTTTAACGATTTCGTGGGAGTTAAGCTTCCACGATAAATATCAATGATATAGCTTAAGGATTGGAAAGTGTAAAATGATATACCAATTGGTAAGGCCAGATTTAAGAGAGAAATTTCTGAACCAAGATCGAATATGTTGCCTAGTATGTTAAATTGTGTTATTGAGAAATCAGAATATTTGAAAAATCCCAACAACCCTAAACTTCCTGCTAGACCAACTACAAACAGTGCTTTTTTTCTACGTAAAGAATTAGCATTAAAAATTGCTCTTCCAATGTAAAAGTGTAGTAAAATAGTAAAAATCAGTAATGTTACAAGATAATTATCAGTATAATACAAAAAGAATAAACTGGCAAAAATAAGAAATATGTGCTGGAATTTTCTATAATGAAAAATTGCTATTATTCCAAGTACTATAGGTAAAAAAATTAAAAAATCTAGAGTGTTAAATAGCATTATCATCTAACTCCTTAAAAATTATTTTTGATATATCATTAGTGTAAATTTTTGCATCAGAATGAATGGATATGTGAAATGAATCTCGCCATATATCTAAATCAATATAGCTGTCATGAAAAAAATATACAGGTATTTCAAAGTCATGTGCATTTTGATTAAGCATTCTCTGAAAAGATTCAATTTCATTTTCACTAATTGAATTAATTACTATTTTATGTTGAGGATTAGAAAATAAAATGACTTTAATTCCATTATCTTCAAACTTTTGTAAAATTTGTTTTAAAGCAATAATTTTTTTATTTTTTTCAGTAAAATTAAAACCATTAGATTCAGGATAACCATATTCCTCTATAATTTTTTCATAGCTGTTAATTGGTGTCGGATCAAATTTAATGAAAGGATGAAAATGTTGATCTGGACCACGTAAAATATATTTTAATAACATTAATGAACGATCTTTAGGTGAACTAGGAATTTGTTCTCGAACAGAAGAATCCATAGTGTTTTCAAATAAAGATATGAAAATATTCCTAGGTTCTAGTAAAAAATTTGTATTAGAGTAAGATTTAGCTTTAAAATTTTGAAATTCCCAAATTCCAATTCCATATAGAACAAATTTTGGTTTGTGCGAAATAATATTATCAATACTGGTAATACGTTTTGTCGTAGTATCACTCATGTCTGCTAAATTATATACAAGATAGTTTTTTTGTTGTTCTACAAGTTCAGTATTTATTATTTCAGCATTAATTGAATAGACATTACTTGAACCAATAATGAAGATTTTATCTTTGACAATTTCATCCATATTTTTAGAATTTATGAGTCCATACCAACTTGGATCATAAGATTGTATGTAAAAATCCATTGAATATGAGAAAGTTATTGCTACAATTATTATCACAAAAATTAAACATGACAAAATTTTGTAGTTCATAATAAACCAGCAATATTTACTAATTAAAATTCTAATCGAATTTTAGTAAATTATTTAGCTGAAAATTTCCTATATTTTATCAGAAAGGTTTAGAAGCAAAACTTACTCTAAATTATGATATTATGAAGCGTGAAGATGATGTATTTTCCATTAACGAGAAAGAAGTAATGGATTATTATGGTTTTGTTGGAGAGGTTGGAAAATTAAAAATGAAATCAAAATTCACTAAAGGTTGGATTTTACATTCATTGGCATATTCATCTCCACATTCAGGCTTTGCAATAAAAATGCAGAAAATGAGAGGCGTGAAGATTGGAGAAAATTGCCATCTTAATCCATATGTTCTACTTGATCTAGTTTACCCAGAGCTAATTGAAATAGGTAATAATGTTACATTAGGTTCGAACTCTATGATTTTTGCACATAATAACCCAACTGCAAATTTATTTTTAAAACAAGGCGAATATCCAAGAAAAGTTGCTAAAGTGAAAATAAAATCAGGTGCGGTTATTAATCCAGGAGTAGTTGTTAATGCAGGAGTTACAATTGGTGAAAATTGTATAATTGGACCACGTAGTGTTGTAGGTCAAGATATTCCAGATTATTGTGTTGCCATTGGAAATCCAGCTCGTGTTATAAAAAAAATCGAACGGTAGTTGTTTATATGATATTTGTTGAGTGTTTGTTTTGAATCTTCTAGGAATTGATTTCGAGGATTGGTATCACCCACAATTAATTAAAGAGAATCTCCCTCCGGGAGGGAAACTAGAACCTAAAGTGATTCAAGGTATTGACAAAATATTAGATTGGTTAAGACAAAACGATACATTAGCAACATTTTTTGTAGTAGGAGAATTACTTGAATATGAACCAGAATTATTAGATAAAATTATTGAAAATGATCATGAGATTGGATTTCATACAATGCATCATAATCGATTAGACGAAGATGACTTTAAAGGAAAGTTTTCTCAAGAATTAGATAGATTCACAGAACTTACTCAAAAAAGATCTATAGGATTTAGAGCTCCAACATTTTCATTAAATAATATTTCATCATGGGCAATAGATACTTTAGAACAAAAAAAATATTTGTATGACAGTAGCATCATTCCAGCAAAAACTAGTTTATATGGAAATCCAGATGCAGAAAAAAAACCATATAAAATTTCCAGTAACTCATTAGAAAAAAATGATGAAAATGGGAATTTAATTGAATTCCCACTTTTAACAACAACATTTCTAGGTAAAAAAATTCCTGCTGCAGGAGGATTTTATCTGAGAACATTGCCAATGAAGGTAATCAAAAATGCAATTAAAAATCAAGAAGAAAAACAAATTCCATCTAGTTTCTACATCCATTCATGGGAATTAACTCCAGAATTCATGCCAAGAATTGATTTGCCAATTAAAGAGAAATTTATCACATATCATAATTTGGAAAAATCTATGTCAAAAATGACTGAAATTATAAAGAAATTTGAATTTACAACGTTCAAAAAGTATATTTCAAATTTAAACTAAAATTCAGATGATTTTGTTAGTATATTTTATACGTGAATATTATAACGGGATATTTAATTAGAAATTTAAGATGAATATTACAGTCGGAATTCCTGCATATAATGAAGAAAAAAATATTGCAGGAATAATTATAAAATTGAAGGATATTGCGGATACCATCATAGTATGTAATGATGGTTCTTCAGATTCAACTTCCGAAATTGCCAAAAAATTGGGTGCCATCGTGATAGACCATCCTAAAAATTTAGGATATGGTGCAGGTATAAACAGTATATTAAAAAAATCAAGAGAACTTAATTCAGATATTTTAGTGACTTTTGACGCAGATGGACAACATAGAATTGAGGATATCAAGAAAGTATCCGAACCAATCAAACAAAATATTGCAGACATAGTTATTGGTTCAAGATTTCTTGATGAGGCAAAAGAGAAAATACCAAATTATCGAAAATTAGGAATTAATATTATAACTAAAGTAACAAATTCAACATTAAAAGAAAAAATTACAGATTCACAAAGTGGTTTTAGAGCTTATAGTAAAAATGTAATTTCTAAACTTAACATATCGGATATTGGTATGGGTATTTCAACTGAAATTTTAATCAAATCTAGTTCTTTAAATTTTAAAATTATCGAAGTTCCAATAGTAGTAAATTATGATGGCAATACCTCAACTCATAATCCTGTTTCACATGGAACATCCGTATTATTTAGTACCATAAAATATACTTCAATAGAACATCCACTAAAATTTTATGGCATACCATCATTGATTTTTTTCATAATTGGATTTTCATTTACATATCTATCTGTACAATATTATACTGAAATTGGTAGAATTAATCCAAATTTGACAATAATTGCAGCCGGAACTGTTTTACTTGCAGTAGTATTATTGATAGCAGCAATACTTCTTTATTCATTAGTTAGTGTAGTACGGGAAAATAATCAAAAATAATATTTTAAAATAAGAATTATGACTAACTATTGGAATAATATCAAAGAGAAGATTATAGGTCAACAAAATTTAGCATCCATAGGATTAGCGAATTTAGTAGGAAGTGGGTTAGCAGCAATTTTTTGGTTCTACTTAGCATCAATAATTAATCCTGAAAATTATGGAGAAATTCATTATTTTTTGGGTATTGCAGGCATGGCACAAATGATTTCATTAGTTACAACACCTAATGTTGTAACTGTATATACTGCAAAGAATATTAAAATTCAATCTACTTTATTTTTCCTTTCTATATGTGCAGGAATAATATCTTCAGTGATAGTATTTATTTTATTTGAAAGAATTGATGTAAGCTTACTAATTTTAGGATATATTATTTTTGAATTAGTTAATGGCGTATTAATTGGACAGAAACTTTTTAAACGCTATGCAAAGTTTTTCTTAATACAAAAAATACTAACTTTAGTTTTAGGAATTAGCTTCTACTTTGGATTTGGATTTGAAGGAGTAATTTACGCATTAGTAATTAGTTATGTTCCATCAATTTGGATTGTAGTGAATGAATTTAGGAGTTCTCGAATTGATTTTTCATTACTAAAACCACGAAAAGGTTTCATTTTAAATAATTATGGAATAAATATTTCTAATGCAGTTTCAGGTCAAATTGATAAAATAATAATTGCGCCAATTCTTGGTTTTGAATTATTAGGTAATTATGCACTAGCAGCACAATTTCTTGTGGTTTTGATGATGCTATCAAATATAGTTTTCAAATACATTTTATCACAAGAGTCTAGTGGACAAAACACAAATAGATTAAAGAACTATACAATTTTACTTTCAATTGTTATTGCAGTTTTTGGAGTACTAGTTATACCAAAAATTATACCTATTTTATTTCCAAAATTCATTTTAGCCATAGATGCAATTCAGATTATTAGTCTTTCAGTAATTCCAGGAACAATCACACTTCTTTATGAATCAAAACTCCTATCTATGGAAAAAAGTAAATTTTTAGTTATTAGTAAAATTTCTGCTACAATTATTGTTGTTGGAGGATTTTTAACATTAGGAATTATTTATGAAATTAAAGGACTTGCGTTAACATTGTTAATTGCGGCTATATTTCAAGCAGTATTACTTTTCATAGCAAATCGCATATTAAACAAGAATAGGGAGGAGGAGAATGTCGCATAGTTTACACGAAATAAAAATTCAAAATAAGCATATTGTATTAATTTTAGCTTCAATCATTTTTTCAACAATTTTAGTTAGAGCTTTTTTCTATCCTTATGATCTTCCAATAACCCATGATGGAAATAATTATTTTTCATATGCGTTAGATACATCAATTTTGAATAGTTTGCCTACGGATTATACTCTACCGAATAATGGATGGCCAGTATTTCTTTCATTGTTTTTTAAAATTTTCCAGTTTGATTCGGCATTAGGGTATATGGATCTTCAACGTGTATTATCAATAATAATATCAGTTACAACTATAATACCAGTTTATTTTCTTTGTAGAAAGTTTTTCTCACCAATATTATCGCTAATAGGATGTATACTTTTTGCATTTTCACCACAACTTATTCAAAATTCACTTTTGGGAATTGCAGAACCACTTTATATTTTTCTTATTACAGTTTCATTATCTCTATTTCTTAGTAAGAAACCCAAACTGGTTTATTGTAGTTTTTGGATAATTACACTAGCATCAATTGTAAGATATGAAGGAATAGTTTTACTAATTCCACTTTCAATAATATTTTTTATAAAATTTGAAAATAAAAAAAAAATAATCCCAAAATATTTTTTTATCATAATAATTTGTATTTTGATTTTATTACCAATTGCATATTTACGAATGGAAACAACAAATAACGATGGTTTTTCAAATGTAATAAAAGGACCACAATATATTATCAATGTATCAACAACTGAAGAATATTATCATAAGAGCATCATTGATTTTATTAAAGATGGAATAACCGGTATTTTCAAATATTTAGGATGGTCTCTAATTCCATATTTCTTAATTTTAGTTCCGTTTGGAATTATGAAAATATTTAGAAACATGAATTATAATAAAAAAACAATAATATTATTTTCAGCATTTTTACTCATACCAGCATTTTATGCTTATTCCCGTGAATTTGAAGATGGCAGATATGTTTTTGTGATGTATCCAATATTTGCTTTAATTTCATTATATCTAATTGAATTTTTTATGAATAAAAAAAATAATGTAAAATGGATTAGTGGGATAGTGATTGGCATCATAGGATGTTCATCAATATTTTTTCTGATTGACCAAGTGACAGATTATGATTATGAAAGGGAATATTTGGACATTGCATTTTATATTTATCATAACATGGGTGCTGTGAATAATTATTATCCTGAAGGGAAATATTTGAATTTCTTAAAATATGATGCGTCGAATGATTTTCCGAAACTCAGTAAGGATTTTCCATTGATGAGAAATTATAAAATTATATCCGAGGCAGAAGTTCCAGCAACAAATTCAATTATAGAATATATTGAATTTACAAAGGAGAAGAATTTAACACATATAGTAACAAATGGGGTTAATGCAAAACCAGATATTCTTAATTCTATTTTTTCCAATGAAAATGATTATCCATATTTGGAAAAAATATTTGATTCTAAAGAACAAGGATATCAAGTTCATGTAAAAATTTTTAAAGTGAATTACGATATGATTGAGACCAATGTGGAGAATGAATTATCTAAGTAAAAATAGAGGAGAGAATGTGAGTAAATATGGTTGACAAGTATGAAGACCCTTTTGTAAAAATTGCAGCAATGATTGGAGGAGATGAATATCTCAAAGTTGCACGTTCTTTATTAAAAACAGAAGACGCAACTGATGAAGAAATTGCTAGTTCAACAGGTCTTAGAATTAACATGGTTAGAAGAGTATTGTATGATTTGTTTGGAAAGGGCTTGATTACTGGTGTTCGTGTAAAAGATGAAAGAAAAGGCTGGTTTGTTTACAGATGGCGTTCAAGAAGAGATGAGGTCGAAAACTTCATTGAAAACCAAAAAAAGAAAATTCTCAATAGACTACAACAAAGATTAGATTATGAGAATTCTTCTGACTTTTACCATTGTGGTAATGAGGATTGTTCAAGAGCAACATTTGAAGATGCATTAGAATTATTTTTCAAATGTCCATCATGTGGACAAGTTCTAAAACGTGGTGATTCAGATATAAAGAAACATGAAAAAACAAGAAAAAGCTTTTCAAAGAAAATTGATCAAATTAAAGGCGACTTAAGAGTTTAAAATTTATAATTTAAAATAATTTCATTATCACTTTTTTGAACTTTTTTTAGTTTTAGAGGTAACTTTAATTTTAATTCTGGAAATGACATTCCTTCAAACAAACCAATTGTATTTTTTGAACCTAAAATATAAGGAGTTAGTGCTATGATCATTTCATCAATTAGATTTTTTTTCAAAAAAGAACGATTTAATGTTCCACCACCTTCTAAAAGTATAGTCTTAATTCCATTTTTTGATAAGATAGATAGTAATTTTGTTATGTTTACTTGATTTTTTCCACAAACAATTACATCAAGAGGTAATTTTTGTAATCGATTTAGATTTGATTTTGATACAAGTTCAGATACAACAATTATTGTTGAAACACGCTTACATGTTTTAATAATTCTTGAATCATTTTTGATTGCTCCGTGTGAATCAAGAATTATTCGAATTGGATTTTTTCCTTTAGCGTATCTAACAGTTAGGAGTGGATCATCTTGTTGGACAGTGTTTTTACCAACTAGTATGGCATCGGATTTTGCTCGAAGTTTATGAACTCGTATTTTATCAGATTTTGAGGACAAAACAATTTGTTTATTTTTTTGACCAATCTTTCCATCAAGACTTATGGCAGCACTAAGAGTAACTTTTGGTTTAGAGTTTGCCATTTACAATTTCACCTCCAATCATTACAGCTTTTATTGATTTTTCAGATGCACGATGGACTACAGATGCATAAACATTATTCATTGGCTCCAAATCAAGTGATCTTTTATCAATAAAAATACAATCTGCAAGATAATTTTCTTTGATACAGCCAATTTTCTGATTCAGTATTTTACCTGCGTTTACAGTAGCCATTTTCAATATCTCTTTTGGATCAAATCTATCTTGTGATATTCCCATAGTTACCTTCCAAAGATAATCCATTTCTCTAAAAATATCTGGAGAATTAATCATTACATTATCTGTTCCAATTGTAAGATTACAACCAAACTTTTGCATTAATGAAATATTGGGAATCCCTTCTGATAATGCAGAATTTGCACGAGGACAAACAACAATTCCACGTGTATTTTTTGCTGCAAGTTTCAAATCTTTGTTTGTTGCAAAAGTCATGTGAATTAGAAATGATGGATTAAGAAGCATGGCTCTTTGAACCTCGGTTTTTCCAGTAATTTTTTTAGAGGTATTTGCACTATCTTGTGTCTCAGCTGCATGTATTGCACGAATTTTTTTTGTTTTTGCATATGATTTTAGGTTTGAACTAGCATTTTCATTAGTTCCACTAATGCCAATTCCATCACAGTTTTTCAATAATTGAGTTAATTTTTTGGTATTTTCATTAGGGAAAGAAAGATTTTGTTTGATTTCATTTTTTGTATTGTAATAATCAATTCTTCCTAAAATTACACAACGGATAGGTATGTTAGATAATGATGATTTTAAAAGTAAAACGCCGTCTAAACCTCCTTCTCTAAAATCAATAAATGTTGTAATTCCTTTTTTTATCATAGATTTTGCAGAGTTACGAATGTATTTTACTAGAGATTTTTTTGGAGTTTCTTTGAGAAGTTTTTGTTTTAATCCAAACATTGGATGAATTTTTGAATCAACATCTGCATTAATTGAGAGATCTTTTCCAATTGAATCTGCAATATGTGTATGAGAATTAATGAAACCAGGAATTAATAATAAATTTGAACAATCAATAGATTTTTCTTTTGAAGAAATATTTTTTGAAATTTTTTGAAATTTTTCATTTTTTATTTGCACATTAGTAGATTCTATTAATTTTAATTGATTTCCATATAATATGCTAATATTTTTTAGAATCAATTTAATTCATAGATTTCAGGTTTTTCTTTTCCTGCATCTCTAATTTCTCTTATTGTATCTAGGGATTCTGTTGCAAGTTTTACTGCATCTCTAGAAGTTGATGCAGTACCTATTCCACAGTTTAGTTCAATTTGAAATTCATCTTTACATATTTGGATGAAATCTTTTGCAAAAGTTTTGAATTCAGAGTTTGTTACAACCATGAAATTATCACCACCCATGAAAAATGTAAGTGAATTTTTTGAAAGAAAGTATTCAGACATTCTTGAATAAATTTTGAACATCAATGAAGAAGTATCATATGGAGACATGCTCTTTTTTCTTATAGATGTTATATCATCAACATCCAAGTGCATTACGGTAACAGAATGTTCTGAATGCCCATTTAGTGTTCCAAAAATAGAATATTGTTCATTTAGGAATTTTTGAGATTTTTTTGCTTCATATGCATCTAAATTTGCATCGTATGGATTTTCTCCATAGCCAATTGACATCGAGAGTTTGATATCAAAAGATGACTCTAATTCTTTTTGTATTGCTACATGATCATCAAGTGAAAGGCCATTTGTGACTGCAAAGTATTCATCAGAACGATTGAGAAATACTAGACAATTTTTCTTTGAGAATAATTCTTGAAGCTTGTTGTATAATTTTGATTGTAACATTTGTAATTCATGTTCACGATCAAATCCTAAAGTTAGTGTCCAAGGCCCATATCCTGTAATTTTCATTATTGTTAGCTGAATCATTTCTCTATTTCCTTAATCTCATGGTATACTTTGACTACAGCATTGACAGCATTTTCAGAAACTGGTCTTATTCTTGCATATGCTTGTCTTACTTGCATACCAGGACCTGAAATTCCAAGTGAAACAGGTTTTTGATGTTTGAGGGATAATTTAGTTATATTTCTTGCAGTTGAATGTGCAATTACTTCATCATGTTTTGTCTGACCTTTAATTACCGCACCCAAAGTTACTACAGCATCTATATCACTTCTTTGTAATAATTTATCAATAATTAATGGCATATCAAAAATTCCTGTAACATTACTTGTATGTACAACATCAACATTGAGTTTTTTTGCAGTTTCTAATGCAACATCATACATACGTGATGTTATCTTTTGGTTAAATTCTGCTACCACTATTGCAATTTTCAAAATTAATTCACCTTAGCAAATTCAAGTAATTCTTTACCATCAATGAAAGGAATTGCATTTTCTTTTGCATATTTTTCTGCTTTATCAACAGATAATGCAGAATATGTTTCAGAATCCATCATTTCACATATAGCTGTAATTGGAGAAAGATTTGCTAATTGAGCCAAGTATACTGACATTTCTGTATGACCAGTTCTAGAAGATAGAAGACCATTTGATGCAATCAATAATGGAACATGTCCAGGAGTTTTAAAAGTTGAATTGAAATATTGTTTTGGATTTTCATTTTTGTATAATGTTGACATTTCTTTGATAGTTAATGCTCTGTCTCTATCAGTAATTCCAGTATAGGTTTGTTTATGATTAATACTAATTGAAAATGTTGGATGATCACCATATGGAGCAGTTCCCATAATCATTTTTTTAGATTCTTCATCAAGTTCATTTGAGGAAGATAACATGTTATGCATGTATTTCAGTTGTAATTTTTCTGCAAGTGAATTATCAATTGCAAGACAGAGTAAACCTCCTGCATGCATTCTCATTCTGACAATATGTTCAGGTGTTACAAACTCTGCTGCAACTACCATATCAATTTCATTTTCACGACCATCAGAATCATGAATCATTACAAACTCACCTTGTTTTAATGACGAAAGTGCAGAATCAAAGGTCATAGAAAAAAATGGATTTTTAGTTATTATAAAGTTTACTAGATTTATTGTTATTACCAATAAATTGGTAGATAGTATTTATTTTAAAATATATTTTCCTAATACATCAGTCTCGATGTTTAGTTTATCTTCAATATTTTTTGTTTTAAAATTAGTAATTTGAATTGTATGTGGAATGAGACAAACAGAACCTAAATCATTTTTTACATCAACAACTGTTAGACTTATTCCGTCTAAAGCAATGGAGCCTTTTTTAACAACATACTTTTTTAAATTTTTTGGAATCTTAAACCAAATTTTTACTTCTTTTGGTTTTTTTTCTATTTTTTTAATTTGTGCAACACCATCTACATGACCTAATACAAAATGTCCTTCTAATCTTTCACCAACTTTCAAACTTCGTTCAACATTAACAATACTTCCAACCTTAAGATTTCCCAAATCTGTTTTTTTCATTGTTTCATCAATCATTTCAAATGTAGAAATATTTTTTACAATTTTTGTTGCACTAAGACATACACCGTTTAATGCAACACTTTGACCAATTTTCAATCCCTTTGAATCTTTACCAAGATCAACAGATACTTTGATTGCACTACGATTTTTTGTATTTTGTTCTATTTTTTTAATTTTCCCAGTGCTAGTGATTATTCCAGTGAACATACTACATGATATATTTTCTGTATAAATAATGTTTAGATAATTTCTAGTAATGCTTTAGCCCGTTTATAATGAACTTCATCAATCATTTTTCCATCAATCACGATTGCGCCTTTTCCCTTCTTTGTTGATTTTTCATATTCTTTGACCACTGATTTAGACCAAGAAATTTCTGAGGAGTTAGGATAAAATATTTTATGAGTTATTTTAATTTGATCAGGATGAATGACACTTTTTCCTGAATAGCCTAATTCTTTTCCAAGTTTACAATCTTTCTCTAAACCTTTTTCATTTTTAATTTCTTGCCAAATTCCATCTATAGCAGCAACTCCTGCTGCAGCTGCTGCAACAGGTACTTTGTATCTAGAATATTTTCCACCGAAAGGATTTCCTTTTGTATATTCAATTTGCATATCGTTCAATAAATCAAATATTCCAAATACTACAGCATCAATTCTCTTACTTGATGATGCAATTTCATAACAATTAATCACGCCTAAAGCAGATTCTATAGATGGAATTAGACGAATTTTTTTTAATTTTCTTTTCTTTTCCAAGTTTGAGATAATTTTTTCAATTTTTTTCAGTTCTTTCGCTGAATCAACTTTTGGTATTACTATGCCATCCAACCCTTTTTGAACAATTTTTTCTAAATCACTAGGAACTTTTCCAGATTGTGGTGAATTAATTCTAACAAAGATTGATGCCTTGAAATCTTTACGCTCTTTCAATTTTTTTGCGATTAAAGTTCTAGCATTTTGTTTTTCTTTATCAGGTACAGAATCTTCTAAATCAAAACAGACAATATCTCCAGAAAGTGATTTTGCTTTTTCTAAGAATCGTGGATTATTTCCGGGTACAAAAATTAGACTTCGAAAAAGATTTGTCATTAAATGACTATGCGCCTTCAGGCTTCAAAAGGATTTTGCCGAAGAACTTACCAGATAGCATTTTTGTGTGAGCCTCTGCTGCTTGCTCAAATGTATAAACTGAGTCAACTGCGGCTTTAATTTTTCCTTGACCCATCCAGTATAGACCTTCATCAAGTTCAGCCTTTGTTCCTTGTGTTGAACCTAGAACATTAATTCCTTTGAAAAATATGTGTCTAAGATCGATTTTGGCATCATAGCCTGTTGTTGCACCACATGAAACTAGAGTTGCACCGTATTTGAGCAATTGTAGTTGCTTGTTAAAGTGAGTTTCACCAATATGATCAAATGATAAATCAATTCCTGGTGCTTGACCTTTTGTTTTAGCAATTTCTTTTGAAATTTTGAAGACTTGTTTACTCCAGTCTTCTTGTCTATGATCTACTGCATGATCTGCACCTAATTCAAGACATTTATCAAGTTTGTCAGGACTAGCAGTTGCAATAACATCACAGTTGTATAATTTAGCAATTTGAATTGCAAAACTTCCAACACCAGAACCACCACCCATAACAAGTACGGTTTGACCTGGAGTAATTTTTGCTCTTCCAACTAACATGTGCCATGAGGTTAAAATTGTCATGGATGCAGCTGCTGCATCTTCATATGATACTCCTTCTGGAATATGTGAAACATTAACTTCTGGTAAATGAACTTCTTCACTGTATGCGCCCCATAGCGGGCCGGTTTGGAAACCCCAAACTTGTCTTCTGGTACAATCAAATTCTCTTCCACTTGTACAAGCACTACAAACTCTACATGCTAGATTAGAATGAGAAACAACTCTATCACCAACTTTGAAACCTTTTACATCTTCTCCAACTGCAATAACATCTCCTGCAACATCAGAACCTGAAACGTGTGGTAGAGGAATTGCAATTGGAACACCTCTCATTCCCCAAATATCATTATAGTTTAGAGCAGATGCTTTATTTGTAAAAACTACCTCATCTGGTTTTGGCTTTGGTGAATCAATGTCTTCAACCTTGAGGATTTTTGCATAATCATCATCAGGTGCGTATTCACGATAAACAACTGCTTTCATGATTTCAACCTGATTTACCCCTAATTATATTTTTTTGAGATCAGATTCTGTTGATTTTAAAATCTTTTTTTGGTTGTTGAGCAGATAGAAGAATCTGTTTTAATTGATCGTCTGTGATTTGCCCAGGAGATCTACCTTGACTGGCAAGACCTAAAAGATAATTTTCAACCATATTTGCTAGATCAGGTTTAACCATTTTGACATTATTTAATCTCAATCTAGCTTCAGAACTTAGAATTTGTTTTAGTAGCATGTCTTTTTGTGCATTAACTTGATCTTCGTTTGGTTGGTTATTTGCATCAGGTGCTGGTTCACTCATTTCTAACACTAAGAATAAATTTTTAGTTTTGGAGTTGTTTGAATTAATTCTGCTAAAATTTCAGTTGCAAGTTTATCTAGCTTTTGCATTCCTTGACGGCTAACAACTCTACCTTTCTTTTCTACTTGTTCAAGATAACCCAATTTTTCTAATCCGTGAATTGCATTTCTAACTATTGCGCCACTAGCATCTCTGTGATGACGTGCACCATAGTACATTTTGCGTTTGCCGTCACCGTAAATTGTTCTAAGATCATTTACAGTGAGAGGACCGTGAAGGTAAATTTTTCTCATTATTGATGCACATCTAGTGTACCACCAATCAGGTTGTTGTGGAGGTTTATCTGCATGTGATCCGGTTTTGACAAAAGATGACCAAACAGGTGCAGGAATTTCTTCAGTTTTTAGTATCTCAGAAAGTCTTGAGATAAATTCCTGTTGCGGTACATCGTAAACTTTAGCCATTGCAAAAAATCTCGATAATCGTCTTATAAATCATTGAGAAATAATCTTCCGATATGTGTGATTACAGTATGAACATGTTATTCGTATAGATTTTGGTTTAGAACCAAGACGAATTTTCGATGCGATCCCAGGAGCTATGAATTGTTTACATTTTTTACAAAAACTCGAACTAATTTCAAATGGCATCTTGATCTTAAATTTCAAGCTAATCTTTCTTGCAATTTCAGCCTGTCTTTGAGCTAAGCCAGGATTATTTTTTGCATTTGATAATGCATTGTTAAATAGAATTTCCATACGTTTTATTGCTATCTGTTTTTTCGAGTTTTTCATAGTGTAATGTATTAGAATTATTTAGAAATAAATCAATAGATGCAGTCAGCGGGATTCGAACCCGCGTCACAGGGTTGGAAACCCCGAATACTAACCAGGCTATACTATGACTGCATAAGGATTAAAAAAAAATTACCTAAATAAAAATGGTTTTTTCGTATTCATAGACAAGTCTACTTGCTACAAGATGTGCTTCTAAAGAAGAATCATGAATTGAAAATGCCCTTTCAATTATTTTTTGATTTTCTTCATTAAAATGCCCTTTTTGAAATCCACCTATTAAGATGCATGAATTTTCTTTAGTTTGATGAATTAATTTTTCAAAAGTGGTCTTTTGACCTTCAGTTGTTAGTGCAATTATTTCATCAGGTTTAATTTTAGAAATTAATTTTGATAGAGAAGAATTTTCCATTTCCATTAAAATTTCAGTTTCCGATTCAATTTTTTTAGTAAGAAATAATTTTTCCATTAATCCTTGAAATCTGTGATATGATTTTGGTAAGCGTGTATTATTATTTATTGAAATAATTTCATTATTGACAGTATGAATAAATAATTTAATTTTATTTTCATAAAATGCAGGAGATGTACAAATTGATAATAATGTTAAATGTACGATATCTGGCCTTCCACGCTTAATTTCATTTTTTAATCCTTTCATAGCTCCAAAATGCCAAGAATTATCTAACAAAGTATTTGAAATTATTTTTTTAAATTTTTTTGAATATGCCAAGACAGATTGATGACGAGATAACTCTGGAGGAATTAATTCAAGTGATGATTCTACTAAAATTATAGTAAGCATTTCATCATTTAGGAATATTTGTTTTTAATTGTGTCCATGAAGGTTTTTCATTTTGATTTGTATCAATTAGACCAGAATTACAAACGTATTCGTCTACTCGTTCAAGACGAAATGAGTTACTAGTAAAGCCAGAACCATCTATGGATTGAATATCTTGAGAAACACAACTTCCCTTGGGTTTATCATATAATCTAGATATTGTGAAGAATTCTATTTTAGATTCATTTTCTTCAAAAAAGTTTAAACTTGATTTAACAAACTCTGCTTGATCATCAATATTTCCATTCACAAAATCTGATGTACTCCAGCTAACTTCAAAAAATGCTATTGGATAAGAAGGGAATATTTCAATAGATTGTTTTAGATCATCTATAGCTTCTTCTGGAGTTCGATTTATGTCTCCAACAGCATCAGTAGGTTTGTATGAAAGAGCTATAAAATCACCCATCTCTAATTTTGGAGTCAATTCAAATGAACCACCAGGTTCCATCCCTTTATTTAAAATATTTTCAAGTGACATACTATTTCCAATTTTTACATCAGGATGTTTTGATTTAATTTCTGAATAAACGTCATCAAAAAATTCAACATATATTGGTATAGAACCACTCGCTCTTTGAAAATGATAATCTACATCTCCGGCAAATATTACATAATCTATGTTTTCATATCTAGAAAGAATTGAATCCAATATACGAATTGTTTCATCTTCCAATGTTTCTCCTAATGCTTGGTTACCCATCCATGATGGAAATGGACCTAATCTATCAGCATTAATTACTGAAAAGAAAAGAGTTGTTTTGAAATTATATTTTTCATTTAATTTCATCATAATATCAGTAACACGCCAATCAAAATTTCCTTTTTCAGGTTCAAGCTGATTCCAATGTACATACAAATTTGTTCTTCCAGCACCCGATGTTGATGCAACTTTGTATACTTCTTCTAAATCATCGACACTTTTTGGAGGATTAATTGTATTGATAACTATACTAATTTTTTCGTTTTGTGAAATTGATTGATTTGAAAATGAATTAGTATCTACGGAATCGCTTTTTGTTAGAAAATAAGCAGATGCGCCACCTATTGCAACAACTAAAATTATAATTCCAATGATTTTACTATTCAATACGTTCTAAAACTGGTTTGTATTCTAAAATGTTGTTATTTTATTATCCAGATGTACAACCACTATATCCACATTCAATACAGATGTGGCATCCTTCAGTTAAAACAAGAGTATTTTTACAAGTTGGACATAATTTTTCTTCAATATCAGGCTCAGCTACAACATGATTTTCGTGAGGAAGTTCTTGAGGAGTTGTTACTTTGAGTGCTTCATTGATTTGTTTTAGAATGTATGGGTTTTTGATATTATTTGTAATGTAGTCATGTAGATAATCAGTTGCTGTAACTTCAAAGGTTTTTTGAGAATTTTCACCAGTCATATGGAGAACTTGTTTATGTCTTGAACCATCACGATAAACTGTAATTCCTTTGAGACCTAATTCATGTGCCAATAGATATGCTGCTTTGACATCTTCTGCAGATACATCATTAGGCATATTGATTGTTTTTGCAATTGCATTTCCAATCCAATCTTGCCATACTGCTTGAGCCATTAGATGATCAGTCCAGTGAATATCCATAGCAGTGACAAAGATATTTTGAATCCATTCTGGAATTTCATCAATTCCTTTAACTGAACCATAATTATCAGCAACTTTTGCTAATAATTCCTCGCTGTAAAGACCGTTTTCTCTTAGAACTTCTTCAAATATTTTATTGGTATAAAAGAATCTTCCAACAGTAACGCGTTTTTCAAATACAAGAGCAAATGTTGGTTCCATTCCATTTGAACAATCTGCTAACATCGATAATGTTCCAGTTGGTGCAACAGTTGTTGTGAGAACATGTCTAACTCCATGCTTCTGAATTTTTGCAATTAGAGCATCCCAATCATAATAATGTCGTTGTTTTGGTTTTTCATAATACCCTGCAATTGGAATCTTACCTTCAGGATATTCTGTCTTTGAACAAAGTGGGAATGCACCACGAGATTGTGCCAAAGCAACACTTTCTTCCATTGAGTAATATGATAATGCTTCTGATAGTTTACCCATAAACTCGTAACCTTCTTTTGAGTTGTACGGAATTCTTAATTTGTATAGTAAATCTGCTACACCCATTACGCCAAGACCAATTCTTCGTGATTCTTTTGATGCAACATTAATTTCTGGGACGGGATAATGATTTACATCAATTACGTTATCTAGGAAACGGGTTGTCTTTCTAACAATTTCTTCATATTTTTGCCAATCAAATTCGTATTGACCATCTGCAGTTCTTTTAGTGAGATTTGCTAAATTGATAGATCCTAAATTACAAGATTCGTAAGGATACAAACTTTGTTCACCACATGGATTTGTTGCACGTAGTGGTCCACCACGTGCTTTAGCAAATACATTGTATTTGTTAATTAGATCAAAGAAGATTAAACCAGGTTCTGCACTTTTCCATGCAGATGTTGCAATAAGATCAATTAGATGATGTGCATTGATTTCACGTACTGGACTACCATCCCTAGTGCTTCGTAGTGTATATGCGCCATCTTCACTATCTACAAGTGCATTCCAAAAGTCACCCCAAACACCAACACTAACATTAAAGTTCTCTAGAACACCAGGTTCTGTTTTGTTAGTAATGAATTTCTCAATATCTGGATGAGATACATCCATAATTCCCATATTTGCACCTCTTCTCTTACCTCCTTGTTTAATGACGTCAGTTACGGTGTTGATAATATTCATGAATGATACGGGTCCAGAAGCAACTCCAGATGTTGATGCAACAATATCACCTTCCTCTCTTAATTCAGAATAGTTTATTCCAACACCTCCACCTGACTTGAAAATTAATGCTGCATCAGAAGTTGTTTTCATAATTTTACCCATGTCATCAGGCATTCCCAATACAAAACATGCAGACAATTGTCCAAGACGTCCACCAGCATTCATCATGGTAGGTGAGTTTGGTAAGAAAATTTGGTTAACCATTAGATCAAAGTATTCTGTAATTCTTGCACCATAATCAGTAAATTCTTTTGCTGCAAGTTTTGTCAACAGATCTTTAAAGCTAATCTTTGCTTGCCCTTTTTGTGCAAGATCAATATAGCCATTTACTAAACCTCTAAAGTGGTATTGATTGAGATAATATTCATCAATTTTAAATTTGTAGTTGAATTGATCTAGCTTCGTAAGATATTCTTTTGCCTCTTCAATATTTTGTGGTGTATTTCCTGTTGGATTGAATATGGATGAGTCATGTAAAAGATCACCAATTGTGATTAAAACTGCAACTCTTTCAAATAATTGAGTTGGACTTTCAGTAATCTCATTCTTATTATTTCTGAATAGATATCTAGATGCTAATACTCGTAGACAGTTAAGATCAAATTCTTTTGAAACAGGATCTAGAACTTTAGTATTAAGAACCTTCATTTTCTCATCACGAATCTTTCGTCTTTCATGTCTGTACAAGATGTATGATTTTGCAATTTCACTGTGTCCCTGCTCTATCAGAGTAGATTCCACCATATCTTGGATATCTTCTACGCTAGGTGGATTTTCAGTACCAAATCCTTGAGATGATAATTTACTTAAAACACCATTCGTTAAGTTTTGTGCAAGATCACGATCGCCTTCACTTGTTGCAAGTAGTGCTTTATAGATCGCATTTGTAATTTTATCTTGATCAAACTTTGTTGTGTCTCCATTTCTCTTTCGAATTTCCGCGAAAGATGACTCTATCTGTGAATTTTCAACCAATTATAATCCCCAAGTACATGTTAAACTGATGAGCTAAAAAACTCTTTGGCAATTATTTTTCTAACAATGGGTAAATTAATTTCACAACGGTACGAAAAACTTCGTTTTAGTAATTTTCATAGTGTAAATATCAAAAAAAGATTTTAGTGAAAGTTCAATAAATGATCGAAACGAATTTCGTTTTAAAATTAGTACAATAACAAAAAGTAGAATAAAATTGAAAATTTTGTGTCTAAAAAATAGAGATTATTTTATTTTATTGGCTTAAATGACGAAATTAGTGAAGAAGCTTTCTCAATTGCTTTTTTGATATCAGATTCTTTGGCCTTTGCATCAAATGGCAGTTTAACGAGTACCCCACCATCTAATATTTTTGCAATTTTATTATAGTCAGTTATGATCTCACTTTTAGCAGTTAATTTATCAAGTCCTATAGAGTTTAATTCTAATCCCTGAGAATAATGATCGCCTTCTAAAACATCCATGATTGAATTTTTACCATATTTTTCACTGTCAAGTGTAACAAATCTTGTTAGATCATTACTGTCAACCATAGAAATGGAGACATCAATTCCCATTTCTTGACCTTTTTTATGTGCAATATCAACGGCTGTTTCTAAAACTTTATTCAAAATTTCTTTTCCTTCTTTGTCTTCATTATGTCCAAGTATTTTATGTACTGCTTCTTTTAGTCCAACAAAATTTAGAACTATGGATGTGTTATTTTTTTGCATGAATTGTGTTTTTTCCGCTAAGATTGGATTTACGCCACGTCTAATTAGATCTGATACATCTTTTTTGCGAGTTGCCATTGCAGCAATTGCAGGTTTCATTAATAAAACAAGTCTAGCTCTAAAGTAAGTTTCATCCTTACTGGATTCTAATGCTAAACGCGGAAGGTTAATTGTTAATGATCCTAGTTTAATCGATGGTTCAGGAGTTTTGTTTAAATTTTTAATTGCATTAGTTGAACACGTGCCTTTTGAGAATGTTATATTGCCACCCAATGACACAGTTTGTGCAAGTATTTGAGAATGATCAATAACTTTTCCTTTTTCATAATCAATAACTAAACCGATTTTTGGTGCAGGAGTGGATTTAACAAAAGTATTGTATGCTGAAAAAATTGTATTGATTAATTTTTTATCACCTGAAAGTGGTATTCTAAAGGACAATACAGTTGGTGATTTATCCAGACTAGTAGATGTAGAGGACATTGTGAAAACATCAACAAGCATTTTTTCAACGTCATCAGTACTCTTTGAGAACTTTCCTAGTACGGTAGTTAGATCATCAATTACTATTTCTTGTGATGATTCCTTTGATACTAAATTAAAGATCATCGGTAGTAATTTTCTTAGATCATCAAGTGTTTTTGGTGAAGAAACTCGTGTAACATCAGGACATTTACCCTTTAGATCAATTCCATCATCAATTAGTTCTTTAAGATTTAGAAATATGGTATCAGGAATTAATGACCATAAACCAAGATTGGAAATATGTAATTCTCCAGATAAATGAGAATCAGCTATATCTTTTGGTAGTGTATTTGTGAGTAAATATTCAGCCAGAGTGTTTTTTCCACTAGTGAAAAGTACATCTTCAACACCATTTCGAATATTTTCAACATTAGTGAACATTTCTTGAACCTCAAATACAGGCATGCCAAGTCTTGCCAGTTTATTTCTATATTCTTCATGGCCATGCTCTAATAGTACATTATTTACCATTTCACGAATTAATGAACCAGTAAGATATGTAGTTTGGAATTTGTATATTCTATTTTCTACTTCTTCGGTAATTTTTTGTGATAATTCAAGTGGGAGACTTCCCTCTCGAACTAGTGATTGAATTATTTTATCAGAATTGAACTCTTCAATTGAATCATGTGATGTACGAACATACATTTTTCCACTCTCAATAATAGAACGTTCTTCGATTTGTCTTGCTAGACTGAGTACTAACTTTCCTAGATTTGTTATAGTGTAACGTCTTTCAGACTTGTTTAATGCAACAAGAGACTGTCGAAGTAGTTTTCTTAGATGATAAGCAAATTTTCCACTTTCCTTTTTTGATTTAAAGCCTGCCAGAGATTTTAGCTCAGAATAGGTCAAAGGACCTTTAGAGTTTAAGATTCTTAAAATATCGATTCTATTTGGGCTAGCCATAACAGAGAAGATCATTCTAACACGTTTCGATGTAGATTGTAAACGTCCATCTCCTGAAGAACCATCATCTATTTCTAGATCTAGATCATCATCGTCATCGACACCAGCATCGACATCCATATCTAATTCTTCTTCAAAATCTGCGTCCTGCTTCCCCATTGAATTTGTAAAGAAGAAATTAGGTATTAAGGCTTGTTGTCACTAGTACATCGGACAAAAAGATCATTTCTCTTCAACATCTAAAGAAAATTCTGACGTCGACAGAGTTTGATTACATGATGGACACTTGTTATTGTAATGTTTTAGAACATCTTTGACAGACTTCAACATTTTCATTGTAGAGATTTTTTCTCCACATTTTCCACAAACAACTTCTACTGACATAGTAGATCAAGTTTTAGATGGCAATTAAAAATTGTGAAAATTTTTTTTAATAAATTCAATAAAAATGATTTACAGTTTTTCTAAGACAATCCCACGTTCGTCAAATCCCGTAATTTTGACAGGAGTCTCAATTGGTAAATCTTCAGGAGTTGGTATTTTGCCCAGAAAGCCAGATACTCTTATGCCTGAATCATCTAATTCCATTACAACCCAAGCATATGGAGCCAATTCCTCAAATCCTGCTGGAGGGACGGTCATGATAGTATATGTGACAACTTTTCCGGTTCCTTTTAGAATAGTATCTTCAAATTCTTTGCTTCCGCATGATCTACAATAATAAACAGTTGCCAAAAGTATCTCACTGCATTTAGTACATTTTCTAGCTAAAATATTACCAGCCTTTGCTGCTTCTATGAATTCAGGTTTTGCAGACAATTTACACACTTTCAAACACATGAACTGCACAACTTGCTCCAGTTGCACCAAAGTTTTGTGTCAATCCAATTTTTGCATCGTTAACGGTTCGTTCACCAGATTTTCCTGTTAATTGTTCATATACTTCAACAACTTGTCCAACACCGGTTGCACCTATTGGATGTCCTTTTGATTTCAAGCCACCAGAGGGATTAATAGAAATTGAACCGTTTAGTTTAGTCTCACCGTTTCTTGCAGCAGTTGCACCTGTACCTTTTTCAAAGAAACCCAAGTCTTCACTGTCAACTACTTCTGCAACTGTAAAGCAATCATGAACTTCAGCAAAGTCAACATCCTTTGCAGTAATTCCAGCCATTTTGTATGCAGCTGCTGCTGCAATCTTAGTACTTGGTATAGTTGTTAATTGTTCACGTCCTTGTAATGCTGCAGGAGAACCTCCACGACCAGAACCAATTACTTTGACATAATCTTTTGAATGCTCTTTAGCAAATTTTTCATTACATAAAATAACAGAACTTGCCCCATCAGAAAATGGACAGCAATCATATAATTTTAAAGGACTTGCAACTACTGCAGAGTTCATTACATCATCAATACTAATTTTTTTTCTCAAGTGTGCTTTAGGATTTAATACACCATTTTCGTGATTTTTTACCGCAACGCTTGCAAGATCTTCTTCAGTTGCATTAAATTCATGTAAATATGCACGTGCCATCGATGCAAACAAACCAGGAAATGATGCACCTGCTTGACCTTCATAAAAGAAATCAGAACAATAAGAAAAGTAAGTTGTCGTCCAGTCAGTACCTGTGTGGGTAACTTTTTCAGTTCCTGTAACTAGTACTGCATCATAAAATCCTGCTGCAACATTTGCAAATGCTTCTCTAAAAGAAACAGAACCACTGCCACATGCAGATTCAATTGATAATGATGGACATTCAGAAATTCCTAGATTACTCATAACTACTGGGCCTAAGTGAACCTGTTTGTCTGCTACACCAAATACATTAGAAATGTAACCTGCTTCAATCTCTTTAGGTTCAATTCCTGCACTTTCAATTGCACCAACAGATGCTTGTAAAGTGATATCAGATATACTATCATCGAGTTTACCATATTTTGTACTACCTCCACCTAAAACACAAACGCTTTCTCTTTCCACGAAAAATTGCTGACCTAGTCCCTATAAAAATTGATCAAGTAATTTCATAAACTTGAATCAATCTTAAATGATGTGAGAAAAAAGATCCAAGTTACTGTTACAAAATCAGAAAAACGAAATGTAACAAAGTCAACAAAAAAAATTATAGAAAATTTCAAGATAGAAATTGATCAATACTATGATGAAAAGGGATTTGTTTCATTTTCAGCAAAGAGTAAAAAATATACAATTTTAGGAACAAATTCACCAAAAGAAGGCATTTGTGAATGTCCAGAGTGTCACAAAGGACAGTTATCAGTAATCAAATCAAATACAACAAAGAAACGATTCATTGGATGTACGAATTATCAAAATGGTTGTAATGCATCAGCACCGCTTTTACAAAAAGCAATGCTAAAGGTTCTAAAAACTAAATGTCCAGAATGTCAATGGCCTACTGTAATTTTTAGATATACAAGAAAACAAGAGTGGAGAAGACAGTGCGCCAATATGAAATGTAAAACTAGATCTTAAAATCAGAATAAATGTCTGTTCTTCGATTCTTTAGTAGTGGAAGTTTCTTTCTAATTTCATGAACTTTATCTAAAGAGATGTTAACATAACCAATTCCTTGTCGCTTTTTCATATCTAGTAAGATACGACCATAAGGATCAACTGCTAAACTTCTTCCAGAATATACATGACCTAAATGGTCTGGTGCTATCACATAACATCCATTTTCAATTGCGCGTGATTTGTTTAATGTTAACCAATGTTCTTCTTTCATAGGACCATCCACCCATGCAGATGGTACAACTAAAATTTCTGTACCTGATGATGCCAATGTTCTTGACATTTCAGGGAATCGTAAATCATAACAGATTAGCATTCCCATTTTTCCAACAGAAGTTTTTGTTGGTAATGGAATTTCTGTACCTGATGACATTTTATCAGATTCTTTAAAGCCTAAAGCATCGTAAAGATGGATTTTTCTGTATTTTCCAGTAACTTCTCCTTTTTTATTTATGATAAATGATGTATCGTACACGCGGTCTTTTTTTCTACTCTTCTCATACATTGTACCAACTATACCAATTGAGTTATCTTTTGCAGATTCTGCAACAGCAGATACAAATTCACCGTTAATTGTTTCAGCCTCTTGTGCAACTTGTCTTGCTGTTTGTTTTGATGTAGTGTAAAACATCATGTATTCAGGAAAGGTGCACATGTCAGCACCATTTTTTGCTGCTTGTTTTATGTAATCTAAAATTTTTGAAAGATTTTTTTCTTTTTCAGTTGATGCTTTGAATTGAACTAATGCAATTTTTGACATGATTAATCTAAAGATTATGAAAATAAAAAGATAGTTTAGAGTTGATCTCCTGCAAGAAACCAGTTCTCTTTTGGGTTTTCGTCAAAGACTATAATCACATGTTCTTTCTTTGTTTTTAGAATCTCAACTGCAGATTCAGTGACAGCCTTTGCAAATTCCTGTTTTTGTTCTTCGGAACGTCCAGGATATAGTGATACGTGTACGTATGGCATGAATTGGAATTGTAAGAGAGATAATTTAATTGATTAAATTAACGCCAGTCGTCTCTATACCCATACCTAGAACCATAAGTCTCAGAATGGTTTGTCTTTTTATAGAAATATCCAACTCCTAGTCCTAAAAAGAATCCACCAATGTGCGCCAAAAATGCAACACCACCACCTGCAACACCAAAGCCTCCTATGAAGAATGGTAATAGATTTTGAAAGATTAACCAGAACGGTAAGAAAAACTTTGCAGGAATATGCATCATGCGCCAGAAAAATCCTAACATTACAAACGTCATGACCTTTGCACGTGGGAACATTACAAGATATGCGCCTAAAATTCCAGCTATAGCTCCTGATGCACCAACTGCAGGAATTCCACTACCTGCATCACCATAAATGTGAATTAATCCCGCGCCGACTCCCCACATCAAATAAATTCCAATGTACTTTACTCGACCAAATTTGGCTTCAATATTATCACCAAAGATCCACAAAAACAACATGTTTCCTCCAAGATGCATTATTCCTCCATGCATGAACGTTGACGTAATCAAAGTCAGTTCAGGAATCGCAGGGCAATTAATAATTTCAGCGCCGGTATTGATTCCATCAATCTGACCTGTAACACATCCAGGAACAGCACCCCATGTCAAAAACATGTTCATTGCTTCACGGTTTGAAAATTCAATGAATTGACCAGTTATTGTGACCTCAATTCCAAATACTATGACATTGATAATGATAAGTGCAATTGTTAGTTTTGGTTTAAATCCTGGCGGATGTGGATTTTCATCTCTTAATGGAAGCATGAATCAATCAAAGTTTGTTTGGTTTGTATAAGAATTTTCAGGTAAGTCTAAACTGAGATAATTCCTTCTTTAACTAGGAATTGAATTCCAGATGCAAATGTGTTATCATCAATTTCACCATTAGCCCACCATGCTGCATTATTTCTTACCCAATCAGGAATAGTTGCATTATCATTTTGTGCACCACTAGATGTAGTTGGTACCGAGATAATTCCTTGTTTTATCATAAACTCAATTCCAGATGCAAATGTGTTATCATCAATTTCACCATCAGACCACCACTTTGCATTGTTTTTCACCCAATCAGGAATACTAACAGATTGTTGTGTTGATGGAGTTGGTACAAATGAACTACTAGTAGATACTCCTACCTCAAACATTTGAGATGACTGGAAAAATTCATCATAGTTAGAGAAACCTTCACCGGTTAATACCAAATTCAAGGTGTACATATCATCATCAGGTATGGTTATCATATGAGTAGCAATTCCTTCTACTGACTTTGTTCCTACAAATAGCTCAGGATTGTCACCGGTAACCAAATTGAATTGTTCACCTTGTGGATTTACCAAACCAAATGCATAGATTACATCTTTTACTAAACCATTATTATTATCAAAGAATGAAAACTCAAATGGAATTTCATCTCCTGCGCCATATTTAGAATCCCAAGCTATGATTGCTTTGTAACCATTATCAAATCTCATGTCAAACGAATTTTTCTCAACAGTTCCTTCGGGAACTAATTCAAAACTCATCGATTTAGATGAATAGTGAGATTCTCCTAAGAGTTCATTAATTCTTTGTAATTCAGTTCCTGTAACTAAAAAGTGAACAATATTTTCAGTCTCTGATGAATATGGATCCATTACTAGAACTCTTTGATCAACTTCAACACCATCTACATAACCCTTGAATGATGTTTCAGGGTTGTATGGATCAAATGATTTAGGTACACGAATCTCTTCATGAACCATTTGAACTAGTTCAATATATTCAGGATCCCAATCAAAAGGCATGTCAAATGATATTGCATTATTACCTTGATTAAATGAAAAATTTTCTACATCATCATAATAGGTTTTCACTGTGACAGGAACTTCTGCAGCTTCTGCAGTTTTAATAAAGAAACTTTGGTCTTGTGCAACACTAACAAATGTATCAAAGTTTAGTGGTTGTGCAACTAATGATCTAGGACTAGTTGCCCCTTCAATTGATACTTTGACATTGTATAATCCACCTTTTTCAAAGATTGGTCCATCAATGAGTGGGCGACCGTCACCTCTTGCAAATAATCCACCTGCGGTTCCATGTACCTCACCATAATATTCGGTACATTTCCAAGGCTTTGCTTCGTAACAATCACCTTTTGGTCTAACCTCTACATTTAGTTCACCATCATCATCATAGAAATAATTTCTAGCTAAAAGATCACCGCTTCTCCAAACTTCAACACGATATGTTACTTGTTCCAAGTTTTCATCAGTTAACATATCATAGAAACGAATTGCGATATTTGCTGAATCAACTTCACCTGCGGTCATATCAGCAGGATCTAATTGTGTGAAAATTGTAACCTCCATACCTTCAAAACTAATTGGAGGGGCAGCGTCACCACCTAAACCATGACCAAAAGCATCTTCACTTAGAAATGGTAAAGTTACACAGACAGCTGCAATGAGTAAGAAACTTTTGTAGTACAATTACCATTTTTTGCCTTGAATCACCTATTAATGATTCGATGAATTTCAATAATTATCACGAGATCATTTTTATTATATTCAGATGGATTTTCACTATGAAATACCTTCTAGGATTAATGTTAATTCCTTTATTGTTAGCACCAGCCTTTGCAGAGAGTCCAGAAGATTATGAGCAAATTTTACCATCAGAAAATGGAACACTCAACATTGGATTAACAGTTGATCCACCAGCAAAAGCAAATGAAGTTTCAAAACTACACATTGGATGGATGAAACCAGGATTCAACAAAATTCAAGAACATATTGATTATAGAATTACAGTTATCAAAGATGGTCAAAATACATTTGGGCCAATTCCACTTACACACACATCTATCGGTACAGTAAAAATTCCGGTAGAGTTTACATCAAACGGTGAACACCAGATTAAAGTAGAGATGGAGGGAATTTTGTTCCAACCAATTCCATTAGAGACAACATACTTTACAATTGAGGTTGGAGGAGAACAACCAATACAAGAAAACAATGAAGAAGGTGGCGGATGTTTAATCGCAACTGCAGCATTTGGTTCTGAAATGGCACCACAAGTTCAATTCCTAAGAGAAATTAGAGATAACACTGTAATGACAACACAATCCGGTACAGCATTCATGACAGGATTCAACCAATTCTACTATTCTTTCTCACCAGCAGTTGCTGACTATGAAAGAGAAAATCCAGTCTTCAAAGAAGCAGTCAAAGTTACACTAACTCCAATGTTAACATCACTAACACTACTCAACTATGTTGAAGTTGACACTGAAGAAGAAATGTTAGGATATGGAATTAGTATAATCCTACTCAACATCGGAATGTACTTTGTAGCACCGGCAGCAGCAATCGTTGTAATCAAAAAGAAACTTAGAAAATAAAATTATTTTTTCTTTACAAAAGATGCAGAAGCAATTACTATTCCTGCTATTCCTAATCCTATAGCAGCAATTATCATAATACCACTCATTTCATTATCAATTTCAGTTTGTTCTTTTAATTCGTTAATTGTTTCTTGTAATTCTCTAATATCACCACGTAAATCATTTACTTCACGTTCAAAGTCACCAGATTCAACAACAGTTGATTCAACTGGAGGAAATTGCAAAATCTCTTGTTCCTGTACCTTTAGTGGATGTAACGCTAAATTCACATTTTGTTCGTTAATTGTTCCAAGAAAGTTTAGTTGTGACCAACCTGAAAACGTAGGAGTGATTGCTGACTCGTATTTTCCTGGAATGTCAGTTGGTTGTAATGGTAAAGTAATTGATTCTTCTTCAACAATTAGTTTTATTTTCAAAGTTTTTTTCAAACCTTCAATTCCTGTATTAGAATTAAATGGTTGATCTGCGGCTTCTTTGCTCTTATCCATTAAATTGACATAAACAATAATTGCATTTGATTCACCAGTTACAATCGGCTTATTCTTCCAATCAATCTCAATTCTATAATCACCAACAGAATCAGACTGATGTGCAAATGCAGTATTAAGGAATAAAGGAAATATCAAAAGTAAAGCAATTAGATGTGTTTTTTTCATAAATTATGGAATAATGGTTTGAATAAAAGTCAAAGTAGTACAATTTTCAATCATTTAGGCTGAAAATTGGAGATCATTTTTATTATCAAAGTTCAAAATTTACCTAATGAATAACAAGACTGTAAGTTCCTTATTCGTTCTTTTTGCAATTGTTTCAATCGGAATGACTGCAGCACCTGGTGCATTTGCTGAACACAGCATGAATGCAACAGTAGAGAACGCAGAGGGTTCTTCAACCCCGGGATGTGAACCAGATTGTTTCATCCCAGCAACAGTTACCATCGGTGCTGGTGGAATGGTTACATTCGCTAACAATGATTCTGCAGCACACACATCTACAGCTGGTACTCCAGCAGATGGACCAAGTGGTGTATGGGACAGCTCATTAGTAATGATGGGAGCAGCATACACAACTCCAGCATTAGATGCAGGTGAATATCCTTACTTCTGCATGGTACATCCATGGATGGAAGGATTAGTAATTGTTGAAGAAGAAAGTCACGACGATCACGGTGATGAACATGGCGACGAACACGGCGACATGAAAGATCACGGTGAAATGGAAATGCAAACACTAACTGCAGCAGATATCTCAATTGATATCGCAGATGGTGCAAAAGCAGGTGAAAGAGTATCAATTGATGTTACAATTAGCGGTGAACACGTTAACTATGACATTGTTGCAACTCACGGTGGTGAAGAAATCCTAAATGAAAGTGGTAACCACTCACACACAGGAGAAGGTCAACACATTACATCAGCACTTGCAGCAGATGCATCTGATGATTTGCCAATTGACGTCACTGTAACATTCCAAGGATTTGGTATACCAGGTGAAGAATTCACTGGTCCAATTGGATTAACCAGCGATGCACAAGCAGTTCCAGAATTTGGTACAATAGCAGCCATGATTTTAGCAGTAGCAATTGTTTCAATAATTGCAGTATCAGCAAAATCAAGACTTAGCTTTATGCCAAGAATCTAGAAGACTTTTTTTTCTCTTTTTATTTTTATTTTCTTCTAAGCATTGCTATAACTGCTAGAATAACACCAGCAGCACCCAATGACAAACCAAATACACCAAAGTTGTAAGCGTTTTGAATATCAACCCCACCTGCCGTAAGACTTACTTCACCAACATTTGATTTTATGTTAGAGACATCTTTTTGTAAAGATGATAATGCATTTTTTACCGCACCAATTTCACCAGCAGAAGATGAACCGCTAACTGGTGGGAATGCAATAACAGATTGACTCTCAACATCTTCTATAGGAATTATAGCATCAATTTGTAATCCATTAAGTTCACCTACCAATTTTACAGACATTGAACCTGTTTTAGTTGGTAAAATTTTTGCATAATAGTGACCAGGACGAGGATCAGAGTTGATGTCTAACTCTTTAGTTGCACCACCTGCCACTAGAGTTGCGGTCATACTTTTGAAAGCGCTATTTACTCCAATTCTTAATCCTTCTTTTTCTCCAGATTCTGCAACCTCAATTACAATTTTGTTAGGTAAATTAACGACTGGAGGTTCATCTCCCCAGCCTGCCTCAATCTCATATTGATCAATGTAAATTGTTGTGTGTGCAAATGCTGAAGACATGCCAAAACCGGAAATTAGAAGAATGCTTAGTAGGAGAAAAGATTTTTTCAACAAATATCATTTTCTTCATTACATTATTATCTTTACTAAGATGGTATAATTTTCAAAGAGGCATTTCTTTAAATTATAAGTAAACGAATTTCATACAATTGAAAAAAATTTGGATTCTGCCTGTGCTAGTATTCTTTTTAGGATTTCCTTTAGCAAGCGCACATCCATTTTTGTTAGATTCTGAACCTGGACAAGGTCAAAATGCACCAGCAGGAACTATCCAAATTATTACAAATTATTCTGAAGCAGTAGAGATTGGTTTTTCTGAATTAAAAGTATATGATGCAAATGGAAATCAAATTGACAACAGAGATACGGCATATAATGATGGAGAAACATCACTGATAGTTACTACACAACCTCTTGAAGATGGAGTTTATACAATAACTAGCAAAGTTTTATCAAAAGTTGATGGTCATTTAGTTCAAGCAGCAATAGTATTTGGAGTTGGAGACGTAAAAATCGATTCAGCTTTATTAGAAAAACAAGAAACCTCAGAGAGTACATTCATTCCAGAATCAATTGCAAGATTTCCAGGACTGGTTGGACAAACAATAATTCTAGGGGGAGTAATAGTTTCAATTACAATTTGGTCATCACAACAAACAAGATTTAGAGAAGTTTTTGCGGACATTAATGAACAGTTCAAACTAAAATTTTCAAAAATTATTGGATATGGTGTAATTGCAACCTTTGCATCAAATTTCATAATGCTAGGTGTTCAAACATGGAGATTAGAAACTTCTCCATTAGATGTTATTGGAACTACATTTGGTACAACATGGCTAATTCGAATGATTATCACAATAATCATAATTGGACTTTGGTTCTGGATGGAAAGAAAAAAACAGATTACAATGAAAGGACAAATTCCATTGTTAATAGCATCATTAATTTTGATTGCAACTACTACAATGATGGGGCATGGTGCATCAACTGAATTAGAAGCTCCATGGATTTTAGATTACACTCACAATTTGTTATCATCAATTTGGATTGGTGGAGTAATATTTTTTGCATTTGTTGCATTACCAACAATTACAAAAACCGATAATTCAACAAAAGAGAAAATTGCTCTAAGTTTGATTCCAAGATTCTCAGGATTATTCATAATTGCAATCGGAATTTTAATCATAACAGGTCCAACTTTGCTATGGTTCCTAGATGATAATGTAGCCTCACTCACTGACTCCACATATGGAAAATTGATTTTAATAAAAATTGGAATTGCTGCTGTAATGATTGCGTTTGGCGGTTTGTATCAAGTCAAATTCTTAAAAAATACACATGATTTTGAGAAATTGAATATTACGAAAAAAATTAGTAAGCCCTTAAAAGTTGAAGCTGGATTAGGAATTGCATTACTTGCAGTTGTTGCACTTTTAGTAAATTCTTCATTACCTGCAGGAGAAATTCAATCAGCTGATGCGCTACAAGGAACATTTGGGTTTGAATCTACATTATTTTCTGAAAATGCAAAGTTTGATGTCAAAGTATTACCAGCAGGTATTGGATCAAATACAATTTCAGTTATAGTTTCATCATATGATAATAAACCACTTGCAGATATTTCTGGCGTAAAAATTAAAGTTTCAAATCCACAAAAAAATATCTCACCAATAGAAGCTGATGTTACCGAGAACATACAAGATTCAATTACAAAGTATTCAGGAGATGCAACATTTGGATTTGCAGGAAATTGGCAAATTGAGTTAGAAGCACAAAGAACAGAAAACTCTAATGAAAATGCAATTTTCAATCTTCAGATAAAACCGTCGTTAAATGACATTAGAACTGAGATTACTGAATATGATTTTCCGGCAGACGAGGTAGCACCGTTATTCCCAGTTTATGATGGAGAAAATATTTGGATTTCTGATGCACAAAAACCAAGACTTTGGAAGTTTTCAATAGAAGATGAAAAATTTACACCATACACATTTGATGGATTAACAACAATTTTCATGGATATCGGTAAAGATGGTAAAATTTGGTTTACAGATACACCTAATTCAAAAATTGGAAGTTTTGATCCTAAAACAGAAAAATTTGAAACAATTCAATTACCACAATTCAATTTGGCTATAAAAAAATCACTGCCAACATCTGTAGCAGTTGATAATGACAATGATGTTTGGGTGGCAGTAATTGATCAATCATTGTTGTTAGAGTATAATCAATCTACAGAAAAATTCAAAATAGTAAATACAATCACACCTGAAGCAGGTCCAACTGCAATTGAGATTGATAGTTCAAACAACGTGTGGTTTGCTGAATCACTAGTAGGAAAACTTGGTAAAATTGATGGAAATACAAAAGAGGTAACTGAATTTGTTCCTCAAGCAGAACCGATGGCAGAACCGTTTGCACTAATGATTGACAAGGAAGAAAATGTTTGGATTGCAGAACATATTGGTCCTGCAATAACAAAATTCAATCCAATTTTAGAAGATTTTGAGCAGATAAAAATTTCAAATCCAGACTCATTGCCATTTGGAATGGCTTTTGATAAATATGATAACATGTGGGTGGCACAACATGTGATAGACAGTTTAGTTGTGTATGATCAAAGCAGTAATCAAATTATTGAAATTGCTATACCAACTGAAGGTTCATTCACACAATTTGTTATTGCAGACAATAATGGAGATATTTGGTTTGTAGAACAACGAGGAGGAAAACTTGGTAAAGTTTCAATCAGTGCAGTACCTAGTCAGATAGTAACAGTTCAAGAAGAAACATCTCAAAGTATAATGTATGTGGAATTAGTAGCTCCAATTATTGCAGCAGGAATTATTGCAACATCATTGTTTTATGTTAAGAGTATAAGAGATAAGAGAAAAATTGATGAGTTAATTTCCACTAAGTAAAATAAGAGTAAGAATAATTTTACAATATGAAGATCATATTCGGAATACTATTAGCTTTTTTTGTTACATTTTCAATTGGAACAGCATATGGTCATGGTGCAGGTATTGAAGCATCGCCATTAATTTTTACAAATGATAGACAAGTCAAGGTTACAGTAGAATTACTTCCAGCCGATTTTTACAAATCAGATGAGAAAATAATCAAGATTGATGCGTATGACCATACAAACCGTGAAACCATTACAAATGCTAGTTTCAAAGTTCAAATTTTCAATGACAATCAGTTAATGTTAGATGAATGGTTTTACACACAAGATGGAAATTTAATTTTAAAAGTTGACCCAGATGTAATCGTAACAAGTAGGGATACTATTGAGATTTCTGGAGAGAAAAATGATTTTGGATTATGGCAAAAAACAGATACAACACCATTAATTGTAACTGGACCAATTTTTGATAAAGGTGGGATATACACATTCAAGATTATACTTGATGCACAAGACGAGATTGGAATAATCAGCAATGTTGAGTTTGAAGTACAAGTAAGCGTAACTGATGTATCATATTATCAAGAAAATACAGGAGAAAAAGAGACAGAATTTAGAGTAAAATCATACTATGATAAAATTAGCAGTTTTGAGTATGATGCAAAGGAAAACGTTGCAAAGATTAGTTTTCCATTTGATTTTTCTGAAACAAACATTTCACATACAAATGTAATACACACAGAAATAATGTTTCCAAAAAATACACTAGAATTTCTTTCGCCAAATTATTCAGGGACAGGTAATGGTGTAGAACTATTCAAATCATCTATATTTATCGACGATTATTCTGAAGAAGATAATCGTATAGTTCATTTTGTACTATTGCCAGATCATGTAAGACACATCAAGAATCAATTAAAGAAGATGGATGCAGATAGTTCATCTGTAGTATTACCTAATTCAATTGATTTAGTGCTCAATAAAGGAAAAGAAATAGAATTTCCATTACGAACCTTAACACTTAGTGAAGAATATCAAGTTGATTTATCATGGGACCCTAAAGTTATCATTCCTGGAGAGAAAGTCAAGTTCATCTATACATTCAGAGATACGACGGACTTGGGTCCAATTAGGGATTCTGATTACACATTTACAATATTACAAGATGGTAAAACAATTTTTTCTGAAGACAGATTTGCAAAGATTGGTGCAGACTTTACAGACTTTACATTTACAGAAGAACAAACAGGATTAACGGTTGCCAGATTTTCAAATATTTCAGGTAGTGGACAACAAACAGAATTTGCGTTTGTAGTAGGCGGACAAACAGAATCAAAATCATCATCAGTTCCTGAATGGGTGAAAAATAATGCTGGATGGTGGGCTGATGGCCAGATACCAGACTCTGCATTCATTGATGGAATTGAATATTTGATCAAAGATGGAATTATTGTTGTTTCAAATGCAAAACAGAGTGAATCACAAGCAGATGGAATTCCAGAGTGGATAAAAAATAATGCTGGATGGTGGGCTGATGGACGAATTCCAGACTCTGCATTCATTGATGGAATTGAATATTTGATCAAAGATGGAATTATAAGAATAAATTAAAAAAATCTTAGTTACTCAAAAGCTGAAACAAAACTAGATTCTTCAACTTTTGATTTTGTACATTTGCATTGATTAGAGTCTTCACCACACTCAAAGCAAATTAGGAGATTTCCTTTTTTGTAGTCATAAAGTGACATTTCCATATCTTATTACAAAGTTTGTATTTAATGACACTTGGGTATATAGATCAAGTATGACTATTGTTTTCTTATTTTAAGAGTAGACTTAGGATTGCTGCACGAGTAAATTTTCCGTATTCAGCTTGTTGGAAATATTTTGCTTGTTTTGTAGAATCAACATCGGTAGAAATTTCATCAATTCTTGGAAGAGGATGTAATAGTATTGAATCTTCTTTCATTTTATTTACTACATCTAGACCTATTACATAACTACCCTTGACTTTAACATATTCTTCTTCATCAGGAAACCTTTCTTTTTGAATTCTTGTAACATACAAGACATCCAAATCTTCTATGTACTCATCAAGATTTTCAGATTCAGTATATGATAAATTTTCTTTAAGATTGTATGTAGAATCGCTTCTAATTTTTAATGATTCAGGAGATATCAGATGTACATTAACATCATAATTGCTTAATCCATACAACAAAGAGTAAACTGTTCTTCCATATTTCAGATCACCAACTATTCCAATATTTTTTCCATCAATTTTACCTAATTCTTTTTTTATTGTATACAAATCTTGAATTGCTTGTGTAGGATGTTCTTCTGTTCCACTACCTGCATTAATTACAGGTTTTGCCGATACTTCTGCTGCAAATTTACTGGAACCATCTAGAGAATGGCGTAGAACAATTGCGTCAGTATATCCAGCCATTATTCTAACAGTATCAGCTAGACTTTCACCTTTTTGAACAGATGAAGATGTTGCATCGGCAATTCCAAATGATGTTCCCCCAATCAAAGCCATTGCTGATTGAAAGCTAAGTCTAGTTCTAGTACTTGGTTCAAAGAAAAGATATCCCAAAGTTTTTCCTCTGGCTATTTCCCGTCTTTGTTCTGCCTTCATTTCGATGATTTCATTAGTTTTAGAGTAGATTTGCTCTAGATCATCCTTGGATAAATCACGTATAGATATGATATTTTCTTGAGAAAAATTATTCATTCTTTGAATCATATATAGTGGCAGATATACAAACTATTCTATGGAACAATCTGATCTTATAGTCAGACGTATCAAAGATGGGACGGTAATTGATCATATTAACGAAGGAAAAGGTCTCAATGTTTTAGAAGCACTTGAAATTGATGGTAGTCGTGGAAATGTCATAACAATTGCATTAAACATGCCTAGCGGTAAATTAAAGAAAAAAGATATGATAAAGGTAGAAGGTAGATTTCTAGAAGACGATGATACAAACAAACTAGCCGTAATTGCTCCATCTTCCACTGTAAATATTATCAAGAATTACAAATTGGTTGAAAAAAGACGAGTTTCACTACCAAATCAGATAGAACAAATTTTTAGATGCTCAAATCCAGATTGCATAACTAACAGTCAAGAACACATTGAATCTACAATGGAGGTCATGGATAAAGAAAATCTTGTGCTAAAATGCAGATACTGTGGAAGAATTTTAGATGTTAATGATCTAAAAATTAGCAAAAAGAATTAAAAAATTTTAAAAAAATTATTTTTTTGATTATTGTCCTAAGATAATGAACATCATGACGATACCGTAGATTGCAATTGATTCTACCATTCCGATGAAGATGAACACTTTGGATTGTAATGCTGGGTTTTCAGTAATTACTGCTAAACCTGCAGAACCGACATAACCTAAACCAATTCCTGCACCCATTGCTGCAAGACCAAATGCAAGACCTGCACCGATTAATTTTGAACCATCACCGCTACCAGAAGAAGCGTCTCCTTCAGCAGCATGTGCTACGCCGGTAAGTCCTGTAAATGAAACTGCGATGACTGCAAGTAAGAATATTGATAGGGGTCTCATTTTCAATTTTTGAATTCTAGTAACCATATTTAAACCAACACCCAATTTTATTAGATCTTATCCAAAGTTTTCTTTTTTGCAGTTTGAAGTTTATCTTTAATTGATTTTGAAGAATTTTCATATTCTTGATCTAAAGTTTTCTTAGAATTTTCAAGTAGTCTTTTAATTTCGTCTTTTGCCATTTTATTGCCTTTTCTCCATTGAAGCTTTCACTTTTTTTAACCTTGCGAATTCCTCTCTTTCTCGTTCTTCTAGTGTAGCAAGTATAAAGCGAACTCGCTGTTTGTATTGAGGAATAATTACATTTTCTAAAGCATTTAGAAGTTTTTGTGTTTTTTCAAGAGCCTTTGCAAGACTAAAAATTGAGTTTTCGTATTCAGCAGCCTTACAAATTTTTGGAAGTAAATCTTTAATTAATTTTGCACCACGATCAATTGATGCATTTGTATCTGCAAATCCATAAGGAATTGATTTTGTGTCTTTTTCAGTGACACTTAGTACAGGAATAGTCACATCTACTACACGTTTTACATCAGATTCTACCTCCATCACACCAGGCGTGGATTGCGCTACAGAATCAACTGTTGCTACACCTAAAGATAGGTATGATTCGTTAACTGATTTGTAAATATCCTGTAGAGGTTCCCAAATTCCACCTCTAGTTTTTTGTGCTTCAGCAATCATTTCTTCAATATTTTTTAGTAAAACTTTACGTTTATCATCTAAAATTCCCTGTACCATAGTAGCAACTTGACTAGAACGTTTGTACTTGAAAAGCTCAATCTTTGTTGCTGTTACGTTTTGTCCAAATGACATTAGAATTATTCCTTGTAGTATTGGTCTACGTATTTGTCTTTAACTTTGGTTAATTCATTCTTTGGAAGTTTTGAAACACAGTTCCATTGTAAGCCTAGTGTTTCTTCAATTGTTCTATTTTCATCAATTGCTTGTGTTAAGAATTTCTTTTCAAATTCATCACCAAAGTTCATGTAATTAAGATCAACTGGTGTAAGTCCTGCTTTTCCTACAATTCCTGCTAACGCTCTTACTTCTTGAGCACGAGAATATGCATCATAATTTTGATTTGAAATCTCTTGATGATCAGCACGGGTACTTCCTTCACCAATTCCGTCTTTCATGATTCTAGAAAGACTCATCAAGATGTTGATTGGTGGATAAACTCCTTGTCTAAACAAATCACGTCCTAGTACAAGTTGTCCTTCTGTAATGTATCCAGTAAGATCTGGAATTGGATGTGTAATATCATCAGATGGCATTGTTAAGATAGGTACTTGGGTTACGCTTCCTTTTTTGCCTTTTAATCGTCCTGCCCTTTCATAAATTGTAGAGAGATCAGTGTAAAGATAACCTGGATAACCTTTTCTTCCCGGTACTTCTTCTCTTGCTGCACTAATTTCACGAAGTGCTTCTGCATAGTTTGTCATATCAGTAAGAATAACCAGTACGTGCATTCCTAAGTCATACGCAAGATATTCTGCTACAGTTAATGCAACTCTAGGTGTGATAATTCTCTCAATTGCAGGATCATCTGCAAGATTCAAAAATAGTACACTTCTTTTGAGTGCACCAGATTCCTCTAAACTTCTTTTGAAATATTCTGCTTCACTGTATTGCACACCAATTGCTGCAAATACTACAGCAAAACTATCATCTGTTCCAATAATTGCTGCTTGGCGTGCAATTTGTGCAGCCAAAATGTTATGTGACATACCAGAGCCTGAAAATATTGGAAGTTTTTGTCCTCTTACAAGAGTGAGCATTCCATCAATAACAGAAACTCCTGTTTGAATGAAATCTTTTGGATACTCTCTTTGTTCAGGATTCATTGGTGCTCCGTTAATATCTAAAAATGAATCTGCAACCGGTTCTGGTAGACCGTCTTTTGCTCTTCCTAAACCATCAAAGACTCTACCAAGTACTTGTTCTGATACTGGCATTTCCATAACTTTGCCTACAAATTTTGCATTTGTTCCAGATACAGAAAGACCTGTTGTTCCTTCGAAGACCTGTACAACTGCTTTACCGTTTCCAACTTCTAAGACTTTACCTAGACGTCTTTCACCTTCAGTTGTTTCAATCTCAACAAGTTCATCAAATGCTGCATTATCAACACCATCAACAATTACAAGCGGTCCTTTAATCTCAGCAATTTTGCTGTATTGAACTCCACCTTGATTACTCAATTTTGAACCTTTACTCCTGTAACACTATTGAATTGTTCTATCATATCAGTTTCTATTTTATCTAATTTTGGCATCTCATCATCTTTGACATCCATTCTTGCTTTTAGTAATAATGAGATTACATCCATGGAACGAATGTCAGCTAGTGATGCACCATCTTTTAGTGCTTGTTGACCTTTATTGTAAAAGTCAACTTGTAATTTCATTAATTTGAATTGTTTTTCAGGACTACAATAGGTATCGACATCATCAAAGGAGTTTTGTTGTAGAATTCCAATTTTAATCATTCTTGCAACTTCAAGAATTAATTTTTCTTCATCTGGAAGTGCTTCTGGTCCTAGCAGTTTGACGATTTCTTTTAGTGTATCTTCTCTTTGTAAGATTCCATATGTTTGACTCCTAATATCTAACCAATCTTTACTGATGTTTTCTGACCACCATTTTGCAATATCTGCAAGATATCCAGAATAGGAGTTCATCCAGTTAATTGATGGATAATGTCTTGAATATGCTAAACTGGCATCTAAAGCCCAGAATGTTTTGATAAATCTCATTGTGTGTGTTGTAACAGGTTCAGTAAAGTCACCGCCAGATGGAGATACTGCACCTACTAGAGATACTGAACCATCTCTTTCAGGAGAACCTCTTGCTTGAACACGTCCTGCTCTTTCATAAAATTCTGCTAATCTTGATGCAAGATATGATGGATAACCTTCTTCTGCAGGCATCTCTTCTAGTCTTCCTGACATTTCACGAAGTGCTTCTGCCCATCTGCTTGTAGAATCTGCTACAAGCACAACGTCATATCCCATATCACGATAATATTCTGCAATTGTTACACCTGTGTAGATACTTGCTTCTCTTGCTGCTACTGGCATGTTACTTGTATTTGCAACAAGGACAGTTCTGTCCATGAGTGGTTTTCCGGTTCTTGGGTCTTTGAGTTCCGGGAATTCAACTAGTACTTCAGTCATCTCATTACCTCTTTCACCACAACCAATGTAGACTACAACTTGAGAGTCAGCCCATTTTGCAATTTGATGTAATGTTACAGTTTTACCAGTACCAAATGCTCCTGGAATAGAGCCAGTACCGCCTTTTGCTAATGGGAAAAATGTATCGATAACTCTTTGACCAGTAAGTAATGGAACGGTTGGATCATATCGTTTAAGATATGGACGTGGTTGTCTTACAGGCCATTTATGCCACATCATTAGTGTTGATGTTTGACCATCTTTTTCTACGGTTGCAATTTCTGTATCTAAATTATAATCTCCTTCTGAAACAATTTTTGTTATTTTTCCACCTTGATGATCTGGCGGAACTAGAATTTTATGTTCAATTAATGATGATTCTGGAACGGTTCCGATAATGTTACCGGCTTCAACTTCATCACCAACTGCAACAGTTGGATTAAAGTGATATTCTTTCGTCATATCAACAGGAGTGGTTGTTATACCTCTACCAATGAATGAGCCTGATTTTGCGGCTAAGTCTTTTAGCGGTCTTTGAATTCCATCGTAAATTTGACCAATAATTCCAGGTCCTAAGAAAACACTAAGAGGATCTCCAGTACCAACTACCGGTTCACCAGGCTTTAGACCTGATGTTGATTCGTAAACTTGAATAAATGCTACATCGCCGGTAAGACGAATTACTTCACCAATTAATTTTGAGTCACCAACAGATACGGTTTCATACATTTTGGCATCAGCCATACCATCAGCTTTTACAGCCGGTCCGCTAATCCATACAATTTTGCCTTGTGCTACCATATCAATTATTACCTAAGTTGAATTGTGCTGCAATATCTTTTCTAATTAAAGGTTTCAATAATTCAATTCTTGCATCGATGGTATTATCAAAACTCATAGATCCATCTTTTGAAGTTACTTTAACTCCACCCATACAATCAATTGTATCATTTGATAGTTCTGCACCAGAGATACTTGAAACTGCAGATTGAACTACATCCTTGTCTTTAGAATTTGTGAAAACTATAACGTCACTAGTGTTTAGTGCGGAGGTTGCTTCAGTAAGTAATTTTGCGATTAAACTTGAATATTCGGAATTTCTATCCATATTTGAGATCTTTTCTTTTGCTTTTTCAAGAACCTTATCAGTAGATTCTTGAACAATTAGAAGAGTTTTGTTTCTAGATTGTAGATCGGCGCTTCCAATAATTTGTTTTTCAATCTTGTCTGCTTCTTTTTTACCATCAGCGATGATTTTTTCATATTCTTCTTCAAGCATAGGTAATGAGTCTGAAAGCGTTTTTTGGGCATCTGTGAGTGAATTTTTCAGACTTTGTGAAAATTCGGATGAATTACGTTCTAAAACTTGATCGATGGTAGATTCTAAACCAGAATTAGAAGACAATGAATGCCGTTTTAAAGAATTGAATTTTAATGTTGGGGTTTTGGAAAGATTTTAAACATACACGTTTCACAACATCGATATCTTGGTAGTAGCAGATCTAAAAATCGGGACGGTTGTTTTACCTAGATCGGAGACACCACAGATTGTTTCTAGATTAACAGAATTCGAGTGGTTTCACAAAATAGATTCTACATCAGAGACCGTTACTCCCGAAGTTGATGATATTTTGCTTAAAGCCCAACAAACATTTCAAGAAGTTGATGAGGTAATCAAGGGATTAGGAATTCCAAGAGAGGTTGGAATGATTGAAATTTTGTTTAAAGGAACTGTATTCAAAAAAGAGAATCAAGAATTAGATGAATTAGAGAAAATGGTCGAGGATGTCATGAAAAAGGCACCTGGAATAATTGATGCCCCTGCAAAATTACTCAAAGAACAAGAGGAGTACAAAAAAGAGATTGGGGATTATACAACACTAAAAGAGACATTAGAAGTAGTAAAGAAGCTAAACATCGATCTTGCCGGATTTGGACTAATGAAGCAGTTTTACACAAACTTGTTTATCGTTCAAACAAAAGATATTGATGAAATTAGAAGAACGCTAGATGACATTACAATTAACCAGTATGACTTGAATACAAAAGAAGAATCAGCAATTATGATTATTGCAGATGTTGCAAACTTGGAGAAAATTCTCAAAGTGATGCGTAGTTTTAACGCAAATCCATTTTCCATCCCAGAAGGCGTAGAACAGGTTCCAACAAAGGCATATGCAACTGCAGAATTAAAAATTAAAGAATTTGAGGAAAAACATAAGAAGGTATCAAAAGAACTTGCAAAGTTAACTGCAAAAGTTAGAAAAGACATACTAACACTACATGAAAAGGCACAAGTCGCAAAAGATATTTTAGAATTATTAAGAAAACCTGGCGGAACAAAAAACTTTGCGGTAATTCAAGGATACATTCCAAAGAAGATGGAGAAGAAATTCAAAGATGTTACAAGTAAATGGATGTCTGTCGTAGAAGATGTTTCGGATCCTGAACTAGTAAAAAAGACACCAACTCTATTTGATAATAAAATTTTTGTTAGAACATTTGAGGTAATCACACAAAGTCAAGGAATTCCAAAGAAAGGCGAATCAGACCCAACACCAATGATTGCACTAATGTGGCCAATCTTTTACGGATTGATGTTTGCAGATGTAGGTCATGGATTATTACTAATGGGATTAGGTTTAGTCTTCAAGCTAAAAGGACAGGGAAATCTTTCCAGATGGGGAATGCTCATTGCAATTTCTGGTGCAGCAGCAGCAATAGCGGGAGTTGGAACAGGTGAAGCATTTGGATTCCATATAGACCACATCCAACCATTTGAAGGACTCTTAGAAGAGGGTGGAGCATTATATTCAATCTCATGGTTAGTAGGCGTGATTAGTGTAGCAGAACTAAACTTTGAACAAGTAATTATGATTCTAAAGGTTTCATTATTTTTGGGAATAATTCACATTGTTTGGGCATTTTTGCTACACATCAAAAAATTGGCAAAAGAGGGAAAGAAAACTACAATGTTTACAGAAGCAATTCCAAATGTTACACTTTACGGTGGAATCGTTGTAATCATGATGTGTGCAATTGGTTCAGGTTATGATGTAATGAACATGTATTCAAAAATACACACAGAAGCCGTCCCATGGGTTACTGTTTTCTTAGGAGATTGGGCTCAAGTTTGGATTATTACAAGAATTGCAGGCGTTATAGTAATTGCATCAATTGTGGTAATGATGATTGGTGGATTAAAACACATCAAAGCACACCCAGAAGAAGGAGGAAGTCCCGCAAACGTCTTCATGGAAGTTCTACTTGGAAAAAGTGTTGAGTGTCTTGCACATACAATTAGTTATGCTCGGCTTGGAATTATGTTACTTGTGCATGCAGCGCTACTACTTACAGTCAATAATTCATTTGTCTCATTAGGTGGAGTAGAATCTCCAGGAGCATTAGCATTACTTATCGGAGGAAATATTGGAATCATGATGATTGAAGGATTAATCGTGTACATCCAATCATTAAGACTTCACCTTTACGAGTTCTTTACAAAATGGTATGATGGCGGTGCACAACCATTCAGACAAGTGGTTCCAGAAATGCTCTATAATCAATTCAAGTGGAATAAAAAATAACCATTTTTCTAAATCATTTTTTTGTGTTCTTTGAGTTTGTCTCCTAGTACCTTTATGTCATTACGTAATTCTTCGTAACTTTCTCCTAAGATATTGATCTTTGATGGTTCTATCATCAGTATTTTTTGAAGTTCATTAATTTCTTTTTGTTTCTGAATAATTATTTGATCAATTTTTACTATCTCTTGTTTTGTTTTTTCAATATCATTTTTAGACATATCTAGTCTTCAGCATATTAATTAAAAATCGTATGCTATTTTTCTATAGGAAGATCCAAGTTATTTCCCCATTCCCCCCAAGAACCCAAATACACCTTGACATTTTTGAATCCAAGTTTTTTCATGGAGAGATAGCTGTTTGCAGCACGATATGCACCCTGGCAATAAGTAACAATTGGGGCATCCTTGTCCATTTGATAAAGAGATTCTAGCTCCTTGTCAGATTTGAGTTTTCCAGAATCATCTAAGTTGTTATTCCAATCAATGTTTTTTGCAGTTGGAATATGGCCACCTCGTGCTGCTCTTGGAACAATTCCATCAAATTCTTCAGGTGAACGAGCATCAATTATTGTCACTTTGCCAATATTTTCATATAATTCCTCAAATCCAATTATGATTGAAGGGTCAATTGGCGTGGTAAGGCTAGAAGGTTTGTAAATAGTAGATTGAGTTTCAGTCGGTTGATTTTCCCCGGCCCAGTTTGATAAACCACCATCTAACATTTGAACATCTGGATGTGAGAAATACAGACACATCCATACGCCTCTAGCTGCAAGCATTCCAGATGTATTATCATAAAAGATGATTTTCTTATTTTCATCGACTCCAGCATATGATAGAATTTTTCTCATATGTTCTCCAAAACTCACTAAACCATTTTGAGATGTATCAGCCCAATGAAATGAAAATAGATCTAAGCTTACAGCACCTGGAATGTGCGCTTTAGAATAGTCCTTGTAAGAACGTGCATCTATTATGAGAACAGAATCATCTTGGTAGATTTTTTCCAAGTCTTGTGTTGAGATTAACATGAACTAACTTTTCGTAAGTGGAATAAAAATTAGTTTAGCATCCGCTGTTTGGTAAAGTTAAAAAAAGAAAAAAAGAAAAGTATTTTTTTTCTATTCGTTTACGTATGCTCTTTCACCGTTTTGTGAGAGATCGAGTCCAATTTCCTCCTCTTTTGGAGTGACTCTGATTCCTCCAGGCCATACTGCATCCATTACCTTGAAGATTACAATGGAGACACCAAATGCGTATGCAATTGACATTCCTGCAGCAACTATTGAAATTGCTTGTTGTTCATAACCTTCTGGTGTGCCTGTCCATGCGCCGATACCGTCACCTGTGTCCCAGATATGTGGACTAGCTAGTGTACCTGTTAAGATAGCACCTGTTAAACCACCCATACCGTGAACTCCCCATACATCGAGGGCATCGTCCCACTTTCGAGCGTTCTTGAATGCAACACATCCATAACAAACTGTACCTGCAGCAATACCGATAATTATTGCAGCCATTGGTCCAACCCAACCAGATGCTGGTGTGATTGCGACTAAGCCTGCGACGGCTCCTGTTGCGGCACCTACTATACTAGGTTTGCCGGTGTGTGCCCATGACATCAACACCCACGTAACTGTCGCCATACCGGTGGCAGTGTTTGTGACTGTCCATGCGCTTACAGTGATTCCATCTACCATTACTTCACTTCCAGCGTTAAAGCCGAACCATCCGAACCATAGAATTGATGCACCAAGAACTACCATAGGTACATTGTGTGGCTCCATTGGAACTTTGCCATAACCTAATCTTCTTCCGAGGATTAAGGCTCCTGCAAGTGCTGTAAATCCAGATGAAATGTGAACCACAGTTCCGCCTGCGAAGTCAAGTGCATATGATGGTGATAAGTCAGGGTTGAAGTCTAAGCTTCCTCCGCCGATGTAACCACCGCCCCATACCCAATGACAAATTGGGTCATAGACGAATGTTCCCCATAAGAGAACAAAGACTACAATTGCACTGAATTTCATACGGTCAACTAAACCACCAACAATTAGTGCTGGTGTGATGATTGCGAAGGTTGCTTGGAACATAGCAAATAGTTGGTGAGGCACTGTGCCTGGCCATGTATCACTACATACATCTCCCTCCTTCATCGTTTGCATTTGGTAATAGTGTGCCCAAGTATCTTCACAAGGACTTGGAGCACCTAATGGTGCCCAGTGTGAAACTTGGTTGAAACCAACATAATCAAGGTTGCCCATGAACATGTTTGCATCATTATCTATTCCGCCGAATGCAAGTGAATAACCCCACAATACCCATTGTACACTCATGAGACCCATGATAATGAACACCATGCCAATTGTATTGACTGCGTTCTTTGATCTTGCTAATCCTCCGTAGAAGAATGCAACACCTGGAGTCATGAAAAGTACTAGAGAGCTTGCGGTTAGCATCCAAGCCATGTCACCTGTATCTACATAACAGTACATGTCTGGGACGCCGTCATCATCAGTGTCATACCAACATTCGTTTGGGTTACCGGTATAGATACCAGCACCTCCATCGGGATCACCGACTACATAGCCGTCCATACCATCAGAGGTTTGTTGGGCATATGCTGTTGATAGAGCACCTGTTGCCGTCATAGCGACTGCGGCCATAAGTATTAGAGCATACTTATGGTTTCGAGATTTCATTGATCAAAACCGCTGGATGAATGTATATAACAATTAAGATTTAAATTCTGTACATGGTGTAAATTATTATATTCTAGTATATTATGATAGTAACATAAAATGAATAAATCATGTTACATAATGAGGCAAAATAAGCGATGAAATCTGAAAAAACACGCTTGGCAATATTTGATACCTTCAAGACAAAAAAACAGCAGATAACAGGCGAGGCAATTAGACAAAGAGCAATCATACATCATCTATCAAATTCAACTAATTCCGCATCAAAAACGAGAACTGCGATATCTCAGAGCATAGCAGAGGAAAATAAAATCTTGTGGAAGAATATCTATTCAGGAATATTCAGAGATTTGGACGAGGTTTTGATTCCATTAGGAATAGTAGCAGAAGAAGGAAGACTTCCTCTCAAAAGAGGACCAAAAGCACTACAGCAAAATGGAATGCCATTTTATCATTTAACAAAAAAAGGAATGATTGTATCTTTAGCGATCGATAAGATTTCAGATAGGAAAAAGATTCTCAAAGCAATAGTGCATCAGGCAGCAGATGATAATGAAAAACAGGCATTCGAGATCATGGAAAAATTAGTTAAGATTGCACCTCATTTTGGTTTCTCAGTTTTTGAAAGATATGTCAAAGCATATTGTGAAAGTAACATAGACGATCTGCTTCCATTTACGGTAGAAAATGTGAGTAAATCTGCAGATAATTCAGCTCAACTTCAGATGGAGTTGTTAGAAGGATTTTCAAAGCTTTCAAAGGCAGATCGGGATCAAACTATCGATTTTCTAAAGAAGATTGACTGAGATATTTAACAAACATTTAAAATCAGTTCGGCGTGAGAAAAGCTAAATGGGCTCTGGAGGTTCTCAGAAAATTTTCGTTACTGTAAAATCCTATAGTAAGCGTGGTCAATTACTAAAAAGACCAGATCTCCAAACATTAGCCGAATCTCGTGATCTAGATGAATTAGTTACTAGAATTAAAAATACAAAATATCTTGAAGCAGTCAATTCTGTCTCAAAGCCATATACAGCCGAAAAATTGGAAATGGCTCTAAAAACGTATTTAGCAAATCAGCAATTTAAGATTGCAAAAGCCTCTGGAAACGCAAAAATTCTTGATGCCTTTTTTCAGAAATTTCTTATATCAAATTTAAAACTTATTTTGAAAGGAAAAATTCTTGGAAAAACTCAAGAGGAAATTTCAGCCTACTTTAACATGCATGCTGAAGAATTAACAAAACAAAGAGATACCGTAGTCAAAGCGCTAGTTGCAAAGGATTTGGAAGAAGCAGTATCGTCATTAGGTTCATCACCATTTAATGCAGAAATTCAAAAAGCAGTTGAGCTATACAATGAGACTAAAAATATTCAAGCATTTGATATCTACTTTGATAAGATGTTTTACCAAAATGTTTCAAAATCACTACGTAGTGAAAATGACCAAGACATATCTCATGTCTTTGGAATGGAAATTGACTTTTACAATGTGATGAGCGTTGTTAGAGGAAAGTTCTGGGGATTAGATGATGAGAGAATTCAAGACTTGAGTTGCTCTGCAACGCTAAACATTCCAAACCAAGTAATGGACAGAATGAGAGCAGCAGAGAGTGTCAAAGATGCATTAGATGAATTAGCATCAACACGATACAAGGATTTGGTACCAGAGACAGAAGATGAAGTAGAAGCAATTGCAGAATTTGAACATGCATTTGAAATGGCATATTACAAAGCCATTAACGGATCATTTTCAAAAATGTTCAGTTTTGCAACGGTCATAGGAATTTCAAAATTAATAGGATATGAAGTTAGAAACATTGGAGCAATTGCATTTGCAGTTGAACAAAAAATTCCAGTTGAAACCACAATGTCAAAATTAATCATAAAAGAAGCTGAATAGAATATGCAACTAAGAGTCATTCCAAATAACAAACTGTATTATGTAATCAAGGAACGAGCTCAACCAGAAATCAAAAGGGTAATGAGCCCATACAAAGATGCACAAATTGATTTTCTTGCGTTAGGAGTCTGGGTAAGTTCTATTTTAGGAGTAATTTTGGCCGTTCCATCAATAGGAGTTTTTGTATATTTTTACGTAGTTTTAGATAATCTTATACTTGGTGCAGTGCTTGCAGTAGGCACTCATTTTGCGCTCTTATTGGTCTCAGATAAGATTTCACATTTTCTGACAAATCTCATAGATGATAAGAAAAGGAAAGCAGATATCCACGGATTCATGTCAAGTGACTTTCTCACATTTGAAACAGATGAGGAAAATGTGGTAGTATTGAGCATTAAGGAAAACGGAAAGGACAAAAAAGACGTCCACAGTTACATGCTTGAACACCAGGTATTCCATGTGGCATTAAACAAGTATTCTAAAAAGACGCCTAAACTAACCTACTAGTCCCTTATTTTCAAATTAAACGCCTATCATGAACAACTTTAAAACACTGATGGATTGCAGTTGATCTACAATGATGGGAGATCGCGACTATAGGTCGGTTATTCAAAATTCAGTCGAATCAGTTGGAAGAGAGCTAGAATATAGATTCAAGAAAGATGACATATCAAAAATCCATGCAAGTGAAGTAACGGGTTGCCTCAGAAGAGCATTTTATGACAGAACTGATGAAATTGAAAAAGACAGAACCAGTTTTTCAGATCTAATAGGAGGTATGTTTAGACAGTTAGATTATGGTGCAAAACCTCAAGATTTTTCCCTAGAAGATATCAATCTACAAGCTCAAGCAGACCTGATTGTAGATGATTTAGTGATGGTTTTCAGATCAACTGGAGACTTTCCAGAGAGCCCAAATGCAAAAGATTTGTTGTACATTAACGCATGTATGTACGCATACGAAAAGGTTGATGGAGTTATAATTTACATAAACGGAAAAGGTGATGAGATATCATTTTCAGTTACAAAACATAAGAAAATGTTCGAAGAAACTATCAGAAGAGTTCGCGTACTAAACGATTTACTAAAAGAGAAAAAGACCCCAATTTTAGAGACATCTGTAGAATGTACAGATTGTCAATATTTTGAAAGATGTTATACAAATAGGAAGGCTGGAAAGACCATCAACTTCTTTGGTGCAGGAAAAGACTTCCTCGACAGCATGAAATCTTAGATAAAAATAAGAAAAAGAAAAGAAAATTCTTTTGTGGTTTTAGTTTATTCGCCTGGTTCTTCTGGGTGGCCTTTGCCTCTAAGTGCAAATGTAACTACTGCTAATGCGATTGCTACGCCAATTGCTGAACCGAATGCGGCCATATCTGCTTCTGCCATGGTGAAATCTTTTAGAAATAGAATATAACGTGTTGTATCATAATTTTGAAAGATTGTGATACTATTACTTAGTGAATTCGAAGAATACTTCGTTTTCTCCGCCTGCAGTCATAGAACTGAGGTTGTAGTATGCTTCACCAGTAACTCTCCATTTAGGATCGCCATTTTCTAATGCACTCCACAATTCAGGAATATTGCCATTATTTTTGATGGTAAACTCATCGGAGATAATACTTGGTCTATCACTTAGAATTGTAAAGTAATTTGATGCAGATACTATTCCACCAGGAGCAGCTCTATCTCCAATTGATTTTACACCAATCTTCATATCATCTTCATAGACGGTATAACGAATCATTTCCAAGATTACACCTTTGTAATTTGGGTTTGTGACCTTGAATGAAATTTCAACAAATGCGGTTCTTTCATCGACATCTAGAATCTCTACATCTTCAAGCTCAATGATTAATGGAATTAATGTAGGCATTCCACCAGAAGTACCGATACGTACCTCGCTTGAGGTATCATCGATAATTGAGGTACCTGAATATGCAATTATCAAAATTACTACCGCAAATGCGCCAATAACTCCAAGAACAGGTATTTTCGGATTCAATAAAAATTTCTTGTTTTTTGTTCATAAAAAGGAACCTAAAATATAGCACTAGTACTGAAGGAGATTATGCAGTATTTTCAGGCGGTTCAGGAAGGCAAAAAACGGGCAAATGAGGCTCAAATGAAATTATTTGATGTTGCAGGATTTGCCATGTTAACTCTAACCACAAAAAAGAAGGATGGGAAATTTATTCCCATAGGAGAGGAGAACTACTGTGCTGCAATACATCGACCTGAAGGATATTTAGTAATTTTAGTTGATGCAGAAGGATATACCAAAGCACAGACAAAGGATTTAGAAAAAGATGAAGCCGCACAAATTTATTCCAAAGTTGAAGAATCAGGAATTGAGCAATTTCCCGGAAATCAAATTACAATTTGGACAGAGACATTTGATACGATTCAATCAGAATTCAAATAATGCAATTTTAGATTGTAACTGCTTTAAACTCATTTAGATTTTTGATATCAATAAAATCAATATCACATTTTGCTTGTTCCTTGTATGCAGGATCTAATTTTATCAATTGAGATAATAGCTCTAATCCCTCTGTGAGTTTCCCAGATTTGATTAAAGATGATGCCATATTGTACATTCCAGTCTTGCTGTCTGGTTTTACCTTCAAAACTAAATCAAAACATTTGATGGCAGGATTATACTGTTCAATTTTGTGATAGCATAATCCCTTATTCAGTAATGCCAAGATGTTTTCTTTTTCTTGTACCAAAACACCATCATAACAAATTATCGCATCTTCGAATTTTCCAAATTTTCCAAATATGTTACCTTTTTTGAGTAACGCCTCTAAATTGGTTGGATCTTGGTCAAGAACTTTTTGATAAAATACTAATGCATCTTTTGGATTACCCAGATTTAGTGATGTTTGTCCACTTTTTAGTAATGATTCTATTTCAGACATGAATTATATGATTATTTTTTTCCTAAAAGAATTTCAGTACCTGCAGGTCCACCCTTGATTGCCTTTTCAAGAGTTTTGATATCAGATTTTATTACTCTAGTTTTAATTTTTGAGCGTTCTATAATTTTGAGTGCAACAATATCCATTAGATCATATCCACCGGCTACCGAATCTTCATGAATTAGAAGTTTCTTCAGGTTTTTCATTTCAATTGTTTTGAAGAGTTTTGCTTTTTTATTTTTGTTAGGATCAGAGTCATAAATTCCAGAAACATCAGTTGCATTAAGGAACTGTTCAGCGTCTACCTTTTCAGCAATTAGTGCAGCGGTTCCATTTGTTGATTGTCCTGGATGTAGTCCACCAGCAATTACAATTAATCCACTATCTACTGCATGTTTTGCTTCCCGTAAAGTGGTTGGTGGATGAGGATATGCTTTGTCTTTTAGTGCATAAATGAGTAATTTTGCATTTAATCTTGATATCTCAATTCCTAATTCATCTAGGGTGGATTCATCAGCGCCGGAAGAACGTGCATGTGTAATGTAGTGTCTTGCAATCTTTCCACCACCAGCAACTATGATTGGTTGGTATGTTTTGCTAATTTTTACCAAAAATCTAGCATAATCCTTGAGGAGTTTGACGTTCTCCATTGCAAAGACCTTGCCTGAAAATTTGATTACAATTTTTTTCTTCATTGTTACAGTTCACCAAGAATTGATTTTGCAGCAATTTCAACTTTGTTTCTGTTCTTTTGTTGAGTATATGCTCTAAGAATATTCATTTTTCCAGACATTGTAGATACGAGAGGTATTTCTGATATTGGGATTATTTGAGGAGTAATTTTGTTTCCCTCTTTTTTGATTAAGATTATAGAGTTTGATTCTTTTTTTGATGGCGCTAAAGGCATGGAATGAGTAGTGGTGGTATCTATGAAAACTTGATTTTCTGCTAGTTTTGCTTTTTTAGCAATATCTTCTCTGAATTGTTTTAGCGTATTTTTTCCAAATGACTTTTTGCCAGAAATTGTTTTCTCAAATACACATTTGAAGAGTTTTCTATCCTGATAATCAACTGCAATTTTTTTGGCTGCCTTTAATTCAGGATTAGTTTCTGGAAGAGATGTTAGTTGTTCTAAAATAGTATCATCTGTCTGTTTTACATATTCTTGAGCATTCATTTTACTTAATCCCAGATGATCATCAGCCAAAATCATCGCCTCCAACAGCATTACTTCTCCTGCACGAACAGTTTTGTGAAAGTATACGGCTTTGAACATCTGAAAACGAGAGATCATCATTGTCTCAAAATTTACTAGAGCCGAACTTTGTAGCGCAAGTTTATTTTTGTAAATCTCAAAGGAGTTTGTTATACGATTATGATCAATTTTTGCATGCTCAGCGCCTGTAAAATAACCGTCTCTTAGAAGATAATCCATCATATCAGCAGAAAGTGCACCAGAAATTATTTCATTTTCAAACTGTTTACTTCCCTCTCCGACCGCAAGACGGTTAATTTTTTTCTTATCAGTTGTTTTAGAAATGATATCACCAATTTCTGATTTTAAGATAATTTCTTTTCCAATCTGTTCATGTGTTATACGTTTTTTTTTCTGTAACACCTCTTCAAATAGATGTGAAAATGGACCATGACCAATGTCATGCAGTAATGCTGCTAATCTAATATCATCAATGTCAGTTACCGGCATTTGTTTTTTTGATGCTAATGAGTTTGCAGCCATTCCGGCAATGTGCATTACGCCAAGTGAGTGTTCAAATCTTGTATGTTGTGCGCCAGGATATGTCAAATGTGCACCAGATAATTGTTTGATTCTTCTCAATCTTTGAAAGACAGATGTATCAACTATTTTTTGTTCAGTACTGTTCAGTCGAATGAAATCATGTATTGGATCTGTAATTTCTAGAAATTGGTTTTTCATAGCCCCATCTTTTTTGCTACGACCTTCATTACGTCATTATGAACATCATTTTTTGACTGAGATGCATTTACTACCTTCCATCTCTTCTTTTTTGCTAATTTGCGATATCCTTGAGAGATTTTGTTTGAAAATTCCTTATTTTTTTCAAATTTATCACGATTTTGTTTTTTTCTTGCAAATGACTCTTTTTGAGGCACATCTAGAACAATGACTAGGTCAGATTTTGGTAATCCCTCATCTAATTTCTCTAGCCAGTCTAGTTTGAGACCGTTTGTTATTCCATATACCAGATTAGATTCCCTATATCGGTTCATTATGACAACAGAGTTTTTTTCATGAGCTTTGATGACATCACCTGCACGTTCCCATCTGTTTGCTGCAAGTAAACAGTGGATTACCTGTGCTGGATATTTTCGCTTTCCATGAAGATATCTATCAATTTCTTTTCCAATAGGAGTTGTATAATCAGGAAATGAGAATAGCTTTACCTTTAGTTTTGCAGAACGAAGTTTCCTTTGTAACATAGCAGACTGGGTCTTTTTTCCAGCTTGGTCACCACCTTCAAATGTAATTATCAATGTATAGACGAATCTTTCTTTGAATTAAAATCTTGGGCAGGATTATGAAAAGTTTTTTCTGCCTACCTTTAGTTTATCGAGGCGTGTGGTTTCTTCATCATTTACCTTTTCTTCAACCTCTGTTTTGATTTTACTTGATTTTCTCGACTTTGATGATGTCATTTTGCTCATACACCACTAAGCCTTTATTCATTTTAAAGAAAGCGATCGTTCTTTGGAATGAGAATCTAGAACTATCTCTTCTTGAATAGAGCAGAAATTCCGATTATTATGCCTGATGCGATCATTCCTAGTACTCCAACGGTTTCATTTGACTGGAACATAAATGCAGAACCAAGAAAAACGGCTGCAGCAAAAATACTTCCGGCTAACATTGTGTTGTTCTTTCTGCCAGATTGTTGCTGCATCAGTTTTGTATCATCCATGAATTTTTTAATTTCAGGTGCAATTGTTAGAGTATCTTCAATTGTTTTTGCAAAACGTGAAAATGATCTTTTAATTTCTTCAACGTATGCGTCTTTGATTAGTGATTCTTCTTCTAAGATTTGTCCTAACACCTTGATGAACTTGAAATCAACTTTGTGTGTATGGTAAATGCCTTCTATTATTGTGGACATTCTCAAGTATAACGCCAAATGTTTTGGTAATTTGAATGGGAACTTTGACATTGTCTTATTTGCCATGTTCATTAGTTGTTCAACCTCCATCTCATCAGGTTTCTTACCGTACATGGATTTTATGGATAGCTCGATTCCCTTTTCAATCACTTGACGATTAAAATCAGGTGCTAGCATTCCTAGCTCATCCATTGCGGTGACCGTACGTGGGGGATTTTTTTCTATTAATCCAAGGTATAGCCTGACTAGCTTTACTCTAGTTTCATCATTGATACGACCAATCATACCAAAGTCATACAAAATGAGCGTACCGTCATCTTTTACAGAGATATTTCCGGGATGTGGGTCTGCATGAAATATGGAATGCTTGAGAAGCATCGTAAAGAAGACCTTGTGAACATCAATTACCAGTTGTTGTCTGTCTATGCCCTTTTCATCTAATGATTGAATATCTGTAACCTTGATTCCTGGGATATACTCCATTGTGAGAATATTTTTTGTAGAATAATCATCATGTACGTTTGGAATAACAACATTGTTGTATGGTTCCATGTTTTTCTTTATTGTTTTCAGATTATCAGACTCTTTTGTATAGTCTAACTCTTCGTGCATCGACTCTACAAACTGTTTCATTATAGGAATGATTGAAAATCTCAAGTTTGGGTCTACAAACTTCATTGCAAATGGAATGATCTTCATTAACACCTTGAGATCCTTTTCTACAACCTTTTCAATTCCTGGTCGTTTTACTTTAACAATTACCTGCTGACCATTTCTAGTTCCTCGGTAAACCTGACCTAAAGAGGCACCAGATAGCGCGGTAGTTTCTAAAGAATCAAATTTTTCATCAATCTTTCCAATGTCTCGTTCTATAACAGGTCTTACTTTATCAAAGGATTCTGCTGGAACATCATCTTGTAGTTTTGATAGCTCTTTTAGATATGGTTCTGGTAAAATGTCAGCTCTTGATGATAGCCATTGTCCGAATTTTATGTAAACAGGACCTAGCGAGATGCATGTGTTAAGGATTCGTCTTGCATGACGCTTGAATCGCTCTTCATCTACATCTTTTTTGTCATCAGATATCCATAATACGCGATCTTTTCTTAACGCTAGGATTGATGGCAGCAATTTGATGAAAACGTAGATTGTCCTTCCTAAAACCATTGTAAGTTACTCCCTTAGTTCCTGTTGTTTTTTGATCGCTGTTTGTAGTTCTAGATTTAATTTTTTTAGCTGAATTTTGTTTTCTCTTATCTCAGATGCGATAAAATTAATTGTTTTTTGAATTGTCTCTTTTTCGTCCATTGTATCAACCCATTTTTTCCTTTATTTTTTTAGATATTTTGTATGATGCATATCCTGCAGCTAACGATGCTGCCAGTCCACCAATTACCGCTTGCTGTTTTCTATATGGACTATTTTTTTTAATTTTGTAAATGTAAGAGCCAATTGCTGCACCACCAATTGCAGCCCCTGCTAAACCGATTAACACTTCTTGTGCATCATGGATTAGATGTCCCATTGGGTCTTCTCTTGGATCTACCTTGTCGGTATGAACTGTAAATTTATCTTTGTACTCTCTGATGTGTAAATTTCCTTTTCTGTATTGTTTTAGAGCGCCTTTCTTATCGCCAAGTTTTGTTTCTTCAGCACCCATCAGTACGACTCGTTTCAAGTCTAGAGGAATGTCAATTTCTTGTGTCATAGTGATCGATCCTATAATGGTCTGAATATAAGAATTGTATCTGAGTAACTAGGCACAACTAGGCAGTTTTTGTCTCAAACCTTCAATCTAACATAAAAGAACTATTATTTTTTTGAGAAAAAGAAGAGACAAAAAAATAGTTCTCTTATACTTTTTTGTTCTACTGTATATGATGAATGAAGAGAAGAGAGGCGGACCATATACAAAGCCGCAACAAGAAAAGCGTCGTAGACAAGTGCATGAAATGTACTTTGAGAAGGGACGTTCTGCTGTGAGTATTGCAAGAGAGTTGGGCGTGAATAGAAATACTGTAAATGAAGATGTTAGGTTTTGGTGTGCAGAGATTGCATCTGAATACAAAAAAGAAAGACTTTCAGAAATGGCTTCTGGGCAATTTGAAAGATTTGAGTTTCAAAGAGAGAGGTTGATGTGTTTGCTAGAGTCTGCTGGAAATGATGAGAAGCTTCGCATAGAGAAGACGATCTTTGATATGGACTACAAGATGTTTTCATTGGTTACAAAGTATACAGGCGGATTTAGAAACTTTGAGAATCTAATGTTTGACAGGCGACTTCAGTTTTGATTTCTATCTACTGAAAATGAAAAACTCGTATCTTTATTTTTTATTATTTTTATAAAATCTAATGCATGGAATTCATGATATTCATAAAGTTGGCTAAGCATTATGCAATCTTTATTGTTAACTTTCATTTTGTATGATTTCCCTTTGAATTTAATTTGGAATATCTCATCTTTATCTGGAAAAAATGAACGAGTTTTCTTTGGTAATCCAAGATACTTGTATTTGGCCTCACTTGCAGAAAGATTCTTTGAAAATTCCATGATGAAATATTAGATTTTGTTTGTTTAAACTTTTCACGAATGAGATGATTAGACAACACGTTTTCTTTTTGAAAAGATTAGATCAAGAAATGTAGGATTAATTCTAAATCCGGTTCCGTGGTCATGAGGTTTTCCTTCATTTTTTCCTGAATCATAAAAACCAAGTCTAATGTCTACTTTTAGAATACCTTTTTGGAGATTTGTTATAAATTTCTCAAAATCAAGTCCTTGTAGATGATATGCTTCAACAAAATGAAATTCTTCATCTTTTCCACTTCCTCGATTTTCAGCTTTTACATATAGAAGCGAATCTTTGTATTTTTTCTTGTAAGTCTTTTCAAGTATTTCTTTTGTCCAATAAGGAACTGCTATGCTAGACGATTGTTTTTTAGATGAAATTTCAATTTTGTCTTTTGATCCAATTATTTTAAATCCTTGTTTATTGAACTCAGTTGCTGTAATTGTCGTATGAAGACAAAGTTTTGGAGCAAAATTATCATCCAGATAACCATACTCCGTACGTAATTTTGAATTAATTCCTCTTGGTTGTGGAGATTTTGTAAAAAGTGTC
>JAOMEP010000010.1 GCA_028345965.1 Candidatus Nitrosopelagicus sp.
GTTAGTCCGAAAGTGAGTCAATACTACAAAGTTGATAACGATAAAGTAACAAGAGAACGAAAATCATGTGCAAGATGCGGCAAAGGTGTGTTCATGTCAGAACATAAGAATAGAAGAACTTGTGGTAAATGTGGCGATACGGAATTTATTCAGTAAAGTTTTTTCTTTCGTAGTTTAGAATTTTTTGTTTTAATTATTTCTAGTTGCTGTAATAATAATTCATCAAGTTTTATGTTTGATAATTGTGTAGCATTTAATTTTATAGTATTAGTATCTAGAGATATTTTGGATACAGGTAATTTTTTTTCAATCCATAATTTTAGAACCTTGTCTTCTAATTTATAATCACGAAATCCAGAAGGAAATCTTTTTGTAATGTGTGATATCAAAGTATTGTCATTGAAAACACTTCTAGGTTCAAGCAATCTAGTATTATCAGAATAAACATTTTCAAATAAATTACTTGAAATTTCATCAGAAATTAATTCATTATTTGATAGACGTGTTACTAATTCAAGATAATGAAGAAATTCATGTGCCAAGATTGCATGAATGGTTCCTTTAAGACCATAAGCAACTAGAGGAGCCGATACTTGGATTACCACATGAATTGAATCATTAGTAAGTAATGGAATAGTCCTAGCATGCAAAATTCCTATATCAAGAGAATTTGTGGTTCCTGAAATAATAATTGATGGCTCTACGTAAACAATCGGATATTTTATTGAAGATGCTTTTTCGATTCTCATAATTCCATCTAATACTAGAGCAAATCTTTTTTGAATTAATTCATAGGTTGTTTTTGGTATTATGCCATTTTCAAAGGATTGTGAGACTTTTTCTAATGGATTCATGTTTAAGATTGAAAAATTACTATAAAAAAGCTTGATTTATTCAAACGATGATATTTTTGAAGTCAATTTTTCTACAATGACAATTATTTTGTAATAACTCAGATACATTAGGGGTTACATCCGAACTTTGGATAAAAAATTTGATAGGAATTCCACCATCTGCTAATAAATCTAAACGAAAAGAGGTTTTTGCTAATTTTTTGTAACGTATCCGATAGATTTGTTTGATAAGATTTTTTTTTATCTTTTGAAAGATCATGGATTTTGGTATTTTCCAAAACATCTAATTTTTTTAAATGTGTTAACAGAATTGGCTTTTCAGTATCAATAATTATCGAGACTTTTGATTTAAACGGTATGGAACCTTTAGGTTGTACCAGTATTTTTCTTAATTCCGATAGAGAAATACCTTCTAAATTTGAAGATTTACGTAATATTCTATTACGTTTTTTTGGATTTAATATTTTTGCAAAAAATGGCCGTCCATTACCAAGAACTAAACTAGATTGATCCTCACCACCTATCCAATTAATTTTTACTTGATTACCCTCAAATTTTTTAATCAGGAGATTTGAAATTTTATCTTCTATACTTTCTGTATTTTCTAATCCTCTAAAATTACAATTATGACAACCAATGTCATTACAACTTTTGCACGACATCCGTTTTTGACGAATTTTTCTAATTTTTTTATTATAACGACCATATACAAAAATAGGTTTTGTTCTAATAGTAGAAGATTCATCTTTGAAATTTACTTGTATAAACAGTTCTGGATCATTCATAATCCTTTTAGATTTTGTTTTTCGAGAAATTTTTTTTGTCATCTCAGAAGATATTGAAAATTTGAGATTTTCAATTCCTTTAATTTTAAATTTTGATTTTATTAGATCATCTCGTTCTAAAAATGAATTTTTTAGAATTAAACCAAGATTGAAGGTTTTAAAATCAATATTAGATGATTTTTCAAAAATGTTTGACAACATTGAGTCAAGATTTTCAAAGATGTTTTTACACACATAGCATTTCGTATTAGATGATTTACCAAATTTTTTGAGATACTTTGTTCCAACTAATTTAGATGATTGTTTTCCAACTAATTTAGAAATCAAACGACCAGTACAATATTCACACAAGTCATAATTTTTTAAAATTTTAGAAATTTTAACATATTCTGATTTCACATAGTTAGATAGATTATTGATTTAATGAGTATTTGTCACACAGATTAGCATTAAATATGAGATTTCTTAATGATGTTTTAATGGAATATGTAACAAAATATCCAAAAACAGTTTCACTTGAAGGGGATGAAAATAATGAAATTCATGTTGATAAAATGACAGGAGTTGAGGAACTACATTTGATTGTCAAAGAGAGTGCAGAAAAAATGAGAAAAATTCTATTTAATGAAGGATTCACTACTGTGAAATTTGAACATAAACAACCACTTCAAATTGGCGACGGATTATCATTAAAATTAAAAAAACCATGGGAAATGCATGTTAGATTATTTTCTAATACAGAAAATAGTATTTCGATTCAAGGTGAAGTTGAGATATCACGAGATTATTTACAACATTTGTTCAGTCAACGTACAGCAGTCATATATGAAATTGAAACAATTTTGAAGAGAAATGGAATAAGTTATGACATTTTGAATAAGAGAATTAGTAAATATGTTAACAAGGTTTTAGATGAATATAACATAAAATTAGTTACACCAGATATTCCAGTTTTTGCATGGAAACCAATGTTGTTTATGATTGGAACTGTAGGCGCAATGTATTTGTGGAAATATTTGCACACGCTTTGAAGCTTTAATTATTAATTAGAACAATAGACTTCGTGTCAAATCAAATAAAACCATTATTGATGAAACATTATGGTGTTTCTCCATGGGAGATCAATGTTATTACAAGCATTTTAGATAAGAGATTTAAAACTGAAGATGAAGAAATTGAAAATACATATGAAGATAAATTTGTCAGTCATCTAGAAATAGGCTTTCCATATTCATTCAATGAAGAATTTTTCAAATGGTTTGATTTTAAAGAATGGGACAGACTAAAGGGAGTTTTCAAAGAAATGAAACGAAGACGTGGTGATGGAAAAGCAATAAAAATCGAATTGAATTTTTCAGGAGAACCAGACATTAATTTTATTCTTCAGTCAGATCAAAGTCAATGGTTCAAGATGGAAGTTGAAAAAATAGATTTTGTTGTAGAATTACTTCCATATCATCTTGATAAAGATAAAATTCCAAAAAATGTAAAAAGCGTAATCTATAATTTTGATCAAGAATCAGCTAGATGGAAAATTATCACGGTATTTACAGATGAAAATAAATTTGTGAATTCTGAAAATGGTTGGAAATTAACTACTTAATCTCTTTTTCAAGAGGTTCAACTAATTCATGTAATTCTTTATATTTTGATTCTATAAAATCAAGTGATTCATCTAACTTCTTGGATTTTCCATATTTGTAACGAACTAATTCACGATGATGCCAAAAATTTTTTCCTTCTTCTACAGAGATGGTGGTAAAATAATCAGTTCCCTTTAGGTTATCAGGTAATTTCATCTGATATGGAAATAAGAATTCCGTAATGAACCATTCATCTCCATCAGGATAATCATTACCAGTTTCAACATCAAAGAAAATATGAAGTAAATTAGATTGCATCAGACCATCTGCAGGAATTTCTGGATGTTTAACATTTGATTTTTTAAAATCAAGCTTTGTTAATTCAGGAATAAAAAATTCATTAATAATTGATTTTCTAAATATCCTGTTTACATCTGTTATATTCAATAGTTGTAAAATAGAAAAAACTGTCTAATAATCATTTGTCAACAGACTAAACTTTGTATGAATCAAGAATTTGATTAATTTTTGTGATAGGAACGTTATTTTTTGATATATTTTGTAATGCTGAAGGATTTTCTATATAATTTGGAATTTTATCAGTTAATCTTCTAGTATATGGCGTGATTAATTCATTTTTATAAAATATTCCAGTTGGAATTTTTTCATCCCATTCAAGTGATTTTACAATAGCCTGTGTTTTTTTCTGATTTAATTCAGTTTCATCACTATAATGTACAACTGGATCATAATCAGTATCTTCTAATTTGTAAATACGAGGCATCGCCTTTTTAGTTGTTTCATCAATTCTATCAACGCCACTAAACCAATCTTTTGTGTTGATATCATTGTATGTTGGACAAGGTTGTAAAACATCTACAAATGCCAAGCCTTTGTGGTTAACTGCAGCAATAATTAGATCTTTTAGCTGACGAACATCATATGAGTATCCTCTAGCAGCAAATGTAAATCCACTAGCAATTGCAAGTCCAATTGGATTTACGTTATAATTTGTATTTGGCGTAGGTAATGATTTAGTTTTCTCACCCAATTTTAGAGTAGGCGATGCTTGACCTTTAGTTAATCCATATACAGCATTATCAAAAATTATGTACGTCATATCCACATTACGTCTACCAGCTGCAACAAAGTGACCTGCACCTATTCCAAGACCATCACCATCACCGCCAACAGCAATAATTTCCAAATTTGGATTTGATATTTTTGCACCTTGTGCAAAAGTTAAGACACGTCCATGCAAAGTATGAACTCCAAATACATTAATGAAATGGGATGTTTTTCCAGAACAGCCAATACCAGAAAATATTGCAGTTTGATGTCGAGGAATTTCCATTTCTGCCAATGCCATCTGAATTGAATTCACAATTCCAAAATCACCACATCCAGGACACCAATCATTATGAACGTCTGTTTTGTAGTCTCCTATCTTAAGCGCCATATGTCAAAACCTCTCTTTTTTCTGCAGTGTCATTAACAATTTTTTTTAACGTATCGTACAATTCAGTACATGTCATTGGTCTTCCTGTGAATTTTAGAATATAATAATCAGGATCCTTTTCTAAATTTTGTCTAATTAGTGATCCCAATTGACCGGTATAGTTTGCTTCAATATCAATAATAGTTTTAGAATTAGAAAATGATTTTTTTAAGAGTTCTTTTGGGAATGGTTCTAAAAGCTTTATTTCAATAAATCCAATATCGATACCTTCATTTTTCAACATTTCTATAGCATCAAGAATTGGACCTTGAGTTGAGCCCCAAGAAACAATACAAAAATCACCTTCAGAATGTTTTACGATTTGTTCAGATTCAGGAATTTTTTCAAGTATATAATCTAGACGTGATTGTCTTTTATCCATCATCTGAACACGATTTACCGGATCCTCAGATATGTGACCTTGTACATCACTTTCATCACCAGTGTTCCAAAATATTCCATTTTCTAAACCTAGTTTTGACCTTGGTGACAATCCATCTTCCGTATGTTCAAATCTTTTATAATTGTCTGAAGAAATTTCGTTCAGTAATTTTCCTCTATCAATGTTTACTCTAGTTTCATCAAATCTTTGACAGGTTGTGACAGAACTAGCAATGAATTTATCCATCATGTGTATTACGGGAACTTGAAAAATATCTGCATAGTTAAACACCTGAGTTGTATCATAGAAACTATCGGAGACACTACCTGATGCGTAAACAATTCTAGGAAATTCTCCAACACCCGAATTTATTGCACACATTAAATCATCTTGGCCATGACGTGTAGGTAAACCAGTTGATGGTCCACTTCTTTGATAAAAAGTGATTACAACTGGAACCTCATTGATTCCTGCCCAACTCAGACATTCAATCATTAATACAAAACCAGGTCCAGAGGTACATGTAGCAGAACGTACACCAGTTAATGATGAACCAATTGCCATGCCTATTGCAGAAATTTCATCTTCAGTTTGAATAACAAGTGTTGAGCCAGGACGATCCTCATTAATTTCAAGTATTTCATTAGTTTCAAGAAAATTACTTTCATCAGTTGCAGGTGTAATTGGATAATATGATTGAAACCTGCATCCAGCGATAATTTTTCCAATTGAGGTACCATAATATCCTTGAACCAGAAGCGTATTTTCTTCAATTTCTTTTTCCTCAAATTTGAGACCAATATTATCAAATTTGGCAGTTGCATAATTGTAAGCAAAATTTGCTGCAGAGACATTCATCTCGGCTATAGATTTTTTCTTTGAAAATATTGAGTTTACAGATTCAGCTAATTTCTCCGAAGGAATCATTAACAATCCTAATGAAAGAGAAACTCCCAAAACATTGAACATACGACTCATATTTTTAATTCGGGGGTTTTCTAATTTTTCAGATAATTCAGTCAATAAACTACGAAAAGAAACTGAATGTATCGATGCACCATTTTCAGATGCCAATTCCAATATTCCTTTAACAGTATCCTCTTTATTTTTAGATTTTAGAAGATTCCCTAAACGTTCTTTAAAATCATTATCAAATGTAATAACATCTGAAACTTTGACATTTTCTAAAGTTGAATCATAAATTATAATTCCATTTTCTAAAACATCATCTACATGACGGAAAATGGTTTCAGCGTCAAATGCAATAAGCATATTTGTACCTTTTACACTAGAGCGAATTTGTTTTTCAGAAACTCTTACTGCAAAATAGCTATGTTCACCTTTAATGTTTGAATAATATTCACGTTTTCCAAATATTTGATAACCCATTTTTGAGAAAACCTGAGAGAAAATATTAGCGGCAGTTTCAACTCCACTTCCTTGAGGTCCTCCAATCATCCATGTAAAATCAGTTACCATTTCATGCCCCAGTTGCAGCATCAAATAATGCACATTCACATTTGTCACGTTCTCCACAATAAGGGCAAACGCAGATACATTGTTCTATTGGTTTTTCACATTCAGAACAATTTAGTAAATTATCAGAAGAAGACAATACTCCTATTATGATTAAATATTATAAATGGTTTGACCAAACATTCAATGAAAAAACGTTTCAATGTGTTAGTTACAAGACGCCTACATAGATCTGCACTAGATGAATTAGGAAAAAAATGCTATGTCTCATTACATACAGGTAAAATTCCAATTCCAAAAAAAAATCTAATTAATAAAATTAAAGATGTTGATGGAGTGATTTGTCATCCATATGATACGATAGATAAAGAAGTTATTAGTAATGCAAAAAATCTCAAAGCGATTAGTACTTTCAGTGTAGGTTTTGATCATATTGACATAAATTTTGCTAAATCCAAAAAAATTAAAATTGGCTATACACCTGAAATTTTGACAAATGCAACAGCTGAATTGACAATTGGGTTAATTTTAGATGTTTTGAGACGAATTTCTGAAGGAGATAGGATAATCCGTAACAAAAAGTGGAATCGAATTTTTGGTGCCTATGATTATACAGGTACAGAAGTTGCAGGAAAAACTATCGGAATTATAGGAATGGGGAGAATTGGAAGTGAAGTAGCAAAAAAAGCAAATGGGTTAGGAATGAATGTGATTTATCATAATAGAAGACCATTATCAAAGGGCACCGAGAAAATGTTGAAAACAAAATATGTTTCAGAGAATACATTGTATGAAAAAAGTGATGTAATTTCATTACATCTTCCATACAATAAGGATACACATCATTTAATGAATTCAAAAAAATTTAAAAAGATGAAAGAAACTTCTTTTTTGATAAATACATCTAGAGGAAAAATTGTAAATGAAAAACAACTAGTGTCAGCTTTGAAAAAGAAACAGATTCAAGGTGCAGGGATGGATGTTTATGAGTCAGAACCTATCAAGAAAGATAGTTTATTACTAAAATTAGAAAATGTTGTTTTAGCACCACATGTTGGAAGTTCAACGAAAGAAACAAGACAAAAAATGTCAGACATTACAGTAAGAAATTTAATTTTGGCATTAGAGGGGGGAAAATTACTTTATTCAGTTTAATCCAATTGAATTAACGCATCATCGGGATTTCCTTTAACACAGTCAGTTCCAACAGCTTTGAGTTTTTGAAATTCAAGTGTTCCTTCAGGTATTTTTCCTATTTTTTGTAGTTCACTAATTTTTACAGTTACAACACCTTTGTGTTTTTCACATGTAATTCCAACCATGTATGAATCATCATTATGAACTATTTCTACAACATATTCAGGCGGATTTACACAATCATGTCCATTTTGTTTCACAGAACATCTATCAGGGAACATAAAATTACCATTTTGAGGGAATATTAAATTCGTTCTATTATTGAATTAAAGTTCCATAATGAATTTTTTTGAGAATTTGGAGATTTTAAAATTCCTTTATCCTGTAATTTTCTAACAACTAAAGCAGAATATGCAGGAGCCCCAGTTGCACCAGGAGAATTATAGTTTACAATATGAAATGAATTATGTCCTTCACGTTCCATCACATCAGAAATAAAATTTCCATCTGGAGAGATGACAGGAGTACGTATTCCTGCAGTTCCTTTTTTTGTGAAATAATCTGGTTTTAGTGATGGGATAAAATTCATAACACGTTGAACCATGGCATCCTTTGATATTGAGCTCCTAAACTCATGTGAAATTAACGATAAGAAATCAGGATTGAGAAATAATTTTTTTGCACCACCTGTCAATATTTCTCCTAATTTTGATATTGTAGATGGTATATCAGTTACAAAACCATCATATGTTTCAGGGGTAGGTACAGGCACAGCATTAGGGCCAATCTCAGTAGTTCCATTTGCACGTTTAATCCAATGAGGATCAAGAAAAGGAAATTCAGGATGTCTTGCTACAGAGTAAATGTTTGTTTTTACAATATCAGCATAATTACTATCAGCTATCCAATATTCACCTCTAAAATGAAGATCAGAGTGAGATTGAAATAGATCAAATTCTTTTGCAATATCAAGTGAATTTCCACCAGAGCAATTAATTAAATAATTACATTCAATTGAAGTATTGTCTGTAAAATTTATTTGAATTATATTATCATTTATAATAAATGATTTAACATTTTTCTGAAAAAGAAATTCAGTTGAATTTTGGACAGATATTTTCTGTATTTCTTGTGTGAGTTTAGAATAATCAGTAGATACATCACTCTTACATAATAATCCAGAATAACATTCAATGTTTTTTTCTTTTTGTTTTAATGCATTTGAATCAAGTAATGACAAACTATTTTCAGAAACACCATTTTGTATTCCCCATTTATGATATTTTTCTAGAGTTTTATGTTGTGTTTCGTCTAAAGCAACTTCTATAGTTCCAATCTCATTCCACGGAGACATTGTATTTGTCGCTAATGTTTTCCATAAATCATGTGATACATGTGCGGATTTGGAAAAAATTTTTTTTGTTTCAGGATTTAGATAGAAAGGAGTATGAACAACTCCAGTATTTCGTCCACTAGTGTGTTTAGCAACATTGGATTCCTTTTCAATAACACATACACTGGAATCATAAAGATTTGAAATCCAGTACGAAATTGTGGTGCCTAGAATTCCTCCACCGATAATTGCAATATCAAATTTTTTCAATATTACTGATCAGATTCGCTTGAATTTTAAATTAAAGATGGCGCCGAGAGAGAGATTTGAACTCTCGATCCCTTGCGAGAACGTGCTTTATGGTTTAAACATTTCCAGGCACGCGCCCTACCAGGCTAGGCGACCTCGGCATTAGCTTTCGCTAAATAATAATTCAATAGTGATTATAAAAATGCATTATATGATTTATTTGAAAACATGAATTATTACAATTTTTTCTATTATACTTCCATCAAGTGTAATAGCTTTTGATGTAATTTTGTATGTACCTTCCAGTATATGATCACCATTATTTTTTATTTGATCCCAAACAAAAGATACCTCTTCATGTGAATCAAGTTTAGAAACTACTTGAGAGGATATTGGTGAAAAAATATGTATGCTGTCTAGTTGTTTTATTATTAATCCATAAGACGTATCAGGAAATTTGAGTTCATCAGTACCTGAATTGATGATTGTGATTGAAATTGGTTCCCCTAATGTGAAATTAGTTTTTTCCGTAACAATAGATAATGATGTACCATCAACGTAAACCAATTGATCTTCTACTCCATATTCATACAAAATTATTCCAAAAATTGGTCCAGATATAACACCAACAATTATTGCAAAAAGTAATCCTTTTGGAAACAATTTTTATTCTTTTTTTGGTGTGCTGGTACGCCAGTTTTTTGGATAAGTATTTGGTTTCATAATAATTCGTTTTGTTTGAAAAGCATATCCTTTTGTTAGATCTTTTATTTCGTTTTCAGATAAAAGAGATTCAGCCAATGCAACAATCTCACCTTTTTGAGAATAAATTGCAACTAGATCACCTTTTTGTAAATATGGAGAAATTTGTAGGACTCCAGGTATTGCTAACTGTGCACCATGGCACATAGAATCTATTGCAGAATCACGAATAACCACAGATTTTATTTCACTAAATGTTTCTTCTACAGGTCTAATAATTTTCATAAGTTTTGATTCATCTTTATTTTCTTTCCATGTTGCATATGCATCTGCTAGCTGATGCATAGTAACAAGATTTTCTTCATTGAATTGATGTACACGTGAACGACGTAATTCTATCATAGAACCGCCAGGTCCAAGTATTTCACCCATATCATAATATAATTTTCGAATGTAAGTTCCTGCTTCACATAATACTCTTAACAAAACTAGACGTTCTTTTTGTTCTAATAACTCCAATTCATAGATGGTTCTACTTCGAGTTTGTCTTACTACAGCAGAACGTTGTGGTGGTTTTTGAAATATTTCACCACGAAATAATTGAAGTATTTGCTCAAGTTTTTCTTTAGATGGTAACGAGTGTAATCTGCCTAATGCATGATATTCTTTTGGACCTAGCAATAATACTCCAAGAGCTTTTGTGCCCTCACCTAAACCAAGAGGTAAAACACCTGAAACTTGCGGATCAAGTGTTCCGCTATGACCAGCTTTAGGAATTTCTAAAATTCTTTTTGCCCAAGCTACTACTTCATGACTTGTAGGTCCAGGAGGTTTATCAATCAAAATTAGACCATACTCTAAAAGTTGCTCAATAGTTCTTTTGTTATAATATGTACCGTGCTCAGGATTAGTCATATCCTCATCAATTTTTACAAGATTTTCAAGTTGTTTTAGAGTCAAAGTAATTCTCTCACAGTTGATTTTGCAATTTCTAATACTTGCTCTGCATTTATTCCATCAGTTTGGATTATTTTATTAAAAACTGAAAGATCATCTCCAAATTCAAAGTTGTAGAGATTTTTGTAGATTGCTTTATTTTCATTGAATCTTTTGTTGACAACTTCCAGTGCAGAGGATTCGTCCATATTATCACGATTCTGCATACGTTTTGCACTATTTTCTACAGTTCCATTTAACCATAATTTTATTCCACTGTCAATTAACCAAGGAAGTGTATAACTAGTAATTACAACATCACCTTTTTCAAATAGTTGGATTAATTTTTCATCAACTTTCCTATCAAATTCTGAATTTTCTTTTCTTTGATTAAGAAATTTCATTCCATCTTCAGTATCCCACCAATCATCTCCACTAGAGGAAAATCCTTGTTCACTTGCAAGTTCTTTTAAGATATCTCCGCCGCTAAGATAATTTAGATTGAATTCTTTTGCAAGTCCTTTTGCTACCGTAGTCTTTCCAATAGCAGGAGGACCAGACACTACAATCGATTTTGACAATTATCCTAAATCCATTTGTGTTTTAGTTAGTTTCATAATGAGCCCACTAAATGCAATGGATGATAGGAAATACCAGGCCCACAAGTATAGTGCATTTTCTTCACCACAGTACAGTCCTTCTTCAACTTTGATGGCAGTACATGTTAGTTCAAACCAATCACCAGGAATGACATTTAGCGGAATTGGTGAAACTGCAACGGTGTATGAAAATAATTGTGGAAGTACAAAATAAAAAATCAACATTAACGGAATGATTGTGATCATCATAGGTCGTATGTTCATCTGCATCATTTCCATATTCATTTTGTTCATGTAGGCAGATTTTTTGTTTGCAGTTGCAATTCTTGCTTGATCCTTTGATCTAAATGCAGCCATTCGTTCTTTTTGCCATGCTCTTACTTCTTTTGTGATTCGTCTCTGTTTTACTTGATCAACCATCTTGCGTCGAATTGAAGAATTGATTAAGTTTAGTGCAATTCCAAATCCAGCAACTGCGAGCATAGACAAAATTATACCTTTTATCATTGGATCATCACTGCCCAGTGGACCTTCTCTCATGCCAAAGAAATCCATTTGAAGAAATACTGCATCAATAAAGTGTAACATGAAATTTAGTTCCATTAAGCACCAACACCTATTGCATCTATTACATTTTGCGCTGCTTCATCAATTTTCCCCTCATTGTTTAGTATAACTTTGAGTGGAGAGCCAGATAAAACAGAACAACTTGCCAACATTGCATCTTGTACTGCGAGTTCCTTTTTTATTGCTTCTATTGAAATTTTATCCCGATTTCGAGTATCATCTTTCATTCTGCGATTGTAAATCTCTTCAGGTCTTGCAGAAATTGCAATAAGATGTGTCGGTTCAAGAATTTGAATTACATGGTATGGGAGACCAGGATAAAAACCCTCATCGGTAGAAATGAATGCATGTGTATCAATAAACACTACATCATCAGTTAATTCAGATATTTTTGTAGCTGCTTGTTTTTGTAAATCTTTTTGCTGAGAAACTGGTAAATGTCTGAGATTATCCCTATCAGAAACTTCACTGTTTTCTGCTTCACCCATCATTACAGTTCCGTAACTATGTACACTAGCACAATGTTTTTCTGCATTTATCAATTCGACAATACGTGTAACTAGAGAAGTTTTCCCTACACCCGGGATTCCAACTATTACGACTTTTTTACGTTCTACCAAGTAAAGCACCTAACCGTGGCATGACAACTTCCACCTGTTCTTTTACTAATTGGTTATAGTAATTAATTAGAATATCTACAGAAAGCAAAATTCCAATTCCGGTACCGAATACACCTAATACATCTGAAACACCTGCAATCAATCCAAGAATTGCAGAACCGATTATTGTAACTGATGGAATGTATCTATTGAGTAAAGTTTCAATTGGTTTGTTTGAACGTCTGAATCCTGGTACTTGTACATCTGCATCCAAAAGATTTTGTGCTGCTTTCTTTGGAGAAAGTCCACCAAGCTCTACCCATAATCTTCCAAAGACAATTACAATTCCAATCATAAATATGACATATCCGACAGCTCGTATAGGATCCTGTGCTGCCAAATCTAAACCTCTTGGAGGAGTTATGAAGTAAACAATACCACCAATCGGGGATGACGGACTTGTAGGATCAAATTGTCCCAAAATATTCAAAAACACATTATTATTCCGCGGGTTGAATTGCGACCAGAACATTTGTCCAATAAACACAGCATTTGCAGTTAATGCAGATGCCAAAATAACAGGAATGTTTGAAACATACATCATCTTAATTGGGTAAGTTGCTGCAAATCCTCTATACTTTGTAGAAACAATTGGAATTTCTACCTTCATACCTTGAGTGTATACAAGTATTGCAAGAATTCCTGCAGTTAAGAACAAGCCAAAGACACTCGGCAGTTGATTAGACCGGAACAACGCATCTGCTACATCCCCATATGCAGCCATTTGACCAATGAATGGGAAGACACCAACTGCACCACCATCACCTGCAGGCATCGGACTGAACAAACTCCAAAGAATTTGTTGAGCAACTCCAGCCATAATGAAGATACTAATTCCACTACCTAGACCCCATCCTTTTTGGATAGTTTCATCTAGGAACATTACAATTACAGACGCACCCATCAGCTGCCCTATCAGTATGTACAGCACCGTGGGCTCTGTAATTCCAGGTCCATAAACAGCAATTGCATATACAATTGATTCAGCTACGATTACAATGTAAGTTACAAGTTTTGTAGCAGTTTGAAATACACCACGTTCCGCAGGATTTTTGAAATCAAATTTCAAAATATCAGAACCACGAAGTAATTGCATTAACAAGCCACCAGTAACAATTGGTCCAATACCTAATTCAACAAGAGAACCTTGAGCGGAAGCAAAAATTACTCTTGCAAATGCTAAGAAATCAAATTCAGGTGCAGTTGCACCAAATAGTGGAGTTTGACCCATTACCAGATAGATTACCAAACAACCAGAAGTCCATAAAATTTTTTGTTGCAATGGAATTTTCTTTTTTGGTTTTGGAACTTGAGGAATGTAAGGTTCAGCCTTGGCTACAATTTTTCGTATAGTTTCAGTTAGTGTTCCTTCAGCCATCGTTGTTTTCTACATCTTCAGTTTTTTCTTGTGATTTTTCTTCAGTTTTTTGAATAGGGAGAATTACTTCACCACCTGCTTGTTTTACTTTTTCAATTGCAGAAGGTGTTGCATTTTTTACTTTTATTGTGTATGCTGTATTAATTTGGCCTCCACCAAGTAATTTTTCAATTTTAAGTGATTCTAAATCTAAAGTATTTTTTGAATTTTCAGATTTTCCAGATTTGGTAAATAAATCATTCAAGTCTCTAACATTTATCCAAACTTTTGTAATACTTGGATGTGGAGAATGAGTTCCTTCATGGCCAAAATGATCTTGATCTTCTTTAATTACAGTACTTGCGAGATGTTTGAGATGTCCAGAACGTCCTAGTCCACCTTTATGGCCAAAAGATCTGTGTTGTGCAACTTGTCCCCAACCCATGTGTCTTCCACCTCTAAGTCTTCTAGTTTTTCTTAATCTTGTTGCCATTTTACATCATCCTCTTTACAATAACTAAAAGTTCTTTGTTATGACCTAAAACACCTTTTTGACCATAGAGCTTTTTACAACTTCTTTTGAAACCATGTCTTGGAGGATCCAATGCAAACCAAGGTTTTAGAGGTTTTAATTTCGAAAGTGAGGTTTTGCCTTCTGCTAATGCAGAGGCTAGTTCATCAACAGATTTGTATCCTAATGCAGTAATATCTTCAGAATTGATTTTCTTATAGCCAGATTTTCGTGCCTTTTTATCTAAAAGTTCTTTTGCTGTTTCAACATCAAGTTCTTGCCAAGCAACATAATGTTGAACCTTTCTTAGCATTCCAATAGTATTGTCTATTTCAGGAATAATTACAGCACGGTGTTTCTTTTCTAATTTTAATAAATTCATTGTAGTAGTAGCCCAATAAGGTACATCAGCGGTTCCACTAATTCTTACAACAAGATATGCTTTAGACATGATAATTACCCTTGGCTGAATGTCTGTCGTAGACATTCAAGCAATGCTTTTGATGTTGAATTCATTGTTGCAGTAGAACCATTTGTATGAGTCCATGCATCTTTTACACCTGCTAATTTTAATAAATTACGAATTTTTCCACCTGCAACGAGTCCTAAGCCTCTTGGACCAGGTAAAATTTCAATTGTTACACTTCCACCTTTACCTTTAACGGTAAATGGTACCGAATGTTTTTGATCACATCTACATTCCCAACTTCCGCATCCAAGTTTAATTGGACTGACATTTAGAAATGCAGCGTTGTTTGCTTTTTCAATTGCAATTCTCATTTGTTTTGATTTTCCAAGACCAATTCCAAGCCAACCATTTTGATTGCCTGCTGCAACCAGAGCTTTGAATCTTGTAGACTGACCGTTTGGAGTCATCTTTTGAATTAAACCAACATCAATAACTTCAGTTTTTAAATCAGGTAATAATTTTTTAATGATTCCTGCTTCTTGTATACGTAAACCTTTTTCATAAATTTCTTCCATAGTAGTGATTTCACCAGACGCAACTTTTTTTCCTAACATTGTTTTTGGTTCCCACACTTCAACGACTGGTTCACGTCTTGGTCTTCTTGGTCTATCACCTTGGCGACCACCTCTACCTCCAGGTCCACCAGGTCTACCAGGTCTACCTCCAGGTCCACCAGGTCTACCTTGTTGACGTTGTGGTGCAGATTGACTCATTTGGTTTTTACCTCACTATCAATTTTTGATTTAACACTTGCAATATCATTTTTAACTTTAAGATGTTCACCGTTAATTCTTTCATCAGCTGGAAATGCTTCTTCATCAGCTGGAACTTTAACACCAGCATCAATTACACCTTTTAATGCTGCAGCCATTCTGTCAGTATATCTTCTAGTACCACTATACAAAATTGCATCAGTAACACCATTTGATAATGCTTTTTTTCCAGCCATGTAACCAGTCAAATAAGATGCAGGAATATTCTTTCGTGAACCCTTCCAGCCATCTTTGAGTAGGAATCTGGAATGTGCAGATGCTAAAACTTTATCCCCTTTAATCTCAGGTTTTACGATTTGGACTTGAGTATTTTCATTTGTAACATTAACGGTAATGAAATCACTCTTTCCCATAAGCATGATTTTTCGTTTTCGATAGTTAGTTTTCTCACTACGAATTCTTTGTAATATCTTTGAATATGCCATCTATAGAGGGAAAACTTGAGATTGGTATTATAAACCTTAGATGCCAAGAAGGTGAACTAACAATGCTTTTTGAACATGTAAGCGATTTTCAGCTTCATCCCAAACAACAGATTGTGGACCATCAATGACATCAGAAGTTACTTCTTGATCACGTTTTGCAGGAAGACAATGCATGAAGATAGCATCTTTTTTGGCCTTATTCATCAAGGACTGGGTGACTTGGAATTTTGGAAGAAATTTTTTAACGCGATCAGAATTTGTGTTATGAATAGAAACAAAAGTATCAGTCATTACAACATCTGCATCTTTTACTGCCAGTTCAGGATTATCAGAAACCTCTAAAATTTCATGTTCTTTACCTGTTTTGATAACATCAAAATCAGGTTCATACCCATCAGGAATAGCAACAGAGAGTTTTATCTTTAGTTTTGCACATCCCAATATCAGTGAATTACAAACATTGTTTCCATCACCTATCCAAGCAATTTTAATTTTCTTTAGATTTTTTTTATGTTCTTTAATTGTCATTAAATCTGCAAGGATTTGACACGGATGAAATGAATCAGATAGCCCATTAATTACAGGGATAGAAGAATTTCGTGCAAAAGTTTCTAATGATTTATGATCATAAACACGAGCCATTATCACATTTACATAACGAGAAAGTGTCTTTGCAGTATCACCAATAGATTCACCACGAGATAATTGAAGATCGTTTGGAGATAATGTAAGTGCATGACCTCCAAGTTGAAACATTCCTGTTTCAAAACTCACACGTGTTCGAGTAGATGGTTTTTCAAATATCATTGCAAGTGTTTTATTTTGTAAAAGTGGTTTTGTTTTTCCTTTTTTTTGCTCTTTTTTCAAGTCTATTGCTAAATCAATTATATTATTAATTTCCTTAGATTCTAATTCATCTAACGTTAGTACATCTACATTATGCGGTTTGTGAGTCATAGATTACAGAATAGAAGATGTTTCTTATAGTTTTGTAAACTACGGTTTTGGTCTTCCATCTTGAATCCACTTCTTAATTTTATTGGCTAAGCTTTTTGCGTCATTATCAGTTTCAGGCGGAGGAACATCATACAAATCAGCATAATTGTTAATGTCATCAGTTTCAATTCCTTTGAAAGGATCATCACTTTCTTCTTGTTGTGATTGTGATTCTGGTTCGGGTTCTGGTTCTGGTTCTGGTTCTGGTTCTGGTTCTGGTTGTGGTTGTGGTTCTGGTTCGGGTTCTGGTTGTGGTTCGGGTTCTGGTTGTGGTTCTGACACTTTGATTTCAGATAATGATGGAATATCAATATCAGTGGATTCAAAAACATTTTCAAGAAAAGTTTGCTTATTGAATTTCACAATATCATCATATTCTTGACCTATACCTACAAAGATAATTGGAGTTGATGTTACTTTTACAATAGATAGTGCTGCACCACCTCTAGCATCTGCATCACTTTTTGTTAAAATTGAACATTCAAAATTTACTTGTTTATGAAATTCACGTGCTTGATTTACAGTATCGTTACCTGCTAATGAATCACCTACAAATATTTTCATGTCAGGCTTTACGACTTTGGTAATCTTTGCAATTTGTTCCATTAGATTAGAACTAGTCTGCATTCGTCCTGCAGTATCAATCAATACACAATCAACTTTGTGAGATTTAGCATACAAAACAGCATCCTTTGCAACAGCAGCAGGATCAGAACCATAATTTTGTGCGATGATTTTAAGATTAAGCCTGTTTGTGTGTTCACGAAGCTGTTCAATAGCACCTGCACGATAAGTGTCTGCAGCTGCAATAACTACAGATAGTTTCTCATTTTTTAACATATTTGCAACTTTAGCAAGTGATGTTGTTTTCCCGGTACCATTTATTCCAACAAATACTACAATGAATGGCTCATTTGATGATTTTTTTTCATTAATTCTAGCCACTAAATCAACATGACCAGCATTATCAAAGGTTTCACTAATGAATTCAATTAGGCTTTGTTTGACAAAATTTTGTATGTTATTCTTTTCAACTCTAGAACCAATTATTTTTTCTTTTAAATTATCTTTAATTGAATCGATTACTTCGGTAGCCACATCAGATTCAAGTAGATTAATTTCCAATTCAAATAGAACATCTTCAATATCTTTTTCGTTAAGATCCTTTTCACTAAATCCAGTAGAAACATTAGAAAATGCTTTTTTTAGATTATCAAACATAATTATTATGATTGCGGTTGTGATTGCGGTTGTTGCATAATTTGTTGCATTTGCTGTTTTCCTTGTTCTAGGTTTGCAGCAATTTGTTGTCTTTGTGCATTTGTTTCTTGTAATGCAACTTCTAATTCTTTAATTTTTGATTCCAAATAACTAAGTGCCGAATCATGATCTTTTTCTATTGCAACTCCAGCACCAACATTAACCACAATTTTTTCATTTGGAATAGTTTTAGTTTTGATAAAAGTGCCCATTCCAACTGGGACTAAATTTTCAGAATCAGGATTTGCTTTAATTTCCTGAATTGATTTAATTGCAGAATCAGCATCACGCATTATATTTTTTATAGAATTCTCTTTTTGTGACATTTCTGCATACATGTTTTCAAGCATTTGCATTTGTTGCAACATTTGTTGGGCTTGTTCTTCACTCATGAGTTTGAATTGTATATACTGTATAAAAATTAGAGTTTTTGAAATAAAAGAAAAAAGAAAAGAGTATTACTTTGCTTTTGAGAATCGATCGTTTACTTCATCCCAATTGATGACATTCCACCAAGCAGCTATGTAATCAGGTCTTTTGTTTTGATACTTGAGATAGTATGCATGTTCCCAAACATCTAATCCTAATAGAGGAACTAAACCCTCAGTTCGTGGACTAGTTTGGTTCGACATTGCCTTGTATTCGACTTTACCAGAGTTTGGATTGTATACAAGCCAACCCCATCCGCTTCCTTGAATTGGAGCTGTTTTGCTAGAGAATAATTCTTTAAACTCTGCAAAAGATCCAAAGGAATCATTGATGGCATCAGCAATTGCGCCAGTTGGTTCACCGCCACCGTTTTGTTTCATACTGTTCCAAAACAGTTTATGGTTATCGTATCCTCCACCATTAAAGTTAATGGCACCCTTAACATCGTCAGGGACTTGATTGATGTTTGACAAAATTTCTTCAATATCCTTTTCTTGTAATTCAGGACTAAGTTTTTCTAATGCACCATTCATACCATCAGTGTATTTTTGGTGATGTTTTGAATGGTGAATTTCCATTGTTTGCGCATCAATGTGAGGCTCTAGTGCATCATATGCATAAGGCATCTCAGGAAGTGTGTATTTTCCCATATTGGTGGATAATATGGAAGTAATTTATTGCTTTTCTAAAGGAATTATTACCAATTAGAAATTACATCACATATGAGAAATTTTTTACTTTTCACATTGTTGATGGGTGGATTATTTTCATTTGTAATTACAGATTTTGTAACTTTTGATGAAAATTATGAATTATTGTTAGATAATAGTGGACCATACATAGGTGCAGAATTTCCAAAACAATTAGGTTTTACAGGAAATGGAATAAAAATTGGAGTAATTGATACAGGAATTAATCTTAGTCATCCTGATTTTTTTAATCAAGATGGGACATCTAGATTTTTGAAAGGATATGATTTTGTTGATAATGATACAATTCCACAAGATACAAATGGACACGGTACACAAGTGACAGGAATTATTGCAGCTGATGGTCAACTGAAAGGTATTGCACCTATGGCAGAAATTTTTTCATACAGGGTTTCATCAAATGGAGAATCAGTTCCATCTAATTTGATTATCAAAGCTATCAATCAAGCAGTGGAAGATAAAGTAGATATCATAAACATCAGTCTCGGAGTAAATATGACTCACAATAAAATTGACGAGGCAGTAAATAATGCAATAAATCAAGGGATAGTGGTTGTAGCTGCTGCAGGAAATAGCGGACCAGATAAAAGTACTATCGGGAGTCCAGCAAGAAATCCTAATGCAATCACAGTAGGAGCCACGTATAACAATCAGGATTCAAGCATGGTTTCAACATTAGAGGTTGGAGAAACACAATTCCAAGTACTACCAATGCTAGGAACCGATATAATTTCAGATCCCATATCAACAGATATTGTATTTGGTAAATATAGCAGAGAGAATGATTTTGATGCTATAGATGTAAAAGGAAAAATAGTTTTGGCGGAAAGAGGAGGAGAATCTTCAGATGAAATTGTTTTTTTCTCAGATAAAGAAATTTTTGCATCAAAGAATGGTGCTAAAGGATTAATCGTTTATAATAATCAGCCAGGAATATTCTTTGGAGAATTGATTCACGAATATGTTAGTGAAGATTACTATCCATCAATCCCCACAGTTTCAATGACAAGAGAAGAAGGATTAGAATTAAAAAAAATTCTTGAAAGTGAAACATCAGGTACTCTTAACGTATTTAATCATCCAGATTTTATTGCAACATTTAGTTCAAGAGGACCAGTTTCTGAATTTTATCAAAAACCAGATCTAGTTGCGCCAGGAGTTTTTGTGAATACAACATCATTGAAAAATTTCTATAATATTACAAGCGGAACGAGTTATGCTGCACCACATGTTTCAGGTTCAATTGCATTATTATTAGAAAAAAATCCAAATTTAACACCTCATGAGATTAAATCTATACTAGTCACAACATCAGATGTGATTACAGATCAATATAGAAAAGAGTTTGAATTTGATGCAGGAGGAGCAGGAAGAATTGATTTGGAAAAAGCATTTAATTCAAAATTAATTTTTGATCCGCCAAAATTATTATTTAATTTATCTGAACATAAAACATCTGAAAAGCACGAAATTAAGATTAAATCGTTTGATGGAATAACCAATATTCAAAAAGTTGAATTTTCAGAGACAGATAATGTTGAATTTGATTATGAAATTAAAGATTCAGCATTACATGTAACTTCAAAATTAATTGAAAATGAATCAGGCGTTTTTGAAACTAGAGTATTCATTACTAATGATGATATAATTTATCAAATTCCAATTATTGTTAGAATTAATGATGCCTCAGTAGTAGTTTTAGAGACGGATAATGAATTATCTTTTCAAGTGAAACAACCATCAGATTGGGAATATGCAAAAATAACAATTACTAATAGTGAGACATTTGAAGAACGTAGTATTTCTATAACACCAAAAAAATTCGAGAGTTTGAAATTATATGATGCAGGGAAGTATTGGATTGAAGTAAACGTGAAAAGTAATGAAAATACATTTGATGTGTATGAAGTTTATGATATCAAAGAAGATTTGAGTGAACAAAAGCCAATTGTTGAAAATTCACAATTACCAGAAAGAGCATTAATAATTTTAGGAATAATTTTCAGTATTGTGGTGATTGTAGGATTGAAATTTAGAAAGAGATCTAGTGAAGTTGTGGACCAGCATCTCTGATTTCAGGAGAAGCATCTTTGAATTTTGTAAAGTTTTCTCCAAACATTTGTGCTAGTTTCTTTGCCGATAAATCGTAAGAATCTTTATCCACCCATGTATTTTTTGGATCTAGTACATCAGAAGGTACGCCTGGACATTCAGTAGGAACATCTAGATTGAATGTATCATCATGTCTGAACTTTATCAAGTCAAATTTTCCAGTTAATGCAGCAGTTACCATTGCCCGACTGTACTTTATGCTAATTCTTTTTCCAACACCATATGGACCACCAGACCATCCAGTGTTAATTAGATATACAACGGTATTATGTTCAAGAATTTTTTCTCCTAACATTTTTGCATATACAGATGCAGGGCGAGGCATAAATGGAGAACCAAAACAGGCAGAAAATGTTGCTTTTGGTTCTTTAATTCCACGTTCAGTGCCAGCAAGTTTACTAGTATAACCAGACATGAAATGAAACATTGCACTTTCTTTTGTTAATTTTGATACTGGTGGAAGAACACCTAATGCATCAGCTGTTAAAAATATTATAACTTTAGGATGACCTCCTACACTTGGAATTACAGCTCCTGGAATGTAATCCAAAGGATAAGCTGCACGAGTGTTTTCAGTTAGACTTCCATCATCAAAATCAGGTTTCAATGTATCTTTGTTTACAACAACATTTTCAAGAACTGCTCCAGATTTAATAGCATTCCAAATTTGTGGTTCTGCGTCTTCGTTGAGATTGATACATTTTGCATAACAACCACCTTCAAAATTAAAAACACCATTTTGAGACCAACCATGTTCATCATCACCAATTAACATACGTTCGGGATCCGCAGACAAACTTGTTTTTCCAGTTCCAGATAAACCAAAGAATAATGCAGTATCACCGTCTTTACCAATATTTGCAGAACAATGCATTGGAAAAACACTTTTTTTTGGCATCAAATAGTTCATCACAGCAAACATAGATTTCTTCATCTCTCCTGCATAATTAGTTCCACCAATCAATACAATTCGTTTTGAAAGATTAACTAAAATGAAAATATTTGTTCTAGTTCCATCAATTTCAGGAATTGTTTCAAAGTCATTTAGACATAAAATTGTAAAATCAGGTTCATGTGAATTTAACTCTTCATTTGAGGGTCTAACAAATAATTGCCTACAGAAAAGATTTTGCCATGCATGATCATTAATTACACGAATTGCCAATCTATTTTCTTTATCAGCACCGACAAATCCATCAAAGACATAAAGATCCTTACCTTCTGCATGTTTTTTCATTTTTTCAAAAACTGAATTGAATTTTTCAGTTGGAAATTGTCTATTGACGTCACCCCAGTCAATTGTTTCATGAGTTTCATCATCATAAATGATGTAACGGTCTTGAGGAGAACGACCTGTGTATTTTCCAGTTTTTACAGATAAAGAGCCAGTAGAAGTTAACATACCTTCATTTGTTTCAATTGATTGTTCAACGAGTTTTTCGACAGACAGATTTCTATGAATTGAATGAGGGTTTACTCCAAATGCAACTAATTGATCATGTACTTTTGAACTAGTATCAGACATTCAAAAAATCTCCTTAATGCTATGTGTAGTCAAGGTTTTTTGGGAAAAATTGAATATTATTATCTCTTTCTCAGATCCAATAATCTGAAACTTAGATACGTATTTATGTTAAATTTCAAAGTTTAACTCTATGCCAATCAATAAAGAAAAACTTCAGGCAAGAGAAGAAGCAAGAATGAGTAGACCTGAATTTATTCGTCCAGAGAGCTGGAGATATACTAGATTGGAAACTGGTTGGAGAAAACCAAAAGGAATGGATAACCATCAAAGAAAACAGAAAAGTCGTGGTCGTCCAGGATTAGTTAAAGTAGGATATGGCACACCAAAAATTGCATATGGATTACACCCATCAGGTTATACAGATAATTTAGTACATAATGCAGGTGATTTAGATAATCTCAATCCAAAAGAAGATGGAATTAGATTTGGACATAGTGTAGGAGCAAAAAAGAGAAGAGAGATTATGAAAATTGCAATAGAAAAAAAATTCAAAGTGTTTAACGCAAGAGTGAGTCAAAATGCCAGTTAATCTAAAATCAAAAAAGAGACTTGTCTCAAGAATTGTCGGCGTTGGCGTAAATCGTGTAAGATTTGATAATGATCACTTAGATGATGTTGCAGACGCAATTACCAGAGATGATATTAGAAGTTTAATTACTGCAAATACAATTACAATCAAATCATTTACAGGTACATCTCATGGAAGAGCACAAACAAAAAGAATTCAAAAAGCAAAAAGAGGTACAAAACAAGGTTCTAAAAAAGGAAGAAAAGGTGCACGAGTTGGTAAAAAAACAGTGTATGTTAACAAGGTTCGTGCTTTAAGATATCTTCTCAAAGTATCAAAAGATCGTAAAGAAATTACAAACGAATCATTCAAGACAATTTATAAAAAAATTGGCGGTAATACAATAAGAAATAAAGCACATCTAAGAACTGTGATAGCAGAAGAAATTACTGTACAAAAATCTTAGAAACAAAATAGATTTTTTTTAAAGTCTGAAATTTTATTGTTATTAATTTTTAATCCTTCTTTTGATAACATGTGCTTCTTTCTTTTAGTGCCATATGCATAACCACCTATAGTTCCATCAGATTTCACAACACGATGACATGGAACAATAACAGGGAAGGGATTTTTTTTCATTATTTGACCTACAACTCTTTGACCATTTTTTAGATTAATTGCTTTTGCAAGATCACCATATGTTGTTACATTACCTTCTGGAACTTCTAATAACTTACGATAAATTTTTTCTTCTATATTCAAATTTTTATAACCTCTAAATTAGTAGTTGATAGAAGATCAAGTAAAGTTTGTTTATATTTTCCTAAACTTTTCCAGTCAAGTAAAGCTGCTTCCGCACCATTATTTTGAGTAATCAAATGTTCAAATAAATCAGGATTTAAAAATTCTAATGCATGTTTTGGCATTACAGTTCCTAAGCCATATTTTCCGAAAAGTAATTCTTTTGTAAATTTTTCAGAATAATGAGTTCCACCAAAACAGATAGCAAAAGGGTGTGAATCAAATGGAGTCTCAAGTGTTTCAACCAGCAACTGGGCTATAGATGAACAAAGAGTTTCATCATTCCATTGTAATTCGGTGGTTCCAACTTCTACAAATACCGATGGCTTCTGGAGATGAGTAGGTCCATGATGAGTAGCTTCTATGGTTATTTGAAAATCTGAAAAAGATTTAGAATGATCCCAAAGTTTTTGTAAATATTTTTTCTGTAAGTTAGGATATGGTATTGCCAATTCTTTTGAATTTCCACCAAATTTAGCATCACTGAAGTTTCCAGTACTATGACAAGTTAAAGCAAGAGTTCCAGATTCAGCTGCATGTTTTGATAAGAAAACAAATCCATCATAATCATATTTTTCATCTAACCAATCAGCAGAGATGGCAGGAGAATCAATTTCAATTAAATCAAAGCTATTGCCACGATAGACATCACCTTCTTTCTCCATCTTTTGATAGATGGATTTAGCCATATTGTGACCTGCAGGGTCATTTTTGAAAGCAATCAGTAAATCCATGAATAAAAGATATATTGACACTTTATTATTTTTCTTTATAATTTGAATCCAAAACTTTATCTCAAAAATATAGTTAATACTATAAAATTAACGAAAAAATCCGACAAGGAGGTTTACAAACAGCACCTCAGATTAGTCTTGTTTGGCTTTGCTACAGTAGGACTGTTAGGATTCGGTATTCAATTCATATTTGCAACAATTTCACCAGGAATGATATTCAAATAGGAGATAAAATGTCAGAAACAACAAATTCCCACTTATTCGCCCTCAGAACTACAGGAGGACAAGAAAAGGTCGTTTTGAGACAACTTGAAGCAAAAATGAGAAGTGGTGAACTAGAAGTTCAATCAGTTCTAATTGTTGAAAATCTAAAAGGATATGTCGTAATTGAAGCAAATGATCCTCAAGTTATGTTTATGGCAACACAAGGATTGCGACATGTGAAAGGACAATTAAGAGGAGAATTAGAATTTAGTGAAATAGAAAATTATCTTGTAAAGAAATCTACAGTTTCAGAATTAGCAGTTGATGGAACAGTAGAAGTTATTGGTGGACCGTTCAAAGGAATGAAGGCCACAATTACAAGAGTTGATCATGATAAAGAAGAGGCCACAGTAATTTTGTTAGACGCACCATATCAATTACCAGTTACAGTAGATGCAAACTATCTAAAACCAGTTGCATCATAGGAAGGAATAAATCATTAAAAAAGAGACAGAATTCAAATGGGCGACAAACAATCAATTTCAGCACAAGTAACAGGAGGAGAAGCTTCTGCAGGTCCTCCACTAGGTCCAGCACTTGGTCCATTAGGAGTAAACATTATGGAAGTCATTAACAAAATTAATGAAAAAACAGGTGACTTCAAAGGAATGAAAGTTCCAGTTACAGTTAGTATCGATACAGATACCAAAGAATGGGACATAGAAGTTGGAATTCCATCAGCTTCAGCACTCATACTAAAAGAAGCAAACATAACAAAAGGCACAGGTACAGCAGGTACAGAATGGGTTGCAGATATTGGAATGGATGCAGTAGTCAAAGTTGCAAATGTCAAACTTGAAACATCATATGCATCAGAAATAAAATCAGTTGCAAAACAAATTATCGGTACATGTCAATGTTTAGGTATTAAAGTAGAAGGCAAAACACCAAAAGAAATTACTATCGAAGTAAACGACGGTAAATGGGATGAAAAGTTAGTTAACTAGATAGATACATCGGAGATTTTTCAGTTCTTTCCAATTCGACAAATGTTTCAGTGTTCTGAATTCCATCAATTTTCCCAATTTTATCAACCACAATACTATGTAATTGTTCCAAATCTTCTGCTAAAGCACCAACCATTAAGTCGAATCTTCCCGTAACCTCAATAATTCTATCAATTTCTGCAATTTCTAGCAAATTTTCATGAATTTTTGTTTTGAATTTAGGATCTCTATTAATTCCAACATATGCTTTAACGCCGAAACCTAATTGATTTTCATCAATATCTATAGTGAATTTCTTTATCATCTTCTTTTTTATCAGTCTCTTTATTCGACTATACAAAACAGATGCATTGATGTTTAATTTTTTTGCTAAAAGAGGAATAGAGATACTTCCATCTTTTTTTAGTTCAGATAATAATTTGAGATCTAAGTCATCAACTTTAGCCATTTGTTAAAATATGTAAATTTTAGTAGTAAATGTAAGTTTTGGCATAATAAACCAAAATTTTACTAAAATTTAGAAAAAGATACACTGACTTTAGAAAAATGATATAATCACAAATAATTACTCTAAACGATAATAAGTGAGAGATTAAGGTTTTTGACATGGTAAACGAGTCTGAGATAGTTGCACTAATCCAAGAAGCAAAGAAAAGTGAAAAAGAACGTAAATTTAAAGAATCACTAGAACTTTACATCACTCTAAAAGATATCGATGTGAAAAAAGGATTTGCATTCAACGAAGTAATTCAACTGCCAAATCAAATGTCAAAACCAGCAGCAGTTTGCGTAATGGCTGAAGGTGACATGGGACTAAAAGCAAAAGATGCAAAAGCAGACGAAGTTTTAGATAATGATAATGTCACTAAATTGGCAGAAGATAAAAGAGCTTCTAGAAAATTAATTAACAAATATGATTTCTTTTTAGCAGATACAAAGCTAATGCCTGTAGTAGGTAAGTCATTAGGACAACTTTTGGGACCTAGAGGTAAAATGCCAACACCAGTTCCATTTAATGCACCTATAGAATCATTTCTAAGTAGATTCAAAACTTCAATTAGAGTTAGAGTAAAAAATTCACTTTCAATTTCATGTAAAATAGGTGATACTACAATGGATGAACAACAAGTAGCACAAAATGCAATTGCAGTGATTAATAATTTGAAAGCAAAATTTCCAAATGGAGATAAAAATATTAGAAAATATATGATAAAAACAACAATGGGTAAAGCAGCAAAACTAGTACACAAGGTGACAAAGTAAAATGCATGAGAATAGAACTACATATCCAAAAAAGAAAACACAAATGTATCAACAACTACAAGAGCTACCAAAAAAATATAGCGTAATGGCACTTGTTAGAATGGAAAAAGTTAGAGGTTCACAATTACTACCATTAAGAAAAAAACTTCAAGGTGAAGTTGAAGTTGTTAGTATTAAAGACAAAGTGGCAAAACTTGCTTTTGCTAAAGCTGGAGTTACCGGCATAGACAAATTATCTGAAAAGGTAACAGGTCAATGTGTTTTTATGTTTACAAATATGTCACCATTCAAACTTAACGTTCTATTAGGAAAAAACAAAGTTATGCTATTTGCAAGAGGTGGAGATGCTGCAAGTATGGATGTTGTAATTCCGCCAAAAAATACAGGAATTGCACCAGGACCAATGCTAACTGACTTTAAAGAAAACGGAATTGCTACAAAGATTGATCAAGGTACAATCTGGATTATGAAAGAGACAGTACCAGTAAAAAAGGGAGAACCTATATCTGAAAAACTTGCTGGACTTTTAACTAAATTAGACATTAAAGCAATCGAAGCAGGCATAGTTTTGAATGCTGCATTAGAAGAAGGTTTAGTCTATCAAGAAGAAGAAATGATCATAGATGTTGAGAAGTTCAGAAATGATTTGGCTCAAGCACATCAACAAGCAATCTCACTTTCAATCGAAGCAGCATATATCACAGCAGATAACATTGAACAAATCTTGTCTAAAGCAGCACAATCTGCACGTTCTGTTTCAACTGAAGCAGGATATCTAACTGAAGATACCAAAGAGCAAGTATTACAAAAGGCTCATGGTCAAGCACAAGGCGTAGCCTCAAAAGCAAAAGATTACTCACCAGCATAAATTAACTGCTTTTTACTTTAGGCAAATTCCAATTATACTTCATTGCCACCATTCTAAGTCCTGTAGCCAATAACAATCCACAAATTGTTCCAGCATAAACGTCATTTGTAAGAAATATTACTAGATAGAACACAGAAGCGCCCAAAAAACTAGCAGATGCATACAACTCCTTTACAAATACTATTGGAGTTTGGCTAACAAAGACATCACGTAGTATTCCACCACCAATCGCGGTAAGCATGCCTGATAGAATAATAACAAGGAAGTTCATTCCAAACATGTTATAAGCAAAAGTAGCACCAATTACGGTAAAAACTCCCAACCCAATAGCATCAAATTTTAAAAATACATTCCAATGTTTTTTCATTTTAGAGTGCAAAAGGAAAATTATGATTGCAGATGCTACGGTGATTATGACATATGAGGGATCAATTAGAGAATTAGGAAGAGATTTTCCAAGTATTACATCACGTATTGTCCCACCTGCAACACCAGTTATTGTTGCAAGAATGATTATCCCAACAATGTCTGCTTTGTGTTCAATAGCCTTGAATGCACCAGTTACAGCAAATGCCATCGTACCAAATAGATCTAAAACATAAATGAAAAACTCAATTGACAAAGTAGAATCTGCCAAGATAATTAGAATAAAAAATAGTTACTAATAACGTTAAGAAAGTTTTTGTCTTAATTTAGCCGAATAGAGAGGATAAACCTTCCATTGCTGCCTCTTCCTGTTTTTCACTTGGTGGCTCTGCTTTCTTTTCTTTCTTTTCGTCGCCACCGGCTGCTGCGTCTGCTGCTGGTGCTGCGGCTGCAACTGCTACAGGTGCTGCTTTGATAGCTTCTTCAATGTTAACATCAGCCAATGATGCTACAAGTGCTTTGACTTGTGCTTCGTTAACTTCTGCGCCAGTTGCTTTAACTACGCTTGCAACGTTTGCTTCGTTGACTTCTTTCTCTAGTTTGTGCAACATTAAGGCAGCGTAAACATATTCCATGTACGAAAAAGCCGTTAGGCATAATAAAAAGCTATCAAAAATTGTCTTTAGATCAGGATCTTTAGGCTTCGACAAACAGAATAGAGATTTTTCTTTAATTCCTTATCATAAAGATTCTCCATTTTCTGTTTTAGTATTCTTCTGGCATGTTCTTGTTCTGGACCTTCTGGAAGAGATAGTACATTATTGATTAATTCAGATAATGATTCCCTGATCCAACCATCAAAAATGGTGAAAACTTTTTTTGAGATGAATTCAACCTTGTCAGAGCCGATATCCAAGACTTCTGTAAAATTTTCATATTCAATTCTATAGATTAATGCAAAAATACAATTTTCAGAGGTAGGATTAGTAAGAATCTCTTTTGAGCGTGGACCAGCTTTTCCTTGAGAAACTTTATTTTTTAATCCAACAGGATTCACAAAGAAACCATTTACGCCAATTTTATTTCCGTCAACACCAGTAACGGTTCCAAATATGATATTGTTGTAATCACCATCGTCTTTTCTCGAGGTGAATACAAAATCTCCCTCTTTTACTTCACCCTTTTTTCTTCCGAACATGAAATGTTTCTACATTTTTCTATATTTAACGGTTGAATCGACAGTCCTTAATATCGGCACTAGGTCAAAAATTTAGTGAATAAAAAAGAGATTCTTGAGAAATTTTCAGCAGACCCTCAGAGATATTATAATGTTAATCTTTTCGAAGATCAAGGATTCGAACGTAAATCATGCAATGAGTGCGGTAGATTCTTTTGGACATTAGATTCAGAGAGAGTAAATTGTCCAGATCATTCTGATGATACATATTCATTCATTGGTGACCCACCTACATCAAAAAGATTTGATTATACGCAATCATGGAAGGAAGTTGAATCATTTTTTGTAAAAAATAATCACACATCGATTAATAGATATCCAGTTGTATGCAGATGGAGAGATGATCTTTATTTTACAATTGCATCAATAGTTGATTTTCAAAGAGTTATGGGAAGTAAAGTTGTATTTGAATTTCCTGCAAATCCACTTGTCGTTCCACAAACATGTTTAAGATTCAAAGATTTAGAAAATGTCGGAGTAACTGGTAGACACTTTTCATCATTTTGTATGATAGGACAACATAGTATTCCAAATGAAAATGGTTACTGGAAAGATGAATGTGTTGATCTTGATTTTAATTTATTGACACAGCAATTTGGAATTGCAAAAAAAGAAATTACATTTGTAGAAGATGTGTGGGAAGGAGGAGGTTCTTTTGGTTCATCATTAGAATATTTTGTAAGAGGTTTAGAACTTGGTAATGCAGTGTTTACAGAATTTCAAGGTGATCTTTCAAATTACAAAACACTTGATCAAAGAATAATAGATATGGGTGCAGGTCTTGAAAGATTTGCATGGATTACAATGGGAACACCTACAGCGTATGATTGTTGTTTTGGACCAATTACACAGAAATTAATTCAAAAAACAGGAATAGATACGGATTCCTCAGTTCTTGTACCATATTTCACGGAAATAGCAAAGAATCTGGAGTTGTATGATGATTTATCCCAAGTAAGGAAAAATGCTATCAAAACAACAGGACTATCTGATGAACAAATTAATCGCATTATTACTCCGTTAGAGGGAATTTATCTAATAATTGATCATATCAGAACACTAATTTTCGCAATTTCAGATGGTGCACTTCCTAGTAATGTGGGAGGAGGATACAATCTTCGAATAATGCTGAGAAGAATTGTGTCAACCATGGACAGATTGAAATTAAAATTTGACTTGGATGAAATAATAGACATACAAATTGATTATTTGAAAAATACATATCCAGAATTAGAAAAAACTAGAGAAGATGTTAAAGAGATAATATCAATTGAAACGGGAAGGTATGATAGTTCAAAACAAAGAATGCAGAAAATTGTTAGTAAATTAGACAAAGAACCAAAGGTTGAAGATTTGATAACGCTTTACGAATCAGATGGAGTTACACCAGAATATCTAAAAGAAATGAAAGTGATATCAGAGATTCCATCAACATTTTATGCAAAACTTTCTGATTTGCACCAATCTAAAAAACAAAAAGAACAAGTAAACTTACCATTAGAAGGAGTTCCAGATACAGAACTTCTATTCTATGGAGATGATCCAAGAGAATTTGATGCAAAAGTTTTGAAGTCATTTGAAAATTTTGTCATTTTAGATAAAACTGCATTTTATGCAAGAGGAGGTGGTCAAGAACCAGATCATGGAAGTATAGGAGGTCAAGAAATTATAGATATTACAAAACATGGAAACGTTGTAGTTCATGAAATAAAAGGGAATGTCCCAAAAGAAGGAGATACAGTTTCTTGTACGGTAGATTCAAAAAGAAGAGATGGGATTACAAAAAATCATACAAGTACACATATTATCAATACTTCAGCAAGAAGTGTTCTAGGTTCATGGGTATGGCAACACTCAGCATTCAAAGAAGAAGACCATGCAAGACTTGACATTACACATCATTCCGCATTAACAAATGATGATGTTAAAAAAATTGAAGATGCAGCTAACTCGATTATTGAAAAATCTATACCAGTGAAAATAGAAAATTTTGATCGTGGTACTGCAGAACAAAAATATGGATTTAGAATTTATCAGGGTGGAGTTGTTCCTGTAAAATCAGTCAGAATTGTGTCAATAGGCAATTTAGACATAGAAGCATGTGGTGGAACACATGTAGTGAATACATCAGATATCGAACAGATTAAGATTACAAAAACAAAAAGAATTCAAGATGGGGTTGTGAGAATTGAGTTTGTTTCAGGAGATAGTGCAAAAGAATTTGTGAAAAAGAAACAACAAGATTCAGAAAGTAAAGAAAAAGAAGAAAAAGTGAAAGAACAAGAAAAAGAAAAAAGAATAGAACAAAGACAACTTACTAAAGAAAGAATACCAGTCATAGCAAAATCACTATTAGAATGTAAACAGGGAGCAATTACCGTAGATGACATTACAATGGAATTAGCAGATTCCGGTAAAGCAAACTTTTGTTATTCAACAAGCAATAATTATGATGACGTTTTTCATATTGGATTGGGTGAAGCTCTCTGTAATGAAGATCCTAAATTGGTATATTGTGGGTTATTTGAGCAGGGGGAGAAAATCCGAGTAATAGTTTACGCAGGAGAAGATATCTCAAAAGAGAAGAGTGCAGGAGAGATTGTCAAGAGTATTTCTCAAATTTTAGGAGGAGCAGGAGGAGGAAGTCCAAAATTTGCTCAAGGTGGAGGAATCGACAAGTCAAAGAAAGAAGATGCAATTAAAAATGCGAAGTCCATGATTATCGAATAGGTAAACAAGATGGAAATAAACTGGAATCAACTAGACAAAAAATGGAGAAGTAAGTGGCAAGAAACTAAAGACTTCGAAACCAATCCTAATGAAAAACCAAAAAAATTCATTACAGTTGCATATCCATATCCAAATTCACCTCAACATATAGGACATGGGCGAACATACACACTAGCCGATGTTCATGCAAGATTTTACAGGATGAAAGGCTACAATGTATTATTCCCAATGGGATTTCATTACACGGGAACTCCAGTTCTAGGAATGGCAAAAAGAATTCAAGCAGGTGAAAAAGAGATACTTGATGGATTACGAAACGTATACCATGTTCCAGAAGATGCAATCAAAACATTTGTTGAGCCAATTAAAATTGCAGATTATTTTCATGAAGAAATAAAATCTGGAATGATAGAAATGGGTTATTCTATCGACTGGAGACGTGAATTTACAACCATAGTTCCAGGTTATCAAAAATTTATCGAGTGGCAGATTACTACTTTACGAGATAATGATAGAATTATTCAGGGTTCTCATCCAGTCGGATGGTGTCCAGTTGACCAAAACCCAGTATCACAGCATGATACAATGGGTGATGTTGAACCAAAGATTAATGATGAAAACTATCTTGTCAAATTTAGACTAGATGAATATGTATTCCCAATTACAACATTAAGACCTGAGACAATTTTTGGTATTACAAATCTCTGGGTCAATCCAAATACAATATACAAAAAAATTAAAGCCGATGATGAAAAATGGATTGTTTCACAAGAGTGTGCAGAAAAATTAAAATTTTTTGGGAAAGAAATTATAATTCAAGAAGACATCAAAGGAATAGATCTAATAGGTAAATTTGCAAAAGCACCACATACAGAACAAGAAATTCCAATTTTTGAAGCTGAGTTTGTTGAGTCAGGAATAGGAACAGGTTTGGTAATGTCAGTACCAGCACATGCACCTAAAGATTATCAGGCATTGATGGATTTAAAATCAAAAAATCATGCGTTGGCATCTAAAATTGAACCAATACCAATCATAGTAACAGAAGGATATGGAAATATTCCAGCAAAAGATGTATGTGAAAAATTAGGAGTCACTGATCAAGCAGATGCAAAGTTAGAAGAAGCAACAGAAGAATTGTATCTTAGAGAATTTGTTAATGGAAAATTAAATGAAAAATGTGGAGAATTTGTTAATGAGAAAGTAGAATTTGGAAGAAATAAAGTTAGAGATTGGTTAAAAGATAAAAATCAGTTAGAGCCATTCCCTACTCTTCAAAATTCTCCAATTAGATGTCGCTGTGGGGCAGAATGTGTTGTTAAGATTCTGAACAACCAATGGTTCCTAAATTACGGAGATGAAGAATGGAAAAAAATGGCGAGAAGCTGTCTAGATAGTATGAATATTCTTCCAAATAAAATTAAAACAGAATTTCATGATGTAATTAATTGGCTACATGAAAGAGCATGTGCAAGACAACAAGGACTTGGAACTAAACTCCCATGGGATAATGACTGGATTGTTGAATCATTATCAGATAGTGTAATTTACATGGCATACTACACTCTATCACGATTCGTGAATGATGGAACAGTACAAGCAGACAATCTCACCAAAGAGTTCTTTGATTATGTTTTCTTAGATAAAGGAGATTTGGGAAAAGTTGTTAGTTCTTCCAGCCTAAGTGAAGATATTATCAATACAATGAAAAAAGAGTTTCAGTATTTCTATCCAGTAGATGCAAGGCATTCAGGGCGAGATTTAGTACAAAATCACCTATCATTTTTTGTTTTGAATCATGCTGCAATCTTTGAGGAAAAATTATGGCCCAAAGAAATTGTTGTTAATGGTTCTGTCATGATGGATGGAGCTAAAATGTCTAAAAGTATGGGAAATATTATTCCACTTCGTACAGCAATACAAGATCATGGTGCAGACCCAATTAGATTAGCAATAATTTCATCAGCAGAGTTACTACAAGATGCCGATTTTAACATGGAATCAGTTTCAGGTATCAAAAATAAGTTAGAGTTGCTATTAGACGAGTGTTCCACACTAAAAAAAGATGAAATTGGTGATTTACAAACAGAAGACAAGTGGATTTTATCTAAAACTCAAAGTAAAATTGAAGAAGTTACAGAGGCTGTAGAAAAAATGAGGCTAAGAGAAGCATTACATGAGATTTTATTTACATTTGAGAGTGATTTGAGCTGGTACCAAAAAAGAATTCAAGCTAAAGAAAGAAAGAATGTTTCAGGTATTTTACATCAGATTAACTCAACCAGAGTTGCAATGCTTTCTCCATTTGCACCACATGTAGCAGAAGAGATGTGGGAAAAGTTAGGAAATGTAGAACTAGTATCAAAATCAGCTTGGCCAGAATATTCGTCAGATAAAGTTGATGCAAGTATAATTCAATCTGAAGAATTATTAAAATCAACTATTGAAGATATTTCAAATATTCTTAAAGTTACAAAGATTAATCCACAAAAAATTGTAATATATGTAAATTCAGATAGCATGAAATCAAAAATTTATCGAAAAATTTTGAGTGTAATGGTAGGTGGTCAAAATAATATGGGAGTGGTGATGAAAGAATTAATTGCAGATTCTGAAACTACTGATGCTAAAAAGATGCCAGACTATGTTCAAAAAGTGATCAAAGATTTACATTCAGAATCAGAATCAATCAAAAAGATGAAACTTGAATCAGAGTCATTTAATGAAAAAGAATTTTTGTTGTCAGAATTATCTAGTATTGGAAGAAAAGAGTTTGGAGTAGAGATTCAAGTATACTCGGAATCAGATGAGGATGTTTATGATCCTAAAGGAAAAGCAAGACACGCAAGACCATACAAACCAGCAATTTTGATTGAATAAAACTGGAATTGTATTTATTAGGTTAAGCACTAATCAGATCAAATGAAAATTGCAGTTATGGGAATGGGTGTTGCAGGAAGTTATCTCATGGCTAGATTAAAAAATTCTGAACACGAAGTTGTTGGATATGAAAGAATGCCTCTAGAAAGACATGATTCTATTTGTGCATGGGGTACAATAAAAGAAGAGTTAACTAATTTTTGTAAAAAAACTGGTAGAAATTTTGATGATTTCTTAATCCATGATGGAAAAGAAATGCACGTAAAAATGAACGATGATGTTAAATTCGATATTGGTTTGAAGGGACTTTGTACTTACAATAAACTTGGATTGATAAAAGATTTCATAAAAGATTGCAACGTAATTTATGGTAAGGCTCCTAGACTAGAGGACATTGAAAACGAGTATGACATGATAGTTGATTGTACAGGATTTAACAGGAGTTACCTACCAAAGATGGAACAGGATTTCTATTTACCAACTTATGAGTACAAAGTTGAATATGAAAATGGCGTACCATATGATGATTTTTACATTGAACCATTCCCAGGTATGTCCGGATATTTCTGGTATTTCCCATTAGGAGAGAAATATGCACATATCGGAGCAGGAGATTATAATAAAAAACATATCAAAGCAACAGATGAATTTCTTGAAAAACATGGTGGAAAAGTTGTTGCAACTAAAGGACGTCCAATTAGATTAGCAACACCAGACAGGTGCAAGCCATATTATTCTGGAAAAGTTGTTGGTGTTGGCGAATCAATTGGAACAGTTTATGCATTGTTAGGCGAAGGAATTATCCCATCTATGCAATGCGTGGAAATTTTCTTAAAAAATATGAATGATTTCAAAGCATATGAAAAAGCAATTGAGAAACACTATAGCGTTTATGCCAAAGTGTTTAATTTTGTAAGAGCAAAAATTCATAACGATTTTAGTTTCTTGAAAGCATTACCAGACTTTATAGCAATATTCAGATACATGAAAAAGAATGAAGATAGATTTGGTATGCATATTAAAATTGCAGATTTGTTAAAAGTGGCAAAGGCCTAAGACATACTAAGAGAACCGAATCCTTCTTTTAGAGTTCGGCTTGATTTCATATTATAATCATAAATAGTTGTAGAATAATCATCTAAGACTTCTTTCATGGAATCAAGTGAGTCAGAAAGATAGAATCCAGGACAATCCCCAGTAAATTGGAATGTTGCATGAACACGTGCACGTCCCTTTTCATTTTGTGCCCATGTTGAAAAGGGATACATGTAACAGACACCTGGGCGTGTAGGATGAATTCCACATCCACCTTCACCATCTAAAAATCTACAAGAGATGTGTGTTCCATCATCAGCTTCAGTTTCATCTGTTTTTCTTTTTAGACTGATATTTGTCATTACAGAGAATCCACCAGAAGGAGTAGGCTCATCATGGGTTGCAACAAGAGTTTCATTTTTTACAAACTCTGATGTTTTTTGGTATTTCAAACCCTGACCAATTTGAATTAAATCATCAGAAGTCAGAGGTAAACGTCCCTGTCTATCACAGCAGTTATGGCAATCAGGCCAATAACATTTCCATAAAATGTATTTTTTTTCTTTTGGTAGATATGGAATATGAAATATAACATCTTTTACAGTTAATGAAAAATCTGTAACATCGGTGTATTTTCCTAAAACAAAATCATGTAAAATTGGATCAACATCCCAATCTTTTTCAAGCAAATCTAAAGACTCTTGAATTTCTTTTTGAGACATTATTTCTTATATTCATAAAGTTTGATATTATAATGTTGAGTGAAAAAGGTAAATACGCGTCAGCAACCGAGAATAGAAGATTTGTTTGGAAAGAAATTGTGTGGCCGCTCATTATACAAGTTAACAATGCTGAATTTACTTTAGTACAATATCAGAAAAAACGTGATGAAATATGTGTAAAATATGGAATGTCGGTAAATGGATTATCAAGAGGATTAGCATCATTGATTCAAAGAGGATTACTTTACAAAGAAAAACAGTCATACTTTATTCATTATAGATTAATTCCATACATGAGATTAAAAGCAGAAGTTGATTATGGAACCGCTTTACGTGAGATTAAGATCAGATAATTTCTACAATAATGAATATATTCAAACATTTTGTAATTTTCCATGTAGCCCGGTAGTGTAGCGGCAAGCATAGGGGCCCCTGGAGCCTTTGACCTCGGTTCGAGTCCGGGCCGGGCTACTGTAACTTAATTTTATAAAAAATGGCGTACTTTGAAATTAAAGACTAGAAAAATCTAGTTTATTATCTAGAAGCTTGTGCGACTCTTTCTAACTCATTCTTCTTTTTTACAGAAGGAGCAGCAGGATCATTGTTTGCAGCCAATATCAAATGTTCTGCAATATATTCTTCAATTGGTTTTGGGTTTGAGAATGTTGCTTCTTTAATTGCATCTGCAATGAATCTTAATGCTAAGTCAACACGACGTATTGGAGCAACATCAACTGATACATGATAAACAGTTCCACCATAAACAATTCTGGTTGTATCTTCATTTGGTGCAGAATTTTCAACTGCACGAACTAGCACCTCTACAGGATTTTGACCAGTCTTCAGATTAATAATTTCAAATGCTAATTTTATGATATTTAGTGAATGTTGTTTTTTACCACCTTGTCTTCCAGTGTTTTTTGCATATTTTTTACCAAAATGCATTAGTTTGTTTGCTAATCGCTCTACGATGTGTACATCACCTTTATTGAATCTCTTTAATGCTGAACGACCATAGTCGATTGGGTAAATTAATGGTTTTAATGAAATTGCAGATAGAGTTTTGTCACCAACTACATGTGTTTGTAGACCCAAATCTTTAATCTCAATTTCAGAAGTATCCCACTTTCTAAATAGAAGTAATTTTTTTTCAGCCATATCTCTATCTTCTTGGTTTTTCCTTCTTTCCTTCGACTAATTGACGTAATGATGTATTGTTAACTTTGAAAACTTTGAATCTTACACCAGGAATATCTCCCATTGCACCGCCTTGTGTTGCACCCATACCTTCAACATGTACTTCATCGTGTTCATCAATGTAGTTCATTGCACCGTCACGTGGAAGAAATGCAGTGATTGATTTTCCATTTTTAATTAATTGTACTCTAACACATTTTCTTACAGCAGAGTTTGGTTGTTTTGCTTCAACACCAACTTTTTCTAAAACAATTCCTTTTGCTTGAGGTGCACCTGCAAATGGGTTTGATTTTCTATCTAATCCCAATTCCCTTCTTTTGTAAGTAGAGATAGCCCAACGTTGTTGTTTCTTCTTATTACGAAGATCTCGCCCTGCAAATAGTCCTAAAGGTGATTTTGCCATTATTACCACTCGAAAGCTTGTTCCTTGCTATTAATCATTACATATGTAATGTTGAAATATCTTCTAGAAAGAATTCTTGCCTTTTCAGCATTACGACCTTCTCGTCCTACCACGACTCCTTTTTTTGCACCATCAACTTCTACGTTAGCTTGGAAGGAACCATCCAGTCTTTCAGATATTTTGATGTCAGTGATGTATTTTTCGTTTAAAATATTTTTTAAAAGTTTGATTGGGTCTTCATTGTATTCTACAAGTTCAACGGCTCTATCGATTTTATTTTGAAGTGATTTGATGTGTGCTCCACCTTTGCCAATTGCTAGACCCATTTTACCTTCATTTACAACAAAAATGATTCTATCACGTTTTTCATCTTCAATACAATCGCGTGCGGTTGCTTTAGTGATATTTTGGAATAATGACATTAACTTCATT
>JAOMEP010000011.1 GCA_028345965.1 Candidatus Nitrosopelagicus sp.
AAAATTCTTAACTGCAACTCCTACTTTAGCTGCGGGTGTAAATTTACCTGCACGTAGAGTTGTAATTCCAAGTGTTATGAGATATACAAGTAATGGTTTAGAAAAAATTAGTATTTTAGAGTATAAACAAATGTGTGGAAGAGCGGGACGACCACAATATGATGATATGGGTGAATCAATAATTATCTCAAAAGGATATCCTGATGAAATATTAGAACATTATGTTGATGGTGAACCTGAACCATTAGAATCAAAAACTTTGGATGAAGATAGTTCCTTACGCATAAATTTACTTGGATTCATTTACACTGCATCCAAATTTAATCCAACATCATATGAAAAAATAATAAAATTCTTTTCACAAACTTTTGCTGCATATCAACTTTCAGATGATTCTATATTAGAAAAAAAAGTAACAAAGCAACTTGAAAAACTAAAAGAATATGGAATGATAACTGATGAAAATGGTTTTGAACCAACAAAATTCGGTATTAGGGTTTTTTATTTAAGAATTGATCCAAAAACTGCTTTTGATATGACTGGTTACATTGAAGATTATGTAAGAGGAACAAAACATACGTTTGGAATATTACATATGATTACAAATCTCCCTGAATTTTATTCACAATATCCCGTACCTGATAAATATCAAGAATCTATGGATGATCTAATTAATAAAAATGAAAAATTATACAGACAACAAAATTTTTCAAGTGACGATTGTTTCAAAAGTCTCTTAATTCTTTACAAATGGATTGATGCTATGACTTATCAGGATATGTCAGAACATTTTGATGCTGAACCTGGTGATATATTCTATATTAAAGAAAATGCAAAAGATTTGGCTTATACATTTACAGAGATTGTTAAATTTTGGAGAGATTATGCCAAAGAAAATGAACAAAAAAAGATTGTATCTGAATATCAGAATCTTATAGATGAATTAGATTTACTTAGGATGCAAATAGTTCATGGCGTTCCAGAGAAATATCTTGAATTAGTAAAAATTAAACAAATTGGACGAGTTCGTGCCCAAATTTTATACAAAAATGGCTACAAAAACAAAACTTCGCTCAAAAAAGCACCACTTGAGAAGTTAGCAGCAATAGATAAAATTGGTACAATTCTTGCAAAAAGTATCAAGTCTCAAGTAGAAAAGGTCAGATAATTGGAACAACTAATAATCCCAGCAATAATTGCAATTACCGTTGCATTTTTTTCAGTATATGGGTTGACTCCTTTTGTAATACGTGCTTTAGAAAAACGTAACATTACTGTTGTTGATGCAAATAAAAAAGAAAAAACAATGGTTGCAAGACCTGGCGGATTATCAATTATTATTGGAATTGAATTATCATTAATCATTTTGTATATATTTTTTCCAATCTCTGAAATACTTGCTGTACTCTTAACAACATTTTTTGCTTTTATTGTAGGACTTATTGATGATAAAAAAACTATGGGTGGCTGGTTCAAACCGTTAGCTCTTGCATTTTGTGCAGCTCCAATACTTTTACTTGGTGCATATGATTCAAATCTCGCTTTTCCATTATTTGGTACAGTTCAAATTCCATTACTATACATGGCACTAGTTGTATTCATGATTCCAATTATGGGTAATACAATTAATTCAATTGATGTTTTAAATGGAGTTGCAAGTGGATTTATCACAATTGCAAGTTTTGCATTATCGATATGTCTATTCATACTACAAAATTATGAAATAGGAATCGTTTCATTATGTTTAGCATTTTCTTCACTTGCATTTTATAAATACCATAAATTTCCAAGTAAAGTTTTTCCTGGTGATTCTGGCGCAATAACTTTTGGTGTATTTTATGGCGGAATTGCAATAATTGGTGGAGTTGAAGTAATTGCAGCTATTGCAATACTTCCTGCAATCATTAATTCTTTCTTATTTCTTTCAAGTGTAAAGAAAATTGTTGAACATCGTCAAATAAAAAATCCTACATCTCATACTGATGATTGGAAATTACAATCAACCTCTGAAAATCATGCTCCAATTACTTTAGTTAGATTACTTATTGCAAAAAAACCTCTTAGTGAAAAGCAAATTGGATATGAAATTTTTAAATTAGCAATATTTTCCGGAATTCTTGCTATAATTACTTCATTTATGATGGGAGTTACTATCTAATGTCTATACCAATTTTTTCGTTTATTTTTGCAATGTGGATTTTAATTATAATTGGAGGTGGATTGATGGTGGTCTTTATCGGTCCTTTGTCATTTTCTGGCTATGGCAACTTTGATCCGCTCATTAATTCTGGTGTTAAAGTCTTGATTGCTATGATTCTGATATTTATCTGGGTAGTTGCATTACTAAAAATCAAAAACTGGATATTTAGAAAAACTACCACTCAATAGAATTTATTTTTGATTCATTAGATGATTCACGACTAATCTAACTCCAAATCCTGTTGCGCCATGTGAATTGTATGATTTAGTTTTAGTAGATGGTTGTATCCATGCAGTTCCTGCAATATCAAAATGTACCCACGGTACATTTCCTACCGAATTTGCTAAAAATGCTGCAGCAGTTATTGTACCTGCAGCTCTTCCCATTCCAAGGTTTTTGATGTCTGCAACTTTTGATTTCACCATTTCCATATAATCATCGTTTATTGGTAATTCCCAAACTTCTTCTGAAGTTTTTACTGATGCAGTTTTAATTTTTGATGCAAGTTTTGAATTATTACTTACTATTCCTGCAACATTAGTTCCTAATGCAACAATACATGCTCCAGTTAAGGTTGCAAAATCCATTACCGATGATGGCTGATAATGTTTTATTCCATATGCAAGTCCATCTGCTAAAATCAATCTTCCTTCTGCATCTGTGTTTAGAATTTCTGCAGTTTTACCATTAAATAATTTAATAATATCTCCTGGTCTAAATGCATCTCCACTTGGCATATTTTCAACGGATGGAATTATTGCAATTACATTGACTGGAAGTTTTAATTCTGAAATTGCTTTCATTACTCCTAAAACTGTACATCCGCCACATTTGTCAAACTTCATCTCATCCATTTTCTCTCCAGGTTTTAAAGAAATTCCACCCGTGTCAAATGTTACTGCTTTACCAACAAGTAGGATTGGTTTTTGTTCCTTTTTCCCATTTCTATATTCTAAAATTATGAATTTAGGTTCATTCTTACTTCCTTGCCCTACTGCAGTAACTCCTCCTAATCCTTTTGATTTAATCTCATTCTTTGAAAATACTGTACATTTCATTTTATTTTCATTTGCTATCTTCTTTGCTATTTCACCTAATTTTGTAGGAGGACATTCATTTGGTGGAAGATTTGCAACATCTCTTGTAAATTTTACTGCATCTGAAATTATAATTGAATCTTTGATTATTTTCTGTGCATTTTTATCTGATGTTAATAAGGTTAAGTCTAGTTCTTTATTGTTAGATTTTTCTTTTTTGAACAAATCAAACTCATACAATGAAAGATTTGCACCTTCTACTATTGATGATATGACTTGATTATTATCAATTGAAGTTTTTTCTGGAATTATAATTGAAAATTCTCTTATTTTTAATTCATTGATTTTTTTTGTAATAATTCCTGTAACATCTCTAAGTACATCTGAGGTTAGTTTGCTTTTTTTACCTAATCCTGCAATCAAAACTCTCTCTGACGGAATTTCTTTATGCGAATGAATAATTGAAATTTTACCTTTTCCCCCGTTGATCTCTTTAACTGATTGTAAAATTGTTTGATCTATTTTTTTATTTAATTTTCCTAGACCAATTGGAGCGTTTGTATCTTCAAAACAAAATGCACATAAAACCTCAGTTTTTTTCTTTCCAGAAAGAACTGATTCTGCTCTAATTCGCATACTTTTTTCTAAAAAAATACTTTTTTTATAGATTGCTTATCTTGATCTTTCTACTGTGAGTAATTAGACTGGCAGAACGGAAAAATACCGCAAGTGAATCCTTACATCCTATATCACATGATTCTTGAATGCTCATTTCATTGAACTTTCTACCGTGAACTCTCAGAATTGCTGATAATAATGGAAATATTGCAGCTCTTCCACCATATGCTGTTTCTTTATCGATGAACCAAAACATTTCCAATGCATCCTCTTCTAGAATTTCTTCTCTGATCGTCTTTCCAAATTCTGTATAATGACCGATCATGCGTAATTTTCCTTTAGCTATGAAATTCATTAACTTGGCAAATTTTATACAAACATAACATTTGTCATCATAAATCATGAGTGGTAACTCATCACGAAATTCCATATTTATCGTATGATCTTAGAAGATTAAAATTTTCGGAAATAGCTATTTATGTAATTCTTGGTATTTTTTCTTGAGGACGATCATGTGTAAAATTAAAAGTATCAATTTGGTCTATAAACTACAATGGGCCTAAATTACTATCAAATTAAAAAAAATGTCCTTCAAGCTAGGAAATTAGTAATTCGTGGAACTTCAATTGCTGGTTCTGGTCATCCTGGTGGTTCATTTTCCATGGCAGAAATTATGGGCTGTATATTTTACAATCATTTGAAATATGATCCAAAAAATCCTGAATGGGAAGGCCGTGACAAACTAATTTTATCAAAAGGTCATGCATCTCCTGGTCTATTTTCAAACATGGCAGTAGCCGGATATTTTGAGGAATCACAATTAGACACTCTAAGACAATTTGGAAGTAAGTTACAAGGTCATCCTGATCTAAAATGTCCTGGTGTTGAATTTTGTGGTGGCTCTTTAGGAATTGGATTATCTTACTCTATCGGAAATGCATTAGCTGCAAAACTTGATCAAAAAGATACTCATATCTTTACTGTAATGGGTGATGGTGAAAGTGATGAAGGTCAAGTATGGGAAGCTGCAATGACTGCTGCAAAATACAATGTTGACAATCTTACATTAATTCTTGATAGAAATTTTATACAACAAGATTCTTACACTGAAAAAATTATGCCACTTGATGAATGCCTTGAAGATAACGAATTATCTGAAATGTGGAAAGATGCTAGTAGATGGAAAACTGGTGATAAATGGCGTTCATTTGGATGGAATGTAATAGAAGTTGATGGTCATAGAATTGAACAAGTATCTGATGCAATTAATAGAGCAAAATCTGTTAAAGGTATGCCATCAATTATCATAGCTAGGACAATTAAAGGAAAAGCAGTTGAACATATGGAAGATAATCCACAATGGCATGGTAAGGCTCCTACTCCTTCACTTGTTCCTGTAATTAATCAAGAATTAGATTCACAATTCATGATTGCACCCTCTATCATTGCAGGTGATATGACAAATCTAGAAAATGAAGTAAAACGTTGTGATGATGGACGAGCTGATTACATACATCTGGATGTTATGGATGGTCAATTTGTTCCAAATACAACTTTTGATTATAACAAAATTAAAGAATTAAGACCTTTAACTGTAATTCCATTTGATACTCATTTAATGATTAATGAGCCTGTTAAACAAATTCAAAATTACATTGATGTTGGAAGTGATATTGTAACTGTTCATGCAGAGGTGTGTGATGAATCAAGTTTTGGTGAAATTCATGATTTACTTAAATCAAACAAAGTTAGTGTTGGTTTGGCGATAAACCCTGATACTTCTATGCCTGATTGGAGCAAAAAATTCATCTCCACACTTGATCAAATTATAGTGATGTCCGTTGTACCTGGAAAATCTGGTCAAAAATATATCGAAAATACACATGAAAAAACAAAAAATCTCTTGACAAATCTCAAGGAAAATGGTTTTTCTGGTTACATCGAGGCTGATGGCGGTGTCACTCTAGATAATATTGGTCAATGTTTTGCAGATGGGGCACGTGCATTTGTAGGTGGTAGTGCAATTATTGGTCAAACAGATGTTAGATTAGTAATACGAGAATTTCGAAATCAAGTATTAAGAAGTAGACGTAAACTATTGATTCAAAAAGCAAATGAACTTGGTGGAACTGAATTAGTAAACAAATGGATTGATTTGCATGTAATAGGTAAGAAAAAAGATGAACTACGCCAAATAGCAATGGAGCTTGGATATCAATGAGTACTGAGTTTGGTGATATGAGGACTGCATACGGAAATGCATTAATCGAATTAGGCGAACAAGACAAAAATATTGTCGTGTTGGGTGCTGACACAACTGATTCACTAAAAACATCTGGTTTTGGAAAAAATTTTCCTGATAGATTCTTTAATGTAGGTATAGCTGAAGCAAATTTGGTATCTGTTGCTGCAGGATTGGCTTATTCTGGAAAAACATCCTTTGCAAGTACATATGCAATATTTTTGCCCGGACGATGCGTTGACCAAATACGAAATTCAATTGCATATCCTTCCAGAGGCGAAAAAAAAGGTTTGAATGTAAAACTTGTAACATCTCATGGTGGATTATCTGTTGGACCTGATGGTGGTTCTCACCAAACTATTGAAGATATAGCAATTATGCGTGTTATACCAAACATGAGAGTTTTAATCCCTGCTGATGCTATAGCTGTATCAAAATTAACAAAAAATATTGCGGAAATTTATGGTCCATTTTACATGCGAATGGCAAGATCCAAAGTCCCTACTGTACATTCTGATTCCCAAGAATTTGAAATTGGAAAAGGTATCACATTACGTGATGGAACTGATTGTACTATAGCTGCTACTGGAATAACGGTGAAAATGGCTCTTGATGCCGCAGATAAACTTCAACAAGATGGAATTTCATGTAGAGTAATTGATTGTTTTACAATAAAACCTCTTGACACAAATATCTTAGAAAAAGCAGCACGTGAGACTGGCGGAATTGTTACTTGTGAAGAACATAATATTATGGGTGGATTTGGTTCTGCTGTATCTGAGGTAGTCTCTGAAATATATCCTGTTCCTATACGTAGAATTGGTGCACAAGATATGTTTGGTGAATCTGCTCGTGATGCTGAAATTCCACAATTATTGGAAAAACATGGAATCACATCAATTAATATAGAAAAAACTGTCAAGGATATCCGGAGTAAACAATGAAAATTTTCCTTGATACCGCAAACCTTGATGATATTCGAAAGTATAATGACATGGGTTTGTTAGATGGAATTACAACTAACCCTTCATTACTTGCAAAAGAAGGTGGTGATCCACATGCTGCAATGGAAGAAATTACTAGAATAATCAAAGGTGATGTAAGTTTAGAAGTTGTAAGTACTGACTATGATGGAATGATGGAAGAAGGCAAAAAACTTCGAGAGTATGGTGATCATGTAGTTGTTAAATGTCCAATGACTGGAGATGGTCTAAAAGCCTGCAAGAGTTTTTCAGAACAAGGAATTCCTGTAAACGTTACACTTGTTTTTTCAGCCAATCAAGCACTTCTTGCAGCAAAAGCCGGAGCAAAATATGTTAGTCCTTTCATTGGAAGATTAGATGATATTGGTCACACTGGTATGGATTTAATCAGAGAAATAAAACAAGTATTTTCAAATTATGACTTTAAAACAGAAATTCTTGTTGCTAGTGTACGGCATCCACAACATGTTGTAGATGCAGCAAAAATTGGTGCTGATGTTGTCACTTTACCTGCTGGAGTATTAGCAAAAATGCTTGGTCACTCCTTAACTGATAAAGGTCTTAAAGCATTCTTAGCTGACTGGGAAAAATTACAGTCTGAGCTCTCAAATAAAGCATAATATCTTTGATAGCACTTGACCGGTCTTTTTAATAATCCTCGACGTCATCTTAGAACTCTTATCAAACAAGCAAGAAAAGAAAAGGATCCTGATATAAGAGAGAAAAAATATGATGATGCATTAGAATATGGTCATGGAATCGAAAAAAAACTTGAACATGATCCTGACATTGCATTCATTATTGGAACCATTTATTACATCAAAGGTGATTCCGAAAAAACATTAGAATACATGGATAAAACTTTAGAAATTGGTATATTTGATCTAGATGCTTTAGCAATTAAAGCAAGTGTATATCTTAATTTAAAAAATAAAGACAAAGTGATTGAATGTTGTGATAAAATTAAAGAATTAGATCCAAAAAATAAATCTCTACTTGAAATTGAAGATGAATTAAAGAAAATTTAAAAATAATAAATAGAATTGGAAGATTTATGCGTCGTAGATCATTAATTCTTTTTCTTCTAATGTAGAATGTAGGTTATGTACAGATCTATACACGTCAGCCTCTTTTTTAGCGCCTGTGCATACAAGCTTACCTGATGCAAACAAAAGAATTACTGTTTTTGGATCAAGCATTCTATGAATCAAACCTGGAAATTGTTCAGGTTCATACATACTTCTTGGTAATTTTCTTGCCGCTTGTTCTAAATGGATTTTACCACCTAGATTGATTGCTGCAACAATATTTTGTACTGTAATGACTGCATCTTTCTTAATTTTAATGCCTCCTTTACGTAATTGTTTTACAACTGTCTGGACAGCTTTAACTGCCATTTCTTCAGACTTTGCGCCGGTACATACCATTTTACCTGTTCTAAAGATTAGTGTAGCAGTTCTTGGACTTTCCAATCGGAATACTAAACCTGGAAACTGATCTGGGTGGTATTCTGTATCAGGAAATTTTTTGGTAATATCATTAAGATCTACTTTTTGATCAACTGATGCTGAAGCCACCACGTTTTCTACACTAACTATTGGTTTTGTCTGTGGCATTTCTACTCTTTTAAATACTCCCTTTATATATACATGGGTTTGATTTTAATGAAATATTACAATTAATGACGGTTAATCCACATATACCGATGCTCTTCTTCAAAAAGATCCAACTTAACGTCATTATTTTTTATTTCATATGGTTCGAATTCAAAGAAATTTAGTTTTCCCAAATATGGAATAGGCACTCGCAATTTTTTTGGTTTTTCTAAAATAAATCCATATTTGTTTTTTGTATGCTCTAATGTCGAATGATGTTTTTTCTTATCACTTCTGAGTTCTTTATCTGAATCATATTTTTTCACATCAACCAAATTGACTTTCCCTATTATGGCACCAGTTGTAATTGTTGATGGTGATATTTTCATTCGTTTACAATCTTTTGTAAGAATATTTTTTGCAGCATGCACTAAAAATTCACCTCGAAATTTTGTATTCCATTTTCTTAATTCAATTGTCTTTTTACCTTCAACAATTAACTCAGCAAATGGCTGACAAACCGATAAACACTTCATAAATTTCTATTACTTAGAGACCGTTAATAAATATCAAAACTGTGATGCTTGTTCAATTATCTCTGACATGTCTTTTGTCTGACTTTCAGGAAGACCGGTAATTCCTCCGGTTAGGCTATCCGTTTGAACACCCTTTTCCGCTAAAACATTAGCTGCCATTAAGGATGTTCTTCCGGCCATGCATACCATTAATGATTTTCCGTTAGATTCTTGTAATGCCTTATCAATTTCTTCTGGAACTTGTTGTCCTGAAAGCAGTTCTTGTGCAGTTCTGGCGTTTGGTACTATAATCTTACTCTTATCAATTCCTAGTGATTTTGCAAGTAATTCAATTCCTTCTTCACGTGGCGTATATTGAGTATGAATCCAAATCACTCTATCATAGTCATTTGCATTTGATGAAACATCTTGTTGTGAAACTTGGTTAGGTGTTATACTATTTCCAATCTTTTCAAAGTTCTTTCTATATTTTCCAATTCCATCACAAATCATAACTACATAATTTCCTCCATTTTTGTAAATCATTTGTAATGCTGCATAAAGTTCAAGTGCACTACTTTCTCCCATATCGTGTCCTTTATCAACAAAAAATTTGAGTAATGGTTTTGCTTGCTCAAAGTCAATCTGATGTTTACCTGCATATTTCTCTGGATCATAATATTTTAGACCATCTGCGTTACCTACTGTTCTTATTCCTGCAACATCTTGCTGATCTGGTGGAAATATAACATGAACTCCTTTTCTATTATATGTCTCATCAAAGTATCTGCTTAGTCCGCCAGAAGTTCCACCAGTTCCAAAAGTACAGACAATATTGAAACTTTCTAATGATTCGCCATTTTCATGTAATTGCTGATCAATTTCAACGCCTGTTACAGTTCTATGTGCGTCAACATTTAGATCATTATCGTATTGTTCTGGACAGAATAAATTGTAAATTTTTGCAAGGAATTTTGCTAGATTGATTATATCTTTTTTAGCTAAAAGTGTTTCAATGTCTGCAATATTGTTATCAAAAGTTTCAGCTTCAAATCCAAGCTCAATCATCTGTGAACGAACATTCGCTGCGGTAGCTTTTGCAACTAACTCATCTTGTTTACTTTCCATTCCAGGTGCAGGACAAATATCCATATCTAAATCCATTATTCGAATATTTCCGTTTCTTAATTCTTTGAAAACTCCTTCCTGAAGTTTTCTTGAAACAAGCGCAATTGCAGTTACACCAATTTTTGATAATAATCCTAATGCAATTCCAAAGTTTCCTGATGTTGCTTCAATTACAGTTGTTCCTGAAGTAATTTTGCCTGTAGTTATTGCATCATGAATAATGTTAACTGCGGGTCTTACCTTGATTGAACCTGTTAGTAACGTTCCATCAAATTTACCATAAACTTTGAAATCTTTTCCACTAATATCTACATCATAAACTGTCTTCGCACATTCTTTCAAATCTTCAGTAAGATCAGTTAGCGGTGTTGCATTAACAATCTCCACTTTACCGTCCTTTTCTTCTCTATGTGGAACTTTGGACCATACTTCTTGTTCAAATTTTTCCATTAATGCATTGTCCGACATATGATTGCATAATTGAGGTTCAATTTAGAACTTTTGCAATTAGCTTAGCGTAATTAGGTAAGGGTAATTTTCGAGAAGTATTTTAACTCTAGACACTAAGTTATACTATGAAAATATCTGGACCTTTAGTCAAAGCACTAAATAATCAAATTGCAATGGAAGCAAACGCTGCTAACGCATACCTTTCTGCAGCATCATGGTGTGACATTACTGGTTATGATGGAGCCGCAAAATTTTTCCATTCTCAAGCACAAGAAGAGCACCAACATATGCTAAAATTTGTAAATTTTGTAAACGGTCAATGCCTCGGTGCAATAATTCCTGGAGTCAAACAACCACCAAAAACTTACAAATCTTTAGAATCTATATGCAAGACTGCATTATCAAATGAACAAGCGGTTACAAAATCAATAAACCACATGGTTGATTTAGCTCAAAAAGATAAAGATCATAACACAATTACATTCTTACAATATTTTGTCAACGAACAGATAGAAGAAGAGCAACAATTTGAAGACATACTTCAAAAATTCAATCTTATAGGTCGTGACAAACTTGCAATCTATGAAATTGATAAGTTACTTGGTGGACTAGCAACCTCTCCTGCAAGCGATGTACAAAATTAATTAGAATTTTTCCAATCTAGTTGTTTTTTATCATATTCTTCTTTTGAATACATTTCTTTTGCAGGAACGCCGCCGACAACTGTATTTGGTGGTACATCTTTAGTTACGACTGCTCCCATTGCAACCACACTGTTTTCTCCAACAGTTACTCCTGCTTTGATTACTGCTCGACTACCAATTATCGCATTATCTTTTATTGTAACTCCAATTAATTTTTCACTTGGTGGAAATGGATCGTTTGTCAACGATACTGATGGTCCAATGAAAACATTATTCCCAATTCTTGATAATGGTGGAATGTAAACTAGTCCCTCAATCATTGTATTATTTCCAATCTTTACATCATAATCTACATGAGCAAGTGAACCAATCTTCACATTATCTCCAATTTCTGTATCATCCCCCACATATGCAAAATGCCAAATCTTCACATTATCTCCAATATTTGCTTTTTCAGAAATAAAATTTTCAACCATTTTTATCACAAATGCCAAGGTTTTCCTTGCTTGATAATTTTTTCAGGAAGAGAATCTTTGTTTTTTTGAAGAAATTCATTTTCTTGTTTTTTATCTCTTAATTCATCTGGCAACATTACAGGAATCTCCTCAATGATGAGGAAATATCTTTCACATGTATCACAATAAATTGCTCCTTCTACTATCTCATCATTTTTTGTTTTAATTTCTATTAATTCCAAAGGATGCTTTTTACACATTGGACATGCCAAAATATCTAATAGTTTTTTCTTCATTTTATATCCAGATAAATTGGAATCCCTTTTTGACTAGATAAAAGAGCTGCTTCTGCAATTCTTGTTACATTTACTGCATGTTCGGGCTTTACTCTTAACTCATTTTTACTCTCAATTGCATCAAGAAAGTTTCTAATCTCTAATGATAATGGTTCCTCTTTTTGTTTTGATGGGGTTTCTGTTCCTTTATCTGTCTCAATTCGTATTTCTTGTGTGATGAAATCTGAAAAAATTCGCCCATCAGTACATACTGCGTTAAAGTTTCTCACTCTGGTTGGAGTAATCCAATTTGAAGAAATGGTGGCTATTCTATTATCTTTGAAACCAAGCATTATTGTTGCAAAATCTTCGTGTTCATGATTAATTTGTCCTGACTTTGCAAAAACAACTTGTGGTGTTTCATCAAAAAGCCACATTGCTGTATCTATATCATGTACGCTTGTATCATAAATTATTCCGACGTCTTTGATGTGTAGTGGCATTCGGTGCTCTCGATAAAATTCTAATCTAATCAAATCTCCAAATTTCTTTGATTTTAGATATTCTTTGACATGAGCTACTGCGGGATTAAACCTCTCAATGTATCCACATGTCAAAATAACTTTATTTTTTCTAGCCTTTCCTACTAATTTTTCACCATCTTCTGAAAGATATGTCATTGGTTTTTCTACAAAAACATGTTTCTTTTTTTCAATTAATTGTAATGCTAATTCTGAATGAGTTGATGTAGGTGTACAAATGAATGCTGCATCAAATTCTTCATTTTCAAACAACTCTTCTAGAGTTTTATAGTAATTGACGTTATATTTTTCTCCAAACTCTTTTGCTCTTTCATAATTCATATCACAAATAGCTGATAACACACCAAATTCTGATAAAACTCTACTATGATTTTTACCCCATCCACCTGTTCCAATTTGAATTACTTTCATTTTTAATACACGTTTGTTAACCATTTAGAAAATTTTTTGTTATTATTCATTACTATCTCGGTGTATGTATCCATAACTTGTTTTGTCACATTTCCAACTTTACCTTCTCCAATTTTTTTAGATTCGATTTTAATTACAGGTGTTATTTCTGCTGCAGTTCCAGTTAGGAACACTTCGTCTGCTTTTTTTAGTTCATCTTTTGTAATTTCTTTAATCTTTGTTTTGACTTTCATACTTTTTGCAAATTCTAAAATTGATTTTCTTGTTATACCATCTAATGCTGATGATGAAAGTGGTGGTGTGATCAATGTATTATTTTTTACAATAAAGATATTTTCTCCAGGTGCTTCACTAACTTTATTATTTTTATCTAATAGAATCGCTTCATCGAATTTTCTTTTTTTTGCATCTTGTGTAGCTAAAATTGAATTTAGATAATTTCCACCCATTTTTGCTTGTGTTGGAGTTGAACTATCATTAAACTTCCTCCATTTTGAAATACATGCCGTAATTCCATTTTTATTAAATAAATCTCCAAATGGAAAACAAAAAATAACTGCATGTGTTGGTGCTTTTTTTGTTACGTGTAGGTTAATTCCATATTGTCCAACAAAATAAAATGGTCTGATATAACATGAAGTTTTAATTTTATTTTTTTTACATAAATTAATTATTGCATCTTTAATTTCTTTGTTAGTAAATCTTAATGTGATGTCATAAAATTTTCCTGAATTTCTAAATCTTGTAACATGTTCATCTAATCTGAATATATTTAATTTTTCTCCATTCCAATATGCTCTAATTCCTTCAAAAATTGATGTGCCGTAATGAATTGCGTGAGTTGTTACTGGAATCTTTGCATTACTATGTTTTACAAATTTCCCATCAAACCAAATTAATTCAGATATGGAACTCACAAAAAATTCTAGAATTTTGTATATTTATTTTATAACTAGGTATAGCCTTCTCTTGGGAACTTCATACCTAGCACTCTCGTTGTATTGTCTTCGGATGATGCAAATTTTTCGACAATATCCCAATTTTTGTTAATAATTTCTGCCACTTGTTCTGGAACTTGTTTTTCCCACTCTTTTTTTCCTCCTGAAACTGACTCATACATTTCATTTTTCACCGATGTTGCAGAGAGTTCTTTTCTTTGACCAATTTTTGGTTTTAATCTGTATAGTTTCAACATTATTCCCTCTGCTTTATCGCCTGTGTATGTGTAGTATTTTCCTTCAATTTCACTAAGAATTTCTTTTCTTAATCTCCACGAACCTTTGGAAACAAGTGGTGGAAAATATTTCTTGAAAGGTGCATGAAATGTATAATTTGATGAAACTGTGATTGATTCGCCAAAAACTGATTCTAACATTTCTTTTCTAAGTTCGAAGCTAAATGGAAAGCTTTTACTGTTAATTTCTTTTTCCTCATTTAGAAATCTAACCGGCATGACAACTACCTTGTCTGTTTTTGATAAATCTCTAATAATTTCTGCATGTGCATTTGTAACTGGATTCAAATGTGCCAAGTAAATTGCAATTGTCATAATAATTTGCTGTTTATCTTGTATTTTAATAACTGAGTTGTTCTACAGATATTTTCTTTATCCATATGATTCGAATTTGACTTCATAACTACCATCTTCTCGTTTATTTCTCTCTGTTACAAACTCATTATTTCCAAGATAATCTAGTGTACCATCAATTGTTCCTTGCCATCCACAGATGTAAAACATGGTATTATCTTTTGTAATTTTTTCCCCAACTAATTCTTCTAATGGTGATTTTTCTCCAGATTTTGTTCTCAGGAATTGTTCTACTCTTCCTGTTTGACCCGTCCATGCACGATTAAACCATTCTTGTGGTCTACTAATTGCTGCTCTATATTTGAAATTCCATTTGTCTGTACCTCTATCCACACTATCATTTTCTAAATCTGTAAGTAATTGTTTGTAACTTAATTCATCCACATAACTGGCTCCGTGTAAAACAACAATTTCTCTTTTATCCCCTATATCATGAAGATGTTGAGCAAAACTTACAAATGGTGCTAAGCCTGTTCCTCCTCCGATACAAACAATTCTTCTAGTATCTGGATCACCGTTTGGTAATTCATCATTAATTGTTAGATGACCAGTTGGTTTAATCCAACTTACATCTGCACCTTCTTTTGCATTAAATAATTCAGTTGTCAATCTTCCTGGAAATGGTTTTCTTACCCATCTAATTACAAACTCAAAAAATTTTTTATTTTCTGGATGTGATGCAATTGAATATGCACGTCGAACAATTTTATTATCTTCTCCGGGTACCGGCATTCCAAGTGTTAAAAATTGACCTGCTTTGAAATCTGGAATAACTCCATCTTCTGGAACAAGACGAAATATGCCGAGGTCTTCTTTTAGTAATTGTGTATAAGTTAATTTTGCTTTATTATCTTGAACCATTTCTTAAAAATATGAATTTATGTTTAAATATCTTCTGTTAGATTAGCCTAAGTCAAATTAAGTTAAATGTTGGTGATTTTTTAAGAAAACGAATCATTAGGTTCATGGGCCGATAGTTCAGCCTGGTAGAATACGCGCATGGCATGCGTGGGGTCAAGGGTTCAAATCCCTTTCGGTCCACCATTTAATTAAAAAACTTTAAAATTTTTCTAAATTCTGATTCATCTAATCTATTCAATTCTTCTATTTCTTTATCTGAAATTTTTTCACCAATTCTTGTCAATGCGTATGCTGCACTTTTTACAGCCTCCAAATTTGAATCAAAAATACCTTGATGTAGTTCCTTAGCTGATTCTTTTACTTCTAAATGTCCTAATGCTCCATATGCGCAAGTTCTAACTAAACCACTTGGGTCATTAGTTAATTTTCTAATTTCTTTAATTCCGTTTTTTTCATTTCTATTTGCTAAAACTAAGGTCACATATGCTCGTACATTTTTACTTTCATGCCCTAATCCAAAAATCAAATCTTCAAAAATCTTATTTTGATTAAGAAGTAAAGTACTGAATACTTCTCCTCTTATCTCAATATCATCATCGTCAAATAATTCAATCATTTTTTGGGTAATTTCTGGATCTTTATTCTGAGTTAAACTAGATACAATACTTTTCTTTGAAGCATCATTTTTGAGTGATTCCAAAATTTCCTCTCTATCCAATCTATCTTGATTTAAATTATCCTCGTAATATTTTACTCGCATGTCAACCGAACAACGAGACACTGTATTCATAGGTAAGAAACCAATTATGGCATACGTTACTTCAACGTTAATCCAATTGGCTAACTTGCCTTCTGTCAACATCAAAGCTCGAGGAATGAGTATCGGTAGAGCCGTAGATGTTGCACAAATAATTTCAAGAAAGACCGAGAACTCCGGATATAGCATTGGAAATATATCCATAGGCTCTGAAAGTTTAGAGTCACAAGACGGTAAGACAAGAAATGTTTCCACAATAGAAATTGAAGTAAAGAGAACTACTCAATAAACTCTTTACTAGTTTTTCTTTTTTATTTTGAATATTTATTCTCCAATTTTCTAAATTTTGATAATTCAACAATATCGTTAAACTGATCAAAATCAACCAGATCTTTTTTGAGTCTTGTAGTGGTACCTTTATCTTTTAATTCTTTTAGTATTTTCATTGTTGCAAATGTATTTGCATATAATATGGATAATGGATATAGTATTAGTTGATATCCCATTTTGTGTAATGTAGCCGTTGAATTAATTGGGGTTGCTCCTCCTTCAATCATATTTGCAACTAATGGGGCGTTTATTGATTTACCAATTTTTTTCATTTCTTCTATTGATTTTGGGGCTTCAACAAAAATCAAATCTGCTCCAATTTTTTTGTAATATTTTCCTCTCTCTATTGCATCATCTAATCCTTCTGTGGCTCTGGCATCTGTTCTAGCTACTATGATGAAATCTTTATCCTCTTTTGCATCTACTGCGGCTGCTAATTTCTCTCCGTACTCTTCTTTTTGAACCACCTCCTTTCCTTTCATATGTCCACATCTTTTTGGCCATTTTTGATCTTCAAGAAATATGCCTGATACTCCTGCAACTTGTAAATCCTGAAGTAATTTTTTTACAGTTAATGCGTTCCCATAACCTGTATCTACATCTACAATTAGTGGTACTGATATTGCATTTGCTATCCGTCTTGCATTATCTGTTGTTTCAGATAATCCGATAAATCCATAATCTGGCATTCCTAGTAATGTAGCAGATGTACCATAACCTGTTTGAAACATTGCATCAAAACCTACTTTTTGAGCAATTTTTGCTCCTATTGCATCGTAAACTCCTGGAACTACCAATGGTTTTGATTTATCATTAATTAGTTTACGAAGTTTTTTCATAAAATCTATCTAATCATGTTTTATTTATGATTAATCTACAGGTGTTTATTTTTTAGAATCCATCTCTTTGATTTTTTCTAATTCATCTTGGAGAAATTTCTTATATTTTTCAATTTCATGATTTGTCATATTACTAGCATTTGAACTCAATAAATTACCTAGTATAGTTACTCTCTCTAACATGTCCATTCCCATGAATTTTCCCATATCCATAAGTCGCATCATTGTGCTCATCTGTTGTTGCATATTCATTTTCCAGTTTTCCAGATCCATTAGTATTGTTTTTCCATTATTTGTAATCTGATACTTTCCATTTTCACTTTCTTCAATTAGACCTTCATCTAGTAATCTGCCCAATAGTGGGTAGATTAGTCCTGGTGATGGTTTCCAGTTTCCAGCACTTGCTTCAACTGCAGAGTCAATAATCTCTTTTCCTGTATGTGGGTTTTCCATCAACTGCTGTAAAATGTAGTATCTAGAAAATCCTCTTGGAACCATGCTTCCAACTCGCTGTGTCCATTCCTTAAACATCACTAGCGATATCGCTAGCGATATATATTAATGATTCGATCCATGATATTTTGTTATAATACATAAGTAACCTCTTCTGATTTTATTCATTAATGACGGATTCTATTGAATTTGATCTAATCATTGCAGGTTCTGGTTTGGCAGGATTACGTGCTGCTATTGAGGCCGCAAAGAAGAATCAAAAAATTAAGATTGGTGTTATTGCAAAAACACAGGTCATGCGTTCCCATTCTGTATCTGCAGAAGGAGGAACTGCTGCTGTAATACAAGAAGAAAAAGGTGATACAATAGAATCTCACATTTATGATACTGTAAAAGGAAGTGATTTTTTAGCAGACCAAGATACCGCTGAAAAATTATGTCACATGATGCCAAATGAAATTTTTCAACTAGAACATTGGGGAATGCCTTGGTCCAGACAAGAAAATGGAAAAATTGATCAGCGTAATTTTGGTGGATATAGTTTTCCACGTGCAACTTATGCTATTGACAAAGTTGGATTTTTTGAAATGCAGACTCTATACGATACTTGTCAAAAATTTGATAATATTGAATTTCTAAATGAATGGTACATCACATCAATTGTTCATGATGGAAAACAATTTTGTGGAATCACTGCAATAGAAACATCTTCTGGATCATTTTACACAATCAAAGGTAAAGCGTTGATAATTGCAACTGGTGGTGCAGGAAGAATTTTTAGTTACTCTACGTATGCATTATCTTCGACACCCGATGGTTTGGATATGGCTTATCGTGCAGGAATGGGACTAAAAGATATGGAATTTGTACAATTTCATCCTACTGGAATTCTACCTTCTGGAATTTTAATTACTGAAGGTGCACGAGGTGAAGGTGGTTATTTACTAAACAAAGATGGTGACCGATTTATGAAAAATTATGCAGCTGGAAAAATGGAACTAGCTCCACGTGATATTGTCTCACGTTCTATTATGACTGAGATTAATGAAGGTCGTGGATTCAAACATGAAACTGGAGAAGATTGTATGAAACTAGATTTACGACATTTAGGTGATGAAAAAATTAAAGCTAAACTAGGAGGTATTAGAGAAATTTCAATTAAATTCTCAGGAATTGATCCTGCTGATGAACCAATTGACATTAGACCTGTTTGTCATTACATGATGGGTGGAATTCACACAAACATTGATGGTGCAGCTGAACTTCAAGGTGTTTGGGCTGCAGGAGAAGCTGCATGTAACAGCGTTCATGGCGCAAATCGTCTTGGTGCAAACTCCACTTCTGAATGTATTGTTTGGGGAAAAATTACAGGTTCATTAGCTGTTGATTATATTGAAAAAGAACATACTTCTGCACAATTCCCTACTCATTTAGTAGCTGCTGAAGAAACTCGAATTTTTGATGGAATATTCCGTGGACGTGGAGATGTAAATCCATATGAAGTAAAACAAGAAGTTGCAGAAATTTTGAACGCAAAAGCATACGTCTATAGAAATCATAATGATTTAGCCGAAGGTCTCAAAAAGGTGCGAGAACTTAAACAAAAAACCTGGAAACATGTTGATGATTCTGCTAAAGAGTATAACACTAATTTCCAAAATGTAATGGAGCTAGATTCTATGTTCCGTGTGGCTGAAGTAGTGCTAGTAGGTGCTATAAACAGAAAAGAATCTCGTGGAGCTCATTCTAGAACTGATTTCCCAACACGTGATGATGCAAATTTCCTTCACCACACACTAGCCTACTATGATCCAAACGAACCAATTATGAAGAAGCATCCAGTTACTATAACTAAATACAAACCTGTGGAGAGAAAATACTGATGGAACGAGAAACTGGCGCAAGAGAAGGACTGAAGGGATGGCTAAATCCTAGTAAAATTGGAAAATTTGGTATCGAAAGATTAGCATGGCTTTTGATGCGATTAACAGGTCTTGGTCTCTTGGCATATTTTATTGGTCATATTTATGAAACAAGTCACATCTTAGACGGAAAAGCGGTTTGGGACAAGTCATTAGAAATGACTCAAACAACTGAAGGTCACTTATTTTTAGCGTTAGTAATTGGAATGTGTGTTTTTCACACTGGAAATGGAATTCGATTAATGATTGCACAAATGGGCTATGGTATTGGAAAAGCAGAGAGGCCTGATTATCCATACAAGCCTCAATCAATTAACATGAAAGGTAAAGCATGTATCTATGCAACATTAGGTATGGCAGCTCTTGCAATGTGGTATGGAATGGCGGTGATGTTCGCATGATGGTATTAAGAGAAAGTATCATAATGAAGATACACTATGGCACTGCCCTAGGTGCACTGTTCTTAACGGTCATACACATAATGATGAGACTGACTCAAGACTTTCACGAATCATTAGAATATGAAAACGTAATTGCAAATTATGAAAGTGTAGGTTATGCGATATTACTTGGATTATTACTAATTTTGATTTCTGTTCATGGATTTAATGGCTTGAGAGTAATTCTGTTAGAAATGAATCAAGGTCCAACATATGAAAAACTTGTAACAATTGGATGTCTTGCAGGAATGGCAGCATTAATTGCATATGGTTCACGAACTATAATTATGACAAACATGGGGATGCTATAATGGCAACAATCCATCCCAAATTATCAGACGAACTATCTCAAACAGTAGTTTCTTCTACAAAATCTGTAAAAATAAAAATTAAACGAAGTAATCCGAATGTAAATTCTGAACAGAAATTTGATGACTTTGTTGTTCCAATTGAAAAATGGACAACTGTTCTAGATGTTTTATTAGATGTTAAATCACATCTTGATCATTCTGTTGGAGTTCGTTATTCATGTAGACAAGCATCATGTGGTTCTTGTGGAATGAAAATTAATGGCAAACCTGGTTTAGCATGTTTCACAAAAATATCTGAATTAGATTCTGACACTGTAACTGTAGAACCGATGGATAACTATCCTGTAGTTCGAGATTTGGCTGTCAACATGGATCGAATGATAAACAATCACAAAAAAGTAATGCCATATGTCATTAGAGAAGATTCTGAAATTGATGCTGAAAGTGGTATAAGAGAATTTTTACAAAGCCCTGAAAATGTTGAAAAATATATTCAATTTTCAAGTTGTATCAAATGTGGTTTATGTAATTCTGCATGTCCAACTATGGCAATGGATAAGACATTTGTCGGTCCTCAAGCATTAGCACAGGCCTACAGATACATTGCAGATGACCGTGATAAAGGCAAAAACAAACGACTCAAAGTTATAGATGAATCTCATGGAATTTGGAGATGTCACTTCGCTGGCTCATGTAGTCAAGTTTGCCCAAAAGGAGTTGATCCTGCAATGGGAATTCAACTTTTGAGAGGATATCTTTTAGGAATTAGAGATTAATCTTTCTTTTCTTCTGGCTTTTTGTGAGGATTTGGACTGTTATTTACTTGATTGTTAATCTGTTCAGCCATAAAGTGATTTGAGACATTTACCTTCACATCATCAATTCCATGTATACTCAATAGATTATCATGAATATCTTGACAAATTTTAAATCCAAAAACTGCTGGACAAAATGGACTTGTTAGATGTAAATCAACTTTGACATTTGCATCATTGATGTCTACTTCATCAATTAATTCTAATTCTGTAATTGTTGTGTTTATTTCAGGATCTACAATTTGTGATAATTCATCAAAAATTTTCACTCGTAGCTGTTTCACATCTTGTGTCATTGAATTGAATCCGTAGTTGCTATATATAGCGATTTTGAATCCATGTTGATGTATCGTTCTCGATTAGGAAAAGATCTTGATGATATTACACTTAGTTATGTTTCATCCATAAAAGATGATTCTGATATTGCATTTTATGACATTATTGGAAGTGAAGCACACGTTATCATGTTATATGAAAATAAACTCTTGTCAAAAATTGAGGTAAAAAAAATTTTAACCGCATTAGAAGAACTAAAGGGTGGAAACATCTCCCAGCCTGATTTTGAACCTGAAGATATACATGAATTAATAGAATCTCTTGTTATTAAAAAAACTGGAATTGAGAATGGTGGAAAAATGCACACTGCTCGTTCACGAAATGATCAGGTAGCACTTGATATTCGACTAAAAATTCGTGATGACATTAACATACTATTACAATGTCTAATTGAAACAATCTCAACTTTACTAAAAACAGCACAAGAAAATACTAAAACAATAATGCCACTTTATACACATCTTCAACAAGCTCAGGTTGGAGTATTCTCACATTACTTGTTGTCATACGCAGATTCACTATTCCGTGATTTAGATAGATTCATGTCATTGTATGCACGAGTTAATCAAAGTCCATTAGGTGCTGGTCCTGTAGGTGGAACTAGTCTTCCTATTGATAGAGACAGCACTGCAAAAATGCTTGGATTTGCATCTCTTGTAGAAAATTCAATTGATGCAACTAGTACGCGTGACTTTGTAGCAGAATATGTTGCAAACTCTGCAATCATGATGACAAATCTAAGTAGATTGTCTGAAGACTTTATCATTTGGTCTTCAGCTGAATTTTCATTCATAGAACTTTCTGATGATTTTACATCACCATCAAGTGTAATGCCCCAAAAGAAAAATCCTGATATCTTGGAACTTACACGAGGAAAAACATCTCAGGTTATAGGCTATTTGACATCTATCTTAACTACCACTAAAGGTTTACCTTCTGGTTATAGTAGGGATTTACAACAAATAAAATCTTCAATCTGGTCAACATCAAAAACATCAATCACTGCATTAATTATTATCAAATCAATGTTGTCTGATCTTACCGTTAATCAGGAAAAAATGCAACAAGCAACAGAAGAAGGATTTCTAGTTGCTTTAGATTTGGCAGAAAATTTAGTTCTTGAAAAAATACCATTTCGTACTGCACATAACATTGTTGGTAACCTTGTTCAACTATCACATAATTCAAAAAAACTACTCTCTGATCTAGAATTAGATGAAATTGAATCTCTTCAAATTAAAGAGATTAAATTACAAAAACTTTTTGAGTTAATTCAAAAAACCACCATCTCATCATCTCTTAAACAAAGATCATCAAAAGGATCTTCTGGCACTTCAGAACAAACACGAATGATTGGACAAAGAAACAGAAAACTTGTAACTCTAAAAAATTCTATTAAAATTCAAAATGATAATGTGAAAAAATCATTAACATTGTTAGAAAAACGAGTTAAAACACTTACAAAATAGATGCGGGTCTAGTGGGATTCGAACCCACGACAGCCGCCTTAAAAGGGCGGTGCGCTACCTGGCTGCGCTATAGACCCATGCGAGTTTTTCCATTAGTGCACAATTTAGTCTTTTACCAGTCTAAAATTAAAAATGGAAACTTTAAAACCAGCAGTTCTTTTTCTTGTAAATACTGCCCTTGTAGTATAGCCCGGTCTAGAATTCGGCCCTGTCACGGCTGAGACGCGGGTTCAAATCCCGCCGAGGGCGCTTTTATTTTTCAAATTAAACATTATGTGATCGCATGACGTTCTACCTTGTTTGTCACAATAATCTTAAAATCCGGGCAATTTCAGTGAAAAATTGATGTCTGACGACAAAAAAGATTCTGAAGTAAAGGATGCTCCAAAAGCAGATGAAGAATCAAAAAAACAGGATGGTCAAAAATCTATCAAGGCATCTAAAGATGCTCAAAAAGCAATGAAGGCAGCAGAAGAAGCAGAAGCTGCAGCAGAAGCTGCAATTGCAAAAGCCAAAGAATTGAAAGAAGCTGCATCAAAAGCATCAGAAGATGAGTTCAAAGCAATTGCTGAAGAAATTAAAGCAGAAGCTCCAAAAGCACCTGATGTAACTAACAAAAGAAAAAATGAAATTATATTTAGAAGAGAGATGGGTGAACCTGAATTTTTCTTAGATAAGGTAGATAGATTTCCAAAACCTATTTTATCTGAAGATGAAAAAGATGACATTACACGTAAAGCTCTCAATTATGAAGATACTACACCTGAATACAATCCTCAAAATATTTTAGACGAACGTTTTGGAGGAACTTCCAATTATGAAACTGGAATAACTGTTCTTGGTGATGAATTACAAGCAAAACTAGATCGTCTTAGAAATGATCCTGATGCACTGCCTGATGATATTGCACAAGTTGAACAAAATCTTGCATATTTGGATTCACTACATGAAAATTATTATCTTGGAATGAATGTTTTCAGAACTGCAAAAGGTGGAAGAAAAGATTAAATTAATTTTGGTGATATGATATGAGCGAACTAAAATTTGATGTTTTAAATGCAAGAGTAACTTTCAAAAACGTTCCTCTTCATTCTCTTGCTAGATTTGCATTCAAAGATGTAACTGCTGCAACAGAAGCATTCAAAAAAATTCCTGGTGTTGAAGAATGTATTATAATTCAAACTTCTAGCAGAGTCGAAATTTTTACTGTTAGTAATCTTGAAACAGATGATTCTACTGATGCAAGAAGACCTGAAGGAAAAGGTTTGGTAATTAATCAAATGAAAGAAACTTGGGAAAAAAATTCTAGTATAGAACAAATTGATATTGATCATTTTGATCAAACTTTGGAAGTTTTCAAAGATGATGATGTTTACCTTCATCTTTTACGATTAGCTTGTGGATTAGATTCTGTAGTTGTCGGAAAACAAGAAGTTTATGATGAAATTACAAAGTCACTAGAACTTGCAAAAAAATCTGGTGCCTCAGGAAAAATTCTTAATAAATTATTTGATAGTGTAATTCGACTTGCTAATTCAATTCGAGATTCAACTGAAATAAGTAAAGAAGTTTTATCGTTAGGAGATGTTGCATTAAACTTGATAGAAGAAAAAGTTGGTTTGGATGCAAAAAAGAAGGTCTTACTCATTGGAACCGGTGAATCTGCGGCTATGGTTGCAAAAACACTAGGACAAAAAGAAATTTCATTTACAGTTACTAGTAAAGATATGCAACGTGCTACCAATTTCTCACAACTTTTGTGCGGTACCCCAATGGAGTTTGTTGATGCACTTTCAGGATTTGATAAATTTGATATTGTCATAGTTGCTACTACTGCTGATTACTTTTTGATTGATCTTGAACGAATCAAACTTGTTATGAAAGAAAAGAAAAAAGGAACTCTTATTCTAGACATATCTGAGCCAAGAGCTGTAGAAGAAACCATCATGGAGTTACCTCGAATAAAATTATTATTTAGAGATCAGGTTGCAGAAATTTATGAAGAAAATGCAAAATTAAGAGCTGGAATTGTACCTGCTGTTGAGAAAATCATTGATAAGGAATTACCAATCTTATCTGCTTCAATGAAAAGAGTTTAATTTTTTACGATTAGCCTTGTTGTCTTAGAATTACTTGTGTTAGTGTCTCTATAGAATACTCTATTCCGTGTTCTTCATCACTATGTTTTCTATACGCATCGATCACATTTTCTACTTCGCCCTCAATTTCGTATTGACATTCAAATCCGTAATCTCTACATGTAATTTTTGTCATGTGACTAATTTTGGCTGGTTAATTTTCTAAATATAAGTAATTCTGTCAAATTTTGAAGAGAAATACATTTATCCAAATCAAGAAACTTTCCTCACATGGCAGATACAAAAGCAAAGATCATCTATACTGAATTATTAAAAGAAGATCTAGTTGTAATTCGTCTAGTTCCAATAACTGGTATGCCAAAATACAAAACTGGACAGTTTCTAACTATTGGTTTACCGGTAGCTGCGGAAAATAAAATTGTAAAACGTGCATATTCAATTGCATCACATGCTGAAAATAGAGATTATTTTGAATTTGTAATTAGATGGGTAAGAAAACCATTACCTGGTCGTGTAACCACTGAATTATTCTATCTTAGTGTTGGTGATGAAGTATTACTTGGTGATCCAACTGGTGACGACTTGATAATCGAAGATAAATATCGAAATGGAGAACCAGATAATAGAAGAGTAGTCTGCGTAGGTGGCGGAACTGGTCTTGCACCGTTCATCGCATTTGCACATCATTTTCACGATACTAATGATAAAAGACAACTTGTAGTTTTACATGGTGCAAGTTATGTTGATGAATTAAGTTACAAACGTCTTCTCACTGACTTTGAAAATGAAAGTAAAGAGAGAGGAACTGATGAATGGAACTTTCTTTACAGGGCTGCAATTAGTAGACCAAAAGAACAATACAATAGATCATGGAATGGTCAAGTAGGAAGAGTTGAATCATTTTTCAAAGCAAACGCACAAGGTGTTTCTCCGTTAGATGAATTAGTTGGAGAAAAAGTTACTCCTGAGAATACTAGAATTTACATTTGTGGTTATCAAGGAACCATCGATGGAGTAATGGATTATGTTGATGATAGAGGATTTGTCAATAGAGATAATCCGCATGAAGATGGAACTTTTGAAGTCAAATACGAATCATACGGATAAAATTTATTTTTCTCTTGGAAGTATCTCGTCTAAAATTTCCTGATTTGCAGCTGCAATAAAAGAAACTCTTGTATCATAACTCAAATCTGCATCAAGAGGATTGAATTCTGAATCTAAAAGCAAACCTCTTGCTTCTTTAACAATTATGTATCCTGCTGCAATATCTTGGATTCTAATTTTATCTCTTAAATCAATAAACACATCCATCAAACCTTGTGCAAACATTGCCATTTCTAATGCATTTGCACCAAAATGTCTGGTATGGCTATGATGTTCAAAAACAGGTTGTAATTTTTTCATTATTTCTTGTGATGCACCTGAAGTATTGACTCCGACTATTTTGTACAATGGGGTACCTTTGTAAACTGTGATTTGTTTGTCATCCAGAAATGCACCTTTTCCTTCTGATGCAGAATACATTTCACCTGTTGAAAGATTTGTAATCACTCCGTCTGTTATGGAACTGAGCCTATTTTCTGTTGCAAATGCTAATGATGAACAGAAAAATGGCACACCTCTAACCGCATTTGCAGAACCATCAATCGCATCCATGATAACAAATCCTTTTGGATTTTCTGACAGTTCTACTCGACCACATTCTTCTCCTAAAACCACACATTCAAAATTAATTTCTTTTAGATAATCTAAAACAGTGGTTTCTGCAGTAATGTCGATATTTCTAGAAATATCTCCTCCTGCACCTCTTCCAAAATCACCAGCGGCTTTTTCTGTTCCTGCCATGTCTTTCACCGCCTCATAAATTCTTCTTGATGCTTCTTTGAGAACTTGATTAGTTTCCATTATGATTTTCAAATTTGTGGATAATTTAATTGAATAATTTTTTCATCTAATTTGAAAACCTCTTTATTCATGCTTGAAATTAATCAATCATGACGGCAACAGAATTACAAGGCTCAGGTGGATGGGTTAATGCTGAACTTACTGATGAAGAAGTCCAAAAATCAAAACTTGTACCAAACATAGACAAGCACTTCCTAGCATCACTTGAAAAATTAGATCCTTCAAAAATGCTGAAACATTTCTGCAAAGCATGTAATTCTGAGTTTGATGGACCAACTGCTTTTAAAATAGAAGAAAAACCAAACGAAGAGGTTGCTAATGGATTAATCTTAATTGAGAGAGGTCAGTACACCTGTCACAAATGTAGTTCTACCATCGGCGAATATCGTGTTTTCTCACAGCCACAATAGAAACCCAACATATACATTATTAATTTCGAACCATATTGATATAACATGGAAGAAAATTACTCTTGGATCTATTTGCTCATATTCATGATCATACCACTTGCTAGAATACTCCCAAGATTATTGAGACGTGTTGGTCTTAAACAAGACATATCACCTCGTCCTGAAACCCCACGTGGAAATTTTTTCCAAGAATCATCACCTGCGGATAATTTTAGAGAATCATCATCACCTGATAATTTTCAAGAATCTCCACGCCGAGAAGAATTTTCAACAAAAAACTGGCCTAAAGAAAAAATTGTACTTGGTTTGTTGATGACTAATATATCAAAATTTGAAGAACTTCAGAAGAAAGGAAACATATCGACAAACAATTTGGATACCATTCTTCAAGATCTTGAGAAAAAAGGTCTAATGAGACCTGTAGAAAAAAGTGGTCCATTTGGAAAATCAATACAACTGAGAATTACAGAAAAAGGCGCTGCAGAGTTTAGACGAATGTAATTAGATCTTTGAAGGCATAAATAGCAATTTGTTAACAATCTTTTGTGAGTGGAAAAGACGAATCAATTTTCAGTAAAAGTGCATTAATGGGAACTAAACCTGGAAAACAAATCATAAAACAAGGTTTATTCAAATCAAAAGGATTCAAACAATTTAATCATTATAAGGAAGAAGCAGAAAATACATTTCCAGAATTTGCTAAAAGATTTGCAAAAAATTTATTTGATCAAATAAACTCTGATGAATCTCCTAACACCACACAACAAAAATTTGCAGAAGAAGTGGGTTCAACAGAAATTATTCTTAATGCTTCTGAAATAGATCCTATCAAATCGAAACTATCTGATTTTGATACTCTACACGACAGAGTTCTTAGAATTCTAAACTCAAATTTTGTAAAAATGACATTTCCTGTATTCAATGGTCTTTTTGATGCGTCAACTGATTACTTTAAAGATGATCCAAGTACCAATATGCGCGAGGATATTGTAGATGGTCACATAATTGCAATAGATCTTAGTGAACCAATGGATAGAATTGTAGACAAAGATGAGGATTTGGAATATCTTGATGATTACAAACTAATGAATCCATATATTCTAAAACTTGCAAGAGAAAAAATTTCAAAAGGTGGTGAGGATGTATTAAAAGAATTTGAAGAAGGATTCAAACAGGCAAGAATTGGACAATACCTTGATACGAAATTAAAAGATAAACCTACATCAATTACAGAAGAAGAATTAGTTGAGAGTTACAAGAAATATCGTTCTGTTATGGGTACGGCTGGTCGAAACATGGCATTAAATCGTGCACCGTTAGCTGATATCTTTTACACTGGAATGGCAAAAGCAGCAGAATCTGTTGGATGTGGAAATGAAATTGAAGACAGCATTAGAGATAAAGCCGCAAAAATACCATCATGGCCACTGTTCTATTCTCTAAAAACGAATGATGTAAAGAGTGGATTCGAAGAGACCATGAATCACAGTGAATCTTATCTTAATGATGCTAGAGCCGCTCTTGAAAAACTCCCAGATAGTTTCTCACATCGAAAATTCTTAGAATTTTTGTTCCTAACTGTTGAACACTATAATCTATTTTGGTATAAAAAACTCCAAGAAGAAAATATCTGGTCAGATTTGACTCAAAACCTTCCTAAGTGATACAAATGATGTGGTCCGAAAAATATCGACCTCAAAATATTTTTGATATGGTTGGAAATGAAGATGCTAGAAAACAATTTGTTGAATGGTTTGGAAAATGGAAAAAAGGAACAAAACCGCTATTATTGATTGGTCCTCCTGGAATTGGAAAAACAACAATGTGTTTTCTCGCAGGAAAACAATTTGGTTATGACATGATTAGTCTTAATGCAAGTGATGTTAGAAATAAAAAAAATATTCAAGAAATACTAACTCCTGTACTTGGAAATCAAACTGTTCTTGGTGAACCCATGATTTTCATTGATGAAGTAGATGGAATACATGGACGTTCTGATTATGGAGGAGTTGAAGCTCTCATTAACATCTTAAAAGAACCAACCGTTCCAATTGTACTTGCTGGTAATTATGGTTCTTCTGATAAAATGAAGAAAATAAAAAAAGTTGTAAAAACTTTACAGATTAGCCCATTGTCGCCTAGATTTCTTAAATTATATCTCGACATGATATTAGAAAAAGAAAAAGCAAAAATTAATCCTGGAAGATTGATAAAATTAATTACTGATTCAAAAGGTGATATTCGTTCTATGATTAACTCTGCACAAGCATTAGTTACTGGATTTGAACCTAATACTGAAAAATCATTTGAATCTCTAAACATTGAAGATGGATTAAATGCATTTTTCAAATCACAGTCACTTGAGGAAGCAAGAGTTGTTTTATTCTCTTTAAGAATTGATCCTAGAGAAAAAATTAATGCATTTTATTCAAGTATCATTACTAGTAATCTATCTTCAGACAAAATGTCTAAAGCACTAGAAATTATTTCAGAAGCTGATTTACTTTATGGAAAAATAATGAAAACACAAAATTGGAGATTACTACGTTACCTTGATTCAATCTTACTATCACTTTATGAAAAAGATTCTTCTGCTAGATACACTCAGTATAATCTATCTTGGCCATTATTGAATAGACTACGATGGGATGGTGCAAAAATCAAAGCTATTGGTTCAACATTATCTAAAAAACTTCATGTATCGAATAGTACCTTTGCAACATTTTTCTTTCCAATCATTTTATCATTAAAGAAAAATGATTCTATTGAACTTGAATTTGAAGAAACGTATGAAGAATTAATTGAAAAGGAGATTGAACTTTTACAATGAGCTGGCGAAAAATTGCAATGAAATTTGATGGCACATGCATAGTATGTAATGAAAAAATCAATGTAAATGAAATTGGCTTATGGTCAAAAGGTCTAGGAGTAAAACACGAAAAATGTGTCGAAACTGAAGATCTCAAATGCATGATATGTGGTGGCTCTGCTGGGTGCTCCCAGTGTGAATTTCAAGATGACTGTGATCGTTCAGTTGTTTCTCAATTATGTATATGTAAAAAATGTGAAGGATTAGGAAATTCTTATGAAACATATCAAAATTCTCTTAAAAAGAAATTTTCGTTATTAAATCTTAAAAATTAGCAATTTTTGTTTTGTTTAACTTAAATTAATATATGATATCTGGGGCGAGAAATCGCGGACATGCATTCTGATAAACTAAATGAATATCTGAATAACAAAAAAACCTCACTTCAAGGTGGCGGTCAGGATAGAATTAAGGCTCAACATGAAAAGGGAAAACTGACTGCTAGAGAACGTATTGATCTACTCTGTGATGATGGAACTTTCGTTGAACTTGATGCAATGACTACACATCACTATTTTGATTACGATATGCAGAAAAAGAAATTTTTCACTGATGGTGTAGTTGGTGGTTATGGAAAAATCAATGGTCGTCAAGTCTATGTTTTTGCATATGATTTCACTGTTTTAGGTGGAACCTTAAGTCAGATGGGAGCTAAAAAAATTACTAAATTAATGGATCATGCAACTAGAAATGGTTGTCCAATAGTTGGAATTGCTGATTCTGGTGGTGCAAGAATTCAAGAGGGAATCTTAAGCCTCGATGGTTTTGCAGATATTTTCTATCATAATCAATTAGCATCTGGTGTAGTTCCACAAATTACTGCAAGTATTGGTCCTTCTGCTGGTGGCGCTGTTTATTCTCCTGCAATGACTGATTTTGTTATAATGGTTGAAAAAGCTGGAACTATGTTTGTAACTGGTCCTGATGTTGTAAAAACAGTTCTTGGAGAAGAAATATCCTTTGATGAATTAGGTGGTGCAATGACTCATGGAACAAAGAGTGGTGTTGCTCACTTTGTAGCTAAAAATGAATACGAATGTATGGATTACATCAAAACATTACTTTCTTACATTCCACAAAATAATGCTGAAGCTCCACCTTCTGTTACAACATCTGATGATCCTAACAGACTAGATAATAATTTAATAAACATTCTACCTGATGATGCTTTACAACCTTATGATATGAAAGAAATTATTCATTCAATTTTAGATGATAACAAATTCTTTGAAATCCATGAACTATTTGCACAAAATGTTATTGTTGGTTTTGGTAGAATGAATGGTAAAACCGTTGGGATTGTAGCAAATCAACCAATGTTTTTGGCAGGTGCATTAGATATTGATTCATCAAACAAAGCATCACGTTTCATTCGTTTCTGTGATTGTTATGGTATTCCACTAATTACTTTAGTTGATACTCCTGGTTACATGCCAGGTTCAAATCAAGAGCATAATGGAATAATTCGTCATGGAAGTAAATTACTATACTCTTACTGTGAAGCTACTGTTCCAAAAATTACAGTTGTCATTGGAAAAGCATATGGTGGTGCATACATTGCAATGTCTAGTAAAAATCTAGGAACTGATGTGAATTATGCATGGCCAACTGCACAAATTGCTGTACTTGGATCTGAGGGTGCTGTAAAAATTATGAATAGAAAAGAATTAGCAAGTTCCGATAATCCTGATGAATTAAAAAAGAAATTAGTCGATGAATTTACCGAAAAATTTGCAAATCCTTACGTTGCAGCATCAAATGGAACAGTAGATACCGTTATTGACCCGGCAGAGACTCGACCAATGCTTATCAAAGCACTAGAAATGCTCAGCAATAAACGTGAAAAACAACTTCCTAGAAAACATGGAAATATCAACCTGTGATTAGATATGATTGAAAAAGTACTGATAGCCAACAGAGGAGAAATCGCCCTTCGTGTAATGAAAACTTGTAAGGCTTTAGGAATAAAGACTGTGGCAGTCTATTCTGATGAAGATGTAAACTCCCTTCATGTAAAAACTGCTGACGAGTCATATTACATTGGTGAAGCTGCTCCTGCAAAGAGCTATCTTAATCAAGAAAAAATTCTTGACGTCATGCTATCATCTGGTACTGATGCTGTACATCCTGGTTATGGTTTTCTTTCAGAAAATGATGATTTTGCACGATTATGTGAAAAAAATAAAATTAACTTTATCGGTCCTTCTGCTGATTCAATGAATCTTTGTGGAGATAAGATGCGTTGTAAAGCAGCAATGCTTGATGCTAATGTCCCAACTGTACCTGGAAGTCCAGGTTTAGTAAAAGATGCAGATGAAGCAGAAAAAATTGCAAATGATATTGGCTATCCTGTACTTTTGAAATCAGTTTATGGTGGTGGAGGTCGTGGAATTAGATTAGTTACTAATGATAAAGAATTACAGGAAGGTTTTGAAACTGTTACATCTGAATCTATAGCTGCTGTTGGAAAATCTGCAATTATTGTTGAAAAATTCCTAGAAAAAACACGACACATTGAATATCAAATGTGTAGAGACAAACATGGTAATACTGTGCATCTCTTTGAGAGGGAATGTTCCATTCAGAGACGAAATCAAAAATTAATTGAACAAACTCCATCTCCTGTAGTCGATGAAGCGAAAAGGGAAGAAATTGGTGAATTAGTTGTTAAAGCAGCACAAGCCGTTGATTATACTAACTTGGGCACTGCAGAATTTCTCAGAGCAGATTCTGGAGAATTTTATTTCATTGAAATCAATGCAAGATTACAAGTAGAACACCCAATCTCTGAAATGGTATCTGGATTAGACTTTGTTAAACTTCAACTAGATATTGCAAATGGAGAAACATTACCATTCAAACAATCTGATTTGAAAATGAATGGTTATGCAATTGAATGTAGAATAAATGCTGAGGATACTTTCTTAGACTTTGCACCATCAACTGGTCCTGTCCCTTACGTTACAATTCCTTCAGGTCCTAGTGTTAGATGTGACACATATCTATACCCTGGATGTACTGTATCTCCATTTTATGATTCTTTGATGGCAAAACTGTGCACTTGGGGAAAAACATTTGACGAATCTAGATTAAGAATGCTAAACGCATTAGATGACTTTGATATTCAAGGTGTAGAAACTTCAATTCCTTTATACAAAACCATTCTAAATTCTGAAGAATATAAGACTGGAAACTTGTCAACTGACTTTTTGAAACGATTTGAAATGATTGAAAAATTAGAAAAAGATCTAATTCAAGATAGAAAAGATAAACAAATTCCTGCTATTGCTTCTGCAATAATGCATTCTGAATTTTATAAAAGTAAAGTACAATCACAAAATTCTAGAAATCAAAACTGGAAAAATAAGATGGATAGCGTGTAAAAATGAAATACAAAGTTCAAGATACTGATGAAATTGTAGATGGTGAAATCTTAGAGAAATTATCACAGGATGAATACAAAATTAAGATCAAAGACAATGAATATGTTGTAAAAATTCTTAACATGGATTCAAATGTTATGGAATTTGTTTTGAACAATGAATTTCATTCAGTTAGATATGTTGATAGTCAAACTTCTGAGATGAATTTCATTGTTGATGGTTCATCAATGTCTGTAAACATGAATTCACATCTTGATGACATTGTTTACAAAAACTCCGGCGGATCTGATTCTGGTGCAGGTCAATCTACTTTGCGCAGTCAAATACCTGGTAAAGTTGTATCAATAAATGCAGGTGAAGGTTCTGAAGTCAAGAAAGGTGACACAGTTTGTACCTTAGAATCCATGAAGATGCAAGTTGCTGTCAAAGCACAAAAAGATGGTACAGTCAAAGGTATCAAAATTAAAGAAGGTAATTCTGTAAACAAAAATGATATTATCGCTGAAATTGAATAAGTAATTTTATTTTAGAACATTCATAATTTCACTGTAATCTGGTTCTTTCAATGGATCTTCTGAAACCCATTTCCAAATCACTTTATGTTCTTCATCTAAAATGAAAACTGAACGTTTTGCTGCATTGTAATCTTTAACGTGTAACAGATCTTTTAACAAAATATCATAGTCTTTGATTGTTTGACTTGTATAATCTCCTAATACTGGAAAATTATAATTATTCTTTTCTGCAAATGCCTTATTTGCAAATGGTCCGTCATTACTAATTGCAATTACCTGTGCTCCTAGAGCTGAAATATCATTTAATGAATCTCTGAATTTACAAAGTTCAACTTCACATACTGGAGAACTGGCTGCAACGAAAAATGAGATAACAACTTTTTTGCCTTTAAACTCATCTAGGGATCTAAATTTTAGATCTCCATCAACTAGTTCAAATTTTGGTGCTTGATCACCAACATTGACTGCCATAGGAATCCTCATTTATTGTCGTATATCAATTTAGAGGACTTGGTAAAAACCAAATTTTGATCGAAAAAATTCTCTATAGCTTTATATTTTGACCGAAGGGAGTCGGTTTAACTTGGTTGGCGAGAGTGTAGCATCATACAGTAATGTATTACTCATGTTTGGCTTTGCATGTGCCGCAATGGCACCTGCCCTTTTGGTATCTAGAATGATATCTCCTGAAAACAAGAAACAACCAAATCCTGTAAAGACACTTCCTATGGAATGTGGCCAAGTCCCATCTGGTGCTGGTCGAACTCATTTCATGATGCAATATTATGCATATGTTCTAATGTTCGTTATTTTTGATGTTATGGCAATTTTCCTGTATGCTTGGGGTAGCTCTCTTTTAGACCTTCCACGAACTGCAACTTTACCAATTATTGCCTTTTTAGGAATTATGTTTGCCGCAATGGCATACGCGTTATACCAATCAAAGAGGAAAGACATATGGTAATTCTATATACTAGTTACAACTATCAAGGTGAGGGACTAAGTTGCTAAAAGAACTCGTTACACCACAAAACGCAAATGTGTTTGTTGGAAAACTTGGCGACATTTTGTACAAAGCAGTTGATCAACCATTAGGTATGGCAATCAACTGGGGAAGAATGTGGTCTTTATGGCCAGTACACATTGAAACAGCATGTTGTAGTGTTGAGTTTGGAGCAGCATCGAGTCCACGATACGACGTAGAAAGATTCGGTATCATCGAAGCTTTTGGATCATTACGACAGTGTGATCTTGTCGTAGTACAAGGAACAATCACAAGAAAAATGGCACCAAGACTTAGATTAGTCTATGATCAAATGCCAGAACCAAAATATGTGATTGCCATGGGTGCATGTGCAATTACTGGCGGTCTGTACTTTGATTCATACAATGTGTTGCCTGGCATCGACGGAATTCTTCCAGTTGATGTTTATGTTCCTGGTTGCCCTCCTAGACCTGAAACCTTGATTCAAGGATGCATGTTGTTGCAAGAGAAAATCAAAAGGATGAAGGCTAGATAGGTAAAAAATTATGAGTAAGTCTGAAAAAAAAGTAACTTCAAAAGATGAAGATAAGAAAAAATCTGACGAAAAAGCTATTGGTGACGCAATTATTGCAGCAGCAAATGCAAGACGAGAAGAACTTGCAAAAGAAGC
>JAOMEP010000012.1 GCA_028345965.1 Candidatus Nitrosopelagicus sp.
AAATACGATGAAATGTTATCACAGCTAAGTAGTGATGTCATAACACCACCACCAATGAAACCAAAAATCTATGAAGAACAAAAAACAGAGGTAGTTGAAATTAAAGAACAGAACATAATCCCAGTAATTGAAAATAAACCTGAACCAATTGTTCAACAAGTTCCAGAACCAGTTATACAACAAGTAACAAAACCAATTGTAGAATTACCAGAAGAAGAAGATTTGGATGATGATGATGATGATGATCTAAACAAAATTAAAACAAAGATCATGGAAACTATGTCAAAAATCGAACAAGCAGAGGTTGATTAATGACATTTGATGGTGCCATCAAGGCATTATCTTTAGATGCTTTAAAAAATGTAAAAGATGGACATGTTATAGGTTTAGGAAGTGGACGTGCTGCAACTGCATTAGTTAAATCATTATCAAAATATATCAAAACAAAAAAAATTTCTGTTAAATGTGTACCAACATCAATGCAAATAAAATTAATTGCAGAGAAAGGTGGGTTACAATTAATCGAACCAGATCAAATTGATAAAATTGATTTGGTATTTGATGGTGCAGATCAAATTGATAAAAATAAATTTTTGATAAAAGGTGGAGGCGGCGCACTGTTGAAAGAAAATATACTGATTAGTGCTGCAAAAAAAGTCATCATCATGGCAGATAGTTCAAAATTTGTCAAAGATTTTAACAGAACAGTTCCAGTTGAAGTCCAACCTTTAGCAAGACAGATTGTTTGGAAAAAAATTGAGAATATAGGTGGAAAACCAGAATTAAGAATACTGGATAGAGGATACCCGTTTGTTACTGAAAATGGAAATATTATACTAGATTGTGATTTTGGAGTAATCAAAAATCCAAAAATATTGCAACAGAAAATAATCAATGTCCCAGGAGTAATAGAAGCAGGTATTTTTACAAGGAAACCAGATATAATTTACAAAGCAAAAGCAAACGGTAAATTTGAAATTCTAAGTTAATACTCGTGGTACAAAATTACCATACCCAGGTTTTCCAATTACTTCAAAATCTTCAGCAACAACAGTACCTCTAACAATTGTTTTGACTGGCCAACCTTTCAAATTCCATCCATCATATACAAGATAATCAGAAAATCCACCAAAAAGTTCTGGGGAAACTTTTGCTTCTTTTTTTAGATCAATCATTGTGATATCGGCATCATATCCTACTTCCAAATGTCCTTTTCCAGATAATCCAAAAATTTTAGAAGCGTTTGTACTTGTTAAATTAACTAACTGATTCAGATTAATTCTATTTTTATTAATTCCTTCACTAAGTAAAATTGGCAATGATGTTCCTATTCCAGGAAATCCTGCTAAAGCACCCCAAACGTCATCACCGTCAAGTTTTAGCTTCAATTGATTAGCAACATGATCTGTTCCTATTGTATCAATTTCATTATTTTGTAAAGCAGTCCATACAGATTGTATATCATTTTTTGTTCTAATTGGAGGCATAACTTTTGCAAGATAACCATCTTGAGTTTCATGTGATAATGTTAGATAATGAGGACAGGTTTCAACAAAAATTTTTGTTCCTTTTTGTTTTTCTTCTTTAATTTTATCTAATGCCAATTTTGAACCAATGTGTACAAAATAAATTTCACAGTCATACTTTCTTCCATATTCACAAATTATTTGAATGGATTTTGCTTCAAAATCTGGGGAACGACTTTCAGACCACGCATTTAATCCATCATTATTTTTTTCCTTTTGTGTTTTCATGCCACATGCACAGTCTTGATAATCTTCTGCATGAACTAATACAGGGCAATTAAGTGATGCGGCATTTTTTACAATTTTTTCAACTAATTCATTTGTGACGTTTACTTCAGCAGAGATTAATTTTTCTTCTCCAGGATTCATTTCCATGTATACATGGCCAACATCACCACCAAGATTCATGTATATTTTAAATGAAATAATTTTATTTTCTGTACAATATTGCATTTCATCAATCTGTGAATCATCAAAAATGGAGGCATGTAAGGTATAATCAATATAATGTGAATTTTGACTAGCCAAAAGATGTTTTTTAAGAGATTCTTTGTATGAACCCTTTAGCCTGAACATTCTCATCATTGTTGTAACACCACCTATTGCAGCAGCGTGTGATTCAGTTATTGCAGCTTGATCAATTGGAGAATAAACACCATAATGAACATGAGTATCAATTAAACCCGGAATACTAACTAAACCAGAACCGTTAATTTTTTTATCACAATCAGGACTATCGTTAGTAATTAATTTGATTTTTCCATCTTCAATGACAAGATTTTTTTCAACCATGCCATTTCGAGTCATTACATGTGAGTCAGTAATGAGTAAATCGTAAGTCATTTTGTTTGCCTAAATTTTGTGTACATTACTAGAGTAAAAATGAATATACATTGTAGAAAATTGCAATTACTAGGGCCGATGGCTTAGGGGTATAGCGCCACGTTCGCAACGTGGATGTCGAGGGTTCGATTCCCTCTCGGTCCACTTCACGAAAACATTATACAGTGAAAAATGATAATTTAATCATGAAAGTATTCAATGGAAAACAGGCAGCAAATGATTACATGTCAGCACATACACTGGCATTTTCAACACCAGAGCTTACTTTGATGAGATTTTCATTTTGGTTAGGAGACATGGTCCCAGACCCTACAGGAAAAGAAGAGAGTATTCCAAGATTATACACTTATGTTGAAGAACAGGACTTTGCACCAGTAGAAATTATTGATGATGATAAATATGTGCCAACAGGTGCTGTTTTAGGTTCTGGAATGTACGGAAGTGCAAATTCTGAATCATCAGGTGAAGAACAATTTTGTGCAGATTGTGGAGCAAAAAATTCACCTTACGCAAAATTTTGTAGAGAATGTGGAACTAATATTACTTAGAATTATTGTTTCGAGCCACACTTTGTGCAGAATTTAGCATTTGGTCTTAACTCTGCTCCACATGAAGTACAACTTCCGCCACTTTGTTTTCGTGGAAGTAATGCGGGATCAGGCGTTGGAAGTGTTCCAGGTTCATTAAATCCACTAGGTGCAGTACCCATTACAGAAGGTGGAGCACCAACAGGATTGTCAGGTCCACCTACTCGTGGACCTGCATTCATTCCAGGCATCACTCCAGGTTGTCCCATTCCAGGCATTAACCCAGGAGATTGTGTTCCGCCTGTTCCGACACCCTTTGAAACTTGATCTAGTGCTTTTTTCAATTCTGTTAATGAATTAACACCTAAAAATAATAAAGCAGAATAAGCAGCAGTGTAATCACCTAGTTTTTGAAAGAATTCTTTATCAGAAATTTTACCGGCTTTATACAAATTATTAGAGTCTAGAAAAGATTCGTAATATCCTTGAGTTTCAGCAAATAATGTTTGTAACTTTTCAAAAGTAAGATTGTATGTATCAATTTCTCCTAGTGACATAATTGAATGAGGAGGAATCTAATATTAATAGTTTAGAATAAAAAGAGAAAATTAGTAGAGCCTAAATTTTTTCGAGTGCTCTATCTATCATATTTTGGTATACTTCTTTGGATCCTGCGCCTACTTGTTGAGCGATGATTTCACCTTTGTTCAAAAGCAATAATGTTGGAATACTAAACACATTATATTTTTGTGCTATTTCTTGTGCATTATCAACATTAACTTTTACAAAGTTAACTTTACCATCATAATCTCCAGCAAGTTCCTCTACAACAGGTCCTACCATTCTGCACGGTCCACACCATTGTGCCCAAAAGTCTACAAAGACTGGTTTGTCAGAACTAAGGACATCGGTTTCCCATGATTTTGGGTCATCTATTTCTGTTATTGCCATGATTAACAAATTTTATCAAAAGTTCACATCTAAAAATGTATTTGTGATTATAACACCGTGTTGTTAAATCCTTTAAAAAATTTTCAAAATATACTTAAATGACGTACTTCATGTATGAGAACATGAGCGCAGAACTTCGATTGAAAAAACTTAGAGGTTCAGGTGGATTTGTGATGGCACGAGTAACTGATGAACAACAAAGTAAAGGTAATCTCGGAGGTCCAGATCTATTTTTAGCACCTATTGGAAGATTGGAATCAGAATTAATTTCTAAATATACATGTAATACATGTGAAAAAGAGTTTGAGGGTAGTCCAAAAATTGAATTTGAAAATCCAAATGAAGAAGTTGCCGAGAATTTAGTTTTAGCTGAGAGAGGAAAATATCTATGCAATGGATGTGATTCAACAATTGCAGAATATAGGGAATTTAGAAAACCAAATGAAGCAATGAATGTAGGATTAGCAAATCCAATTGAGCAACAACAAGACACAGGTCTTTCATCTTTTGATACACCAGTTCAATCAGAAAGTGTACAGCAAGAAGTTTCAGAGCAACCTAGTCCTAGTGATGGAACATTTAGATCAATTTTCGGTATGGATGTTTTTGATGAAAGTGCAAAAAAAATTGGAAAGGCAAAACAAGTTGGTGTAAATTCAAATCAAGAATTAGTGTTACTTATTTCAGATGACGAGGGCAATGACATAAGCATTAGTTGGAGTAGGATTGGAACTGTAGGAGAAGTTATCTTTTTAGGTAAATCTGAAAAAACAGATGTGAAAGTAGAACAAACGGTTGCTGCAGGAAGCGGTTTAAGATGTCCTAGTTGTAATTTTGATAACAGACCAGACTCTAAATTTTGTGAGAGTTGTGGAGATAAATTATAGATAATCGATAAGATTTATCTTAGTAATTTAGTGAGCAAATATAATTTGGCAAGTTCAACAAAGAGTCTAATCAAAGATGTAATAATTATTGTCGTAGCAATTGCCGTAATTTGGATAGGACTACAAGCAGTTTTTGGAACCTCAAATCCATTTTATGTAGTTTCAAGTGGAAGTATGATCCCAGCATTAGAGGTTTACGATGTAATAGTTGTCGAAGGTAATACACCATTTGAAGATGTGGAGAAAGGTGACATTATTGTATTTTATTCGCCTAAATTATACGAGCAAGGAAAAGAAAGAGTGATTGTTCACAGAGTTAGTTTGGATATGTCTGTAGATGATCAAAAAATAGTAAGAACGAAGGGAGATGCTAATGCATCATCTATAGCGGGAACAGATTATCCAATTACAGAAAGGGAATATCTAGGTCAAGTAGAGTATGTAATACCACAAGTAGGATACATAACACAGATTTTACAACCACCAATTAACTACATAATAATTGCAGTGATAATTGGCGTCATGATTGTAAAGCATTTTGCATGCAAAGAAAAAAAGAAGATCAAATTTCAATATAGAAATGATGAATCAAAAGATGAAGATACAGAAAATAGTTTTGAGAGTAAGAAAGACTCAGAGTATGTCAAATCTTCAGAAAAAGATGAAGATACAGAAAATAGTTTTGAGAGTAAGAAAGACTCAGAGTATGTCAAATCTTCAGAAAAAGATGAATCAGTAAACGATAACAAGAAAGAACTTTAGAATTATTTCTTTTCTGGTATTTTGAATACACGTTTGAAGTATTCTGAATTCTCTTTCATTTCTTCAGGTTCTTCTTTGACTTTAGCCAAGTTTTTTGCAAGTTGTTTTTTGTAACCTAATTGCATTTGACGGGCAATTTGAATTCTTTGTGCTTGCGGTGAACCTGCACCATGCATTGATTCAGTTAGATAACCAACTGCATTTCTTCCCATTGTCATGTTTTCAATTAATCTTAATATTCTCATTCTGTTTTCAACTTCAATTCCAGATTTACCTTTGAGGTATTTTTCCAAGAGCGGTCCAGTTTCAGCACTTCTGAATTCTGCTTCAGATGGCAATGTAACCAGTATTCCACCAGCAACATCCTGAGCAAGTCTTGCTAATTCGTATGGTAATCTAGTAACATTATGTTTGCATACATTTGCAAGCATGTCGTCGTTAAGAAATACACCAGATTTCATCTTGTGACCTTGATATGATGCTGCAATTCCTGCAGCATAGATTGATTCGTTTAGATGTGTCATTTCAATTATTTTATCTTTAATGTGTGAAACTTTTGGGACTCCATTATATTCAGCAATGGCTGCTGCTGCACCAATTAAAACATCACCTAAACCAGTTTTACAAACATAACTTCTTCTATGATAACAGGTAAATCTTTCAACCAACATAGATGCAAATTCATATTCACCATCCATAAAGATCATTTCGTTTGGTATGAAAACACGGTCAAAGATTACCATAGTTTCTTGTCCACCAAATTCAGAGTTTCCAACATCAATGTCACCCGGTTCCATACTACGGGTATCACAAGATTGTCTTCCGTAGATGTAAGTTATTCCAGGTGCGTCTACTGGAAGTGCACCAACAATTGCGTAGTCTTTATCATTTTCTAATAATCTCATGGTAGGCATTACAATCATCCAATGTGAGTTAATTGTACCAGTTTGATGTGCTTTGGCACCTGTGACGTAAACACCTTTGTCATCTCTATCGACAATATGTAAAAATAAATCGGGATCTTCTTGTTCACTAGGTGCAAGACTTCTGTCACCTTTAACGTCGGTCATTGCTCCACCAATTACCAAATTCTCATGTTGAACCATTTTGATAAATTCTAATAATCTCTGATGATATTTTGTGCCATGTTTTTCATCAATTTCAAATGTTGTTGAATGAAGTGAGTTCATTGCATCCATACCAACACATCTTTGGAAACATGTACCAGTAAGTTGTCCTAATTTTCTCTGCATTTTATTTTGTAAAACTAAATCTTCTGCACTCTCAGCAATGTGCAAAAAACGATTTACTCTTTCGCCAGAAATTGAAGATTGGGGGAATGCAAGTTCTTCTTCTTCAACTGCAAGATCGTATGTTTTTGCTACGGCATTAATTGAGGGTCTAATCATTGGATGACTAACTGGTTCTTTTACCAATTCACCAAACAAGTAAATTTTGAGATCTCTACCTTTTAGACTCTCTATGTATTCCTCTCCGGTTCTAATTGGTTTTACTGTTTTTTGCATGTCGCTACTACACTTAGTGATTCAAATAATTAAAAAGTTTGCAATTAAAGCTGTGCCTAACTATAAACCAATGCGTACATCTAGAACTTTACAACCCTTTTGTTTTTCCATAACCAAAACAGGATTCATATCTAATTCTTTAATTTCATGGAAATCAGATACTAACTGAGATAGTCTTTGAATACATTCAGAGAGTTTTTTGATATCAGATGGTTTTTCTCCTCTAACACCTTCTAGAATTTTTTTAGTTTTAATTGAAGATATCATATCATCTGCTTCAATGTTTGTCATTGGTGCAAGTTTGAAGGTAACATCTTTTAGAACTTCAACATAAATTCCACCCATTCCAAGCATGACAACAGGTCCAAGTCCAGGTTCAAGTTTTGAACCAATGATCATTTCTTTTCCACCTTTTACCATCTCAACAACTAAAACACCTTTGATGTCTGCATTCTTGTTGTATTTTTTTGCATTTTTCATGATAGTATCAAATGCAATTTCAACATCTTTTGCATTTTGAAGATTAACTTTTACTCCACCAGCGTCAGATTTATGAATAATTTGAGGTGATGCAATTTTTAAAACTACAGGATAACCGATTTTTTTAGAAGCAGTTACCGCTTCTTTTTTTGATTTTGCTAATTTACTAGCAGGTAATGGAAAACCGTATGCTCTAAGAATTTCTTGACCCTCTTCTTCTAGTAAGGCATCTCGTTTTTCTTTTTTTGCATTATCCAAGATTTTTTTTACTTTATCTTTTTTCACAGTAAATTTTGTAATTTTTCCAGATGGGTTTTTTATCCAATTCGTAAAAGTGAGCATTGCTTTTAATGCACGAATTGAGCCTTCTGCATAATTATAATATGGAACATCACCATTTGCCAAGATTTCACGATTAGTTATTCCTTCATCTAATCCCATCAAACTAGCTAACATTGTTTTTTTGTATTTTTTTGACATAGAAACTATAACGTTTGCAAGTTTATCATAATCCAAAGTTGCAGATGGAGTACACATGGATATTACAGAGCCAACATTTTTGTGTTTTAATACTTCATTCAATACATTTTCAAATCTATTAAAATCTGCATCACCCACAATATCTACAGGATTACGTGAACTTCCCCATGGAGGAATTACAGCATCAATTTTTTTTCTAATCTCTTCAATTTTTGCCATTTTTATTCCAAGTTTTGAGCATGCATCAGTTGAAATGATTGCAGGTCCACCTGCATTTGAAACAATTACCAAATCACCATTCATTGGAAGTGGTTGTTTTGAAAATGCGGTTGCATAATCAAATAACTCTTCCATAGTATCAACACGTATTGCACCTGATTGCTTTAACAGTGCATCGTAAATTTCATCAGAACCCATTAATGCACCAGTATGGGACATTGCAGCTTGTGCACCTTCTGGACTTCTTCCAGATTTTAATACTAAAACAGGTTTTTTCTTTTTTCTTGTAATATCTTTACAAACTTTAAGAAATTCTTGACCGTTTCCCATGTCTTCAAGATACATAACAATAACTTTGGTTTGTTTATGTTCAGCAAGCATTTTGAGCATATCAATTTCACTCATGTCTGCTTTGTTTCCCATGCTAATTACAGCAGAAAATCCAATTCCTTGTGCACTTGCGTCTTCAACTAATGCAGCACATATTGCACCACTTTGCGAAATAAGAGCAATTTCTCCAGATTTAGGAGTAATTTTAAGAAATGTTGAATTCATCATTGTTTTTGGTTCAAGATTCATCACACCAAGACAGTTTGGACCAATAATTTGTAATTTGTATTTTTTTGCAATATCTTTTAATTTTTGTTCTAACTTTGCACCTTCTTCATCAACCTCTTTGAAACCTGCAGTGATTACAATTGCACCTCTAAGTTTCTTCTTTCCACATTCTTCTAACACTGCTGGAACGATAGTATTTTTTGTTACAACAACTGCTAGATCAATTTTTCCTGGAACATCTAGTACTGACTTGTATGCTTTTTTATCAAAAACAGTTTCACGTGTTGGACTAATTGGATAGATTGTTCCTTTGTAGCCTTTCATAATATTTGATGTAATTGCACGGCCTACACTACCTTCTTTATCAGAAGCCCCAATTATCGCAATGGATTTTGGAGATAGGAAAACAGAATCGGTCATTGTATGTTTTTTAATAAAAAATTTTTGTATAATTAAAGCTATTCCAAATTAGCTTCCGAGCATCTTTCCTGCTAAATTTTCCTTTCTTGGAATCCATATTATTTTTAATTCAGGAATTTTTGGTATTAATAACCAAGATTCTTGTGCCAGAATACGTAATTGTTCATTATTTATTGCAAATTCATGATTCAATTGATTAACAGTATTTTTTGAATCACTAAAAATTGTAATTTTATCAGTTGAATCTTGAAATTTTTTTAATGCTGCAATTATCGCGTGATATTCAGCCTGATTGTTTGTTAATCCAGATTTATTTTCATAGAAGGATTCACCGGTCTCTTTAATGAAAAATCCATAGCCAGATTTTTCACCGCCTGCACCATCAACATAAACACTAATTTCCATCTTTATACAATTTTGTAAATTTTACAGATAAATTTAATGTAATCATGTAAATCACTAATGCGATCGATTGTGAAACGATTGATGCCATGTAAGGTTCATAGTCAATTTGTAACAAATAGTACTGTAAAATCCATCTAACAATGGTATAGACTATTTCACCAATTCCTAGTGATGAAATAATTTTAATTAAATCAGATTTTAAGAGTACATTATCTTTTTGACCATTATCTAAAACATACTTTTTTCGATTATCAAAATAGTACAAGCCACCAAAAACTGAAAAGAAAACAGCATAATCAATAATTAAAGTAAAAGATGAATTGAGATAATCAGCTTGATCTCCAAAATAATCTGCTGCAATTGCAGAGATGACGACTGAAGCCAGGAAACCTAGAAAGACATTTTTGTTTAATTTCAAATATTCTTGATACTTTTGTTTCATATTTTTTGATAAAATATGTCATTTTTAGCGTTTCTAGGTAAACCCATTAATTGTATAATTTTTCAATACTAGTATGGATTCAGATGAAAAACGATTGAAACAAGAAGATTGTAATGAAGATGAGATAGGAACAGGAGTTCTAACATTAACTAACAAACGTATTGCATTTGATAAAAGAAAAAGTAGAATCGCAGATTTTTCAACAAAAATGGGTGAAACTGTAATTGATGTTCCTTTAGATCAAGTAGATGTTTGGAAGGAAGGAAGATTTATCAAAAAAATCTGTTTCAAAGTTAAAACAGATACAGATGAAAAATCGTACAAATTTGGCGTTATGGGGACAGGCGGATGGTTAGAAGATATTCAAGATGCCATAGAAGATTTTAAGAATCAATAAAGAACATCTACACTATCCAATCTCCAAGATTGTTTAACAAAAGTATCTTTCATTTTTGCACCAGGATATACACTAGATTCTCTTATACCAGTTATTGCAATTTGTGAACCACAATCACCTGCATAATTTAGAGGTACAACAAAGAATTTTGCTTTTTGTCTTTTACATACATCTTCTAACATAGAAGACAATCTTTTGTTTGCAGCAACCCCTCCAACTATCATAATTTCATTTTTTCTAGTAAATGCAAGAGCTCTCTCAGTTGCTTCAGCAATCATAGCAAATGCAGTTTCTTGTAATGAATAACATGCATCCTCAACTCCTTTTGAGGTACTTTGTTTTGCTGCTGACAGTAAACCAGAAAATGATACATCATTTCCCTTTACTGCATATGGCAGATCAATGTAATTAGTCGACTTGTTTGCTAATTCTTCAATTTTTCTTCCACATGGTGAAGCAAATCCTAATGATCGTCCAAACTGATCTAAGAGTTGACCTAAAGTAATGTCCAGAGTTTCACCAAAGACTCTCCATCGTCCAGCAGAGAATGCAAGAATCATAGTATGACCGCCTGAAACAAGAAGTACAAGTGGATTTTTTGCACCAGTTAGAAGTTTACCTAATTCAATATGACCAATAGCATGATTGACAGGATAAATTGGAATATCATAATATGATGAAAGAGAACGTGCAACAACTGCACCAACTCTAAGACATGGTCCTAGACCAGGACCGCCAGCATATGCAATCATATCAAGATCATTGATTTTGATTTTTGCTTCATCAAGACATTGTTTTAGAACAGATGGACTATTTTCTATATGATGACGTGATGCTTCTCTAGGATGAATACCTTCACCTTCTGGAGGTTTGTAGATTTTCCGAACATCAGATAAAATTTTTCCATTTTTTTGTTTTTTCTCAATTACAGCGCATGAAAAAGTGTGTGCAGTGCTTTCGATTCCTAAACAGATCATACTAACCTCTACTTAATGTTGATACTATTTTTATTATATCACCATTTTTGAGTTCATGATCAGCACCAATACGTTGTTTTGATTTTGCGTCAATAGCATGTAAAAATCCATTTCCGATATCTTGATGAATTGTGAATGCTAATTCTTTTGCAGTAGAGCCTTTTTTTAATAATCTTGCATCAGGTAAAACCTGACCTTGTTTGTTCATCAATTTAGTTTCATCTTCAACAGGATAAACGATAATCATATCTAAAACATCAAAAATTATTGAATTTAGTATTTCTTGAATACCTGTTGTTTGAATTTTTGTTAAAACATTTTTTGCAAGATGTAATGCACTATTTTGTTGTTCAGACAACTGAGTATTTTCTTTTCCTGAAAAATTATCATCGCCAGGAACATAATTAATTAATTCAGCTTTTGTAGCCTTTTTTAATAAAAGTTCAGTTTCTGCACTAGAAGGGATAACTTTGAATTTTTCAGATATTTTTTCTAGAATTTTAAGATCATCACATAAGTCTGCTTTATTAGCTGCAATAAGCAATGGTTTTGCATTTTTTCTAAGAGTTTTTAGGAATGTCATAATATCATCTTCTGTCCAATCTTGGGGCTTTTTTGTTTTTAATGACATTGATATTAGAACTTGATCAACTTGAGATTCTGTAATTCCAAGTCCTGTGAATCTACGTGCAATTCCATCAGTTATTTTTGCACGTTTTTGATCTATTTCTTTTACAAGTTTTGGCCATTCTCTATCAAGTATTTCTTTAAACCATAAATCAAATTCTTCTTCAACAAATTTTATATCCTCTAATGGATCATGTGTTCCAACATTTACCGGTTGTCCTTGAATATCAGTTGAACCAGAAATATCAACTACATGAATCAATGCGTCTGCTTTCATGGCATCGGTAAGAAATTGATTTCCTAACCCTTTACCTTCATGTGCACCAGGAACTAGTCCTGCAACATCAATTAATTTTACAGGAATGAATCTAGTACCATCATGGCATAGATCATTTTCACATCTATTGTTCAAATTTTTACATTCACAAATAATTTTTAAATAACAAACTCCAACATTTGGTTCAATTGTAGTAAATGGGAAATTACCACTTTGAGCTATTGTTTCTGTTGCTGAAGAGAAAAAAGTTGATTTTCCAACATTTGCCTTACCAAGTAACCCAATTTGCATAAGGAGATAGTTTTTATCTCATCATATTAGTATTACAGAAATTCATTAATCATGGATGTAGGAATGAATTGTGTGAATTTAGTAATTACTGGAAATCCAGGTGTGGGGAAACATACAATTGCGGATTTATTTGTAAAACATGATTCCTCGTATCAAATGTTTGATATAAACAAATTTGCAATTGAAAAAGAATTTGGAGAACAAGGTAATGATGGGATTGAGATTGATACTGTAAAATTAAAAGATGAGATTCAGAAATTAAATTTAGATAAATCACTAATCGTAGGACATTTGGCTCCATATGTTCTTGAGAAATCAAATATTGATTTTGCTATTATTTTGAGAAAGAATCCTTATGATCTTATAGAAATTTACAAAAAAAGGAAATATCAAGAATCAAAAATAAAAGAAAATGCAGGCAGTGAGATACTAGGTATCATTGCAAATGACTCAATTGCATCATTTGGAAAGGAAAAATCTTTTGAAATTGATGCAACAAATAAAACACCTGAAACGATTCTAGAGAAAATTTACAGCATAATTGATAATCAAAAAGATGCAGATATAGTAGATTGGTTAAGAATAGTTGAAGAAAAAAATGAGATTGGCAAATTTTTTGATTACTAATTTAATATAATCCTCAATAATCATACTAAGAATTGTTTGAGATAAAATACAGTGATCTAGCAGGTAGGATAGGTGTTCTTCATACAAATCATGGAAAAATTGAAACACCTTCTTTTGTTCCAGTAATACATCCGGTTAAACAAAGTATACCAGCTAAAAAAATTAAAGAAATTGGTTTTGATGTTGTAATAACAAATGCATACATTACAATGAAGAGATTAGAAGAGAAAGCAAGAGAAAATGGTATTCATAAAATAATAAAATATGATAGCTCCATAATGACAGATTCTGGAGGGTATCAAGTCTTAGAGTATGGAGAAGTAGATGTAAAACCACCTGCTATGGCAAAATTTGAAATGGATATAATGACAGACTTTGCTATTCCACTAGACAAACCAACAGGATTTGGATTATCAAAAAAAATTGCAAAAGAATACGTAGATCATACATTAAAAGTTTGTAAAACAACAATAAAAAATAAAAAAAATAATGGACAGATTTGGATTGGTCCAATACAAGGAAGTGAACATCCCGAATTAGTGAAAAGATCAACTAACGAATTAATAAAAATGGGATATCAAATGCTTGCATTAGGAAGTCCAGTTGAGTTTATGGAGTCATATGAATACAAATTATTAGCAGAAATGATTATTGCTGCAAAGAAAAACATACCAACTTCGATTCCTTTACATCTATTTGGTGCAGGACATCCTTTAACGATTCCATTAGCAGTTGCACTAGGTTGTGATACATTTGATTCAGCATCATACATGCTTTATGCAAAACATGATAGAGTGATAACAGAAGATGGTACTAGAAGATTAGCAGAATTAGAATATTTCCCATTTGATTGTGAAGTTTCGTCAAGGTACAAACCTAAAGAATTACTGGCTATGGAAAAAGAGGAAAGAATAGATCAAATTGCACTTTTTAACTTATACTCAATAAAAGCTGAAGTTGACAGAGTGAAACAAGCAATACGAGAAGGAAGATTGTGGGAATATACAATGAAGAAAGCAAGAGCACATCCAAAGTTGTTTGAAACAATTGATGTGATTATAAATAATACAAAATTCTTGCAAGATGGAACACCAAAGTTCAAAGAAAAAGCAATTTTTCTATTTGGGCCAGAAGATCAGTATAGACCAGAAATTCGAAGATATCACGAATATGTTAAAAAATTTAGAACAAAAAAGAAGATAATAGTAATCACAAAAGATCCTACAATAAAACCAGTATTCACATCATATGATTACAAAAAATTACGAAAAAGATTCAAAGATTCAGATTTAGTACAGTTTTGCAATTACAATCCATTCTTAGGAATAATACCAATTGAAATTTCAGACGTTTTTCCAGCATCACACTATGTAATGTCTAGGAAAGAATTTGAACCTGAAAAATTCCCTACATTTTTGGAAGTTTGGAATGAATTTTTCACTAAAAACAAGTTTGATTCAGTATATCTTCCAAAAAATGATTCATTTTTGCAGTACTATAAGAAGTTCATTCCAAAAGGAATAACAAAGAAACAGATTATTGAATAATTTATGTATCTCAAATTATTGATGGATGTATGATTAAATCGGTATTAATAGCAATAATTTGTTTAGGAGTTTTGTTTTCAGTACAAGCAACATATGCAGAAGAAGAATTACCTCTTCCGGAAGGGAAAAATATCAAAGAATGGGAATCCATTAGTGCGGCTTTAGTTGCAGAAAAAAGATTTAGTGAAGGAATAATCTATCTTGATAAAATTTTAGAACAAGAGCCAGATAACTTGAAAGCATTAACTAACAAGGCAGGACTTCTTGCACAACTAGGAAATTTTTCAAAAAGTCTTAATTTATCAAATAAAGTTTTAGAAATTGATCCAGATAGAATTTCAGCATTAACTAACAAGGCAATTGCATTAAAAATGTTAGGAGAATATGATAAATCTTATCAAATTTTTACAAAAATATTAACGATTGATCCAGAGAATGAAAAAATAAAGAAATCAAGAACAATTCTACTTAGTGGAACTCCAACAATTTCAACAAATAATTCCGAATATGATGTTCATGTTTTAGTTACAATACGAGATAAGGATGGGAATTTAATTGCAGTTACAGAATCCAATAATGCACGATATCTTCCATCAGAATTTACTGAAATATGGTGGAAACAACTTGAGAATAAAAAACATATCTCGTATGAAAATGGATTTGAAAAATTTCAAGATAATAACACTATGCTTTCTAGTGATGATCATATAGGAATGATGACATTAGAGAGAGTGATGCACGGATATAATGTAAATATTTTTGAAGCTTTTGTTCCCATGATACAGATGGATGAGACAGATACTGTCAATGTTCAATGGACAATTCTCAAGAAATAGACTTTTTTGAAAAAAACATTCCAGTTCCAATTGCAAAAAATACGATCAGTGGAATATACCGATACGGAAGAATTTCATAGAAATTTGTGAATACTATAAGAATTGGACCTGCCAATAAGGTACCCAAAATCAAAAATAAAATTGAATCTATTTCTTTAAAGTTATTTTTTGCAAGTAATGTCAATCCAACAACGACAGGTAAAATTGTCATTAACAAAAGAAAATCATATCTTAATAGAGGTCCAAACGTAGCAAGTCCAATAAAGAACTTTGAAGAGTCAATTTGTATTACATTTGGATATATAGTATCTCCAGAAAATACAACTACAGCAGATATTCCTATAATTGCCACGTATGATATTAAGAGTAAGAGTTTCTTTTTGGTAGAAATAGAAGTTCTTGTGGCAAATAATAATGTCATTACAAAATAAGGTGCAACAAATGCTTTGGTAAAGAATGACAAGATATAGAAAATTGGAGATAATACCCATTGTTTTTTTATGACATAAATGGATAAGAGGTAAAATAATACCCAAAAATTTTCATAAACTGCAACTGTGTCAAATCTAAGAAAAGTATGACTTTGAATTAATACTAAAATTGCAATTATCCCAGCAAATCTTTTTTCTGTAATTTGTACAGTTAACAAATATGTGAATAATATTACTAGAATAGATGCAGCGAATGGTAAAATTTTGATATTTTGGAAAATTTTCTGTGATGCATCTAAAAGAAGCATACGAACATATCTGTCATTTTGTTCTTCAACATAGATATTTTCAGATTCCCCATAAGGCCATATTTCTAATGCACTCTCCAAAATTTCATAATCACCCCATTCTTCGGCTTCATTAAGTGACAATTCAGGAGCAGAGATACCAATGTAAATTGAAAAAATTATTAATAAAATGATAAGAGCAGGTTTTTTTGAAATTTCAAAAATTCGTATTCTATTTATTGAATCAGTAATTGAGGACGGAAGTTTTTTCTTGTAATATAAAATTCCAAACGTGATTAATACCAGGTTTGATAAAATTACAGGCATTCCCAATATTCCAATCTCATATGGAATTAGATTGGTTGAAAACTTTCCAAAAATAGATGAAAATAATGATGGAAAGATTATTGATATTATAGTTAAGGAAACAAAGAAGAGGGTTACGATTCCAATTAAATTTGAAATTTTTGACACAAGATAATTCTAGATCTCATATAATTAAATGAAATAAAATAAGAAAAAGAGGTTTGTGAAAACGCGTCTATAATGCTGCGTCTTCAGCCCATCCGTTGATGAATACACCGTTTTTGTGAAGTGGAACTGGTTGACCAGCTGTGTAATTCATTGGTCTCATCCAGAAAATGGACTTTGTTGGACAAACTCCGATGCATGCACCGTCGGTGATACATCTTTCAGGATAGAAGACAAATGCTTTACCACGTTTCCAACCTTCTACAGGTTTTACACGGAGCACATCCGGACCAAGAGAAGTACAGATTTCTACACATAGTGCACAACCGATACATCTCTGTTCGTCAATGTCTGGAATTATTGCTATTGGCATTGTAATATTGGATTACACTTTTTGCTATTTAAACCATGAACTAGATCGTTAACAGCGTTATGAAACAGATCGGTAAAAAAAACTAAAAATAAAACAAAAGAAAAAATGATAGCAAGAAAAATTACTTTCTCATTGCATCAATTTGACCAGATGTTACCCAATCCAATAGTTCTGCTGATGAAGGATTAAGTTCTGGTTTGCTAGCCATAAGATTTGCTACCCATATCCAGTTAATTTGGTTTAATAGGACTTTGTTTGCTTCGTCGCCTGCGCGAACTTTAGCAACCATTGCTTTATCTTGTGTGGCTTCCCATTCTGCATAGGTTCTTCCCATAATTGATCAAAGGTTAGGTTCCACTAATTAAAGATATTGTAGATTATCCATATAGTACAATCTAAAGAGTCTAAGATATAAGACAGTCACAAAATCGAGTTGCGTGGAGATCAAAGTCTTAGGCGCAGCCGGTGAAGTAGGGCGATCAGCTTTTCAAGTCAATTGTGATGGAACAAATTTCTTATTAGATTATGGAGTAATGTTTGGAAAACCAAGAGGTGCTCCACCAACATATCCACTTCATGTTAAACCACGAGATATTGATTCAGTAATCATAACTCATGCACATTTAGACCATTCAGGATGCGTTCCATCATTATTTGTTAGCGGTAATTGCAATGTGTACGGAACAGCACCAACATTTGATCTAAGTAAATTGCTAATCCAAGATATGATAAAGATTGAGAAGAATGCACATTCTTTTGGAGTTCCAGAAATTGATAACATGATGCAAAAAGCAAAAACAATTGGGTTTAAAGAAAAAATTATCAGAGGAGATGCATCTTTTGAGCTGCGTTCATCAGGACATGTGATAGGCGGAAGTACAGTTTTAGTAGAATCAAATAATAAAAAATTATTCTATACAGGAGACATTAATTTAAGAGGTTCTAGATTATTACCGCCTGCAGATTTGGACATAGGTGAAGTAGACATGGTCATTACTGAGAGTACATATTCTCAACAGAATCAGATGCCTAGAAAAGACTCTGAAAAAGGACTAATTGACTTTGCTAATGAGGTCATGGATAGAAAAGGTACTCTTTTCATTCCATCATTTTCAGTAGAACGATCACAAGAAGTAGCCAGTGTACTAATCAATGCAGGATTTAAACACAAAATAATCATGGATGGAATGGCATTAAAGGTAAATGAAGTACTTCTGAAATATCCAGAATATCTAAGAAATCCAGAAATTTTCAAGGATGTCATAGATAGAGTGGTAGCAGTACGAGACCATAATGAAAGAAAAAAAGCACTGAATGAACCCTGTGTAGTCATATCACCTGCAGGAATGTTGGTTGGAGGAAATGCGGTATATTATTTGCAAGAATTATCATTTAATGATAAAAATGGAATTGCATTAGTATCATACCAAGGAGAAGGAACTCCTGGAAAGAAATTATTAGATACAGGGAAAGTGCAAACCCGTGGAAAAGATCTTAATGTCAAAGCCGAAGTAAAACAATTCCAGTTTTCAGGTCATGCAGACAGAGACAGTCTATTTGAAATGATTAAAAATCTAAAAGGTAATCCAAAAATTATGACGGTTCATGGAGATGATACATCATGTACACGATTCGCCGAAGAGATACATGAAAAATTTGGATTTGAGGCAAATGCGGCAAAATTAGATCAAAAAATAACAATCTAAATTGAAAGATAATTTTGAGGTAAATGTCAATGACACTATAAACAGTGGTCAAGTTTTCTTATGGAAAAAATTTAATGCAAAATGGTATGGAGTTAATGGCAAAAAAATACTAATTTTAGGTGACAAATTAAATGTAAAATCTAAAGACATTCATAATTTTTTTAGGTTTGATGATGATTTTCAAAAAATCAAGAAGCAACTATCAAAAGATAGTGTTGCAAAAAAAGCAATTAATAATTTTCCAGGAATGAGAATTTTGAGGCAGGACCCATTTCAATGTTATATTTCATTTATTGTTTCATCAAACTCAAATATTCCAAATATTCAAACCAGACTTCAAAAATTATCTCAGAAATTTGGTGAAAAGAAGACAATTGAAGGTAAGGAATTTTTCTTATTTCCTAAACCAGAAAAATTGGCTAATGCATCAATTTCAAACATTGCAAAATGTGGATTAGGATATAGAACAAAGTATGTCAAAAAGGCAGCAGTGGCAGTTAATGAAGGAACGATTAATTTTTCATCTCTCAAAAAACAAGATTATCAAGATGCAAGAGATGATTTGTGTCAAGTTTTTGGAATAGGCAAAAAAGTTGCGGATTGTATATTATTATTTTCACTTGATAAATTAGAAGCAGTTCCATTAGATAGATGGGTATTACGCATATTAGAAAAATATTATTCAAAAGAATTTCAGATTAGCACCAAATCAATTACAGAAAAAACGTATGATGAGCTACATGATAAAATAGTTGATCATTTTGGAAAATATGCAGGATACGCCCAACAATTTTTGTTCAAAAATGAAAGAGATGCGTTTGAGAAGAAATGGATAGGATAACGATTAATATTGCAATCTGTCGACAAATTTTTGTGCGGGTAGCTCAGCATGGATAGAGTGTCGGACTTCTAATCCGATGGTCGAGGGATCGAAGCCCTCCCCGCGCGCTCTAAAGTTTTTATTTTCAATAAATTGTCAAACAATCATTGAAAGAAATTGAGATAAAATTAGAAAGTATGGATATCAAACCACATCAAGAGATAATTGGACATATTACAGTAAATTATTCAGGGCTTTATGATGGAGTTGTCATAAACACACAGATTCTTGGTTCAAACGAACTAGTTGTGTGGAGAGAGTATAATGGAAAAAAGATTGCACAAAATGTTTCAAGATTGTTTGTAAACAAAAATGTAATTCCAGATAACAAAGTAGATTTTATTGCTACAATTGAGTTTGAACCAACTGAGCAACATGATGTTAAATTTCGTGCATCAATAATTCAACAACATAAAGAAGTAGAAAATGCTCAACTGTTTGCTAACTATTCTACCTAGAATCTTGACTTTGTGATTTCAATAGTACCTGTCATCCAAGGATGTGGGTGACAATGGTATGTGATTACTTTTGCACCATTTGGAGGAGCTTTTGTGAATAAGAATTCGTATTCATCACCAGGCATTAAAACACCAATTGAACCAAACTCACCACTATAAGGATCAGTTATTTCTTCAAGGTCGTAACTATCAGGGGTAACAGTATGAGGAATTTCATCTTGATTTACCCACCTCACTTTATTATCAATTGTAAGCTGAACTTGAATTGTTTTCGGCATGTAGTTGTCTTTTTGCTCAGGAGTTGCTGAACCCATGATAATATTTACAACTGTTTCACCGTCAGGATTTAGAATGTGTTCATCTACGAAAACTTTCTGATTTTCTTCAGGTAGCCAATACATGGTATACCAACTAATGGTTACACTCATTGCAACAATCATTACTAAAATTCCTACTCCGTACGCATGACTAGATTTAGTTTCTGTTGCACTCAATAGCTAGCTTGATTTCTAGAAGTCTTATAAAGCTTAGTCAGTTTTTATGGTTTCTTGAGATCTGACATGCCAATATCTGTGTCTCTTTTTAAATCCAAGTCAGCATTATTTGCCTTTATCTCAGGAGTCTCAGGTGCAAGAGTGCCATCTGGGTTTTCAGTAGTTTTAATTTTTTCTTCAATTTTTCCAATTAACTCATCCTTTGCCTCAACGTTTGCGGCACTACCACTAGATGAAGATTCATCACCATCAGATAATTCTTTGTGAGTTCCAATCATGGATTTAGTTGCCCTAATTTTTGCACTTGGTGGAGGTGGAGCGGTTTTTGCCTGACCCATAGCATATCTATAGACATGGAACATTCCAGCAAATACTACCAATATCAATCCCGCAAAGAATAGCGACATGTTATTCATTCCACTAAGTGCGGCATTGTATGCTGCCAAGTTCAAGAACACCTGGAATGCAATTAATGCAACAATTATCCAGTTAATCCATTTTTCAGAGAATTCAATATGTGCTACCTTCTTTGGTCCCTTGTCTTTTGCTAGTTTAGCCTTTCTTTCAGCCTCTTTAGCAAGATGGATCATCATATAGCTAAATCCAATTCCTAATGGAATTAGCAGTATCATTACCACATAGAGATTGATAGGATCAATTACGAGTCTCTCTACTAATGGGAGTGTAGAGTCAATTGGGATATAGAATCCCCAGTATGTTGTAACCAATATTTGAGCAAGTCCGACGATACCAAATGCTGTAACCCAAGGTCTATCTTTCCATGAGAATTTTTTATATCTATCAAGGAATGGGACAAGCGCGATAGCCGCTATGAAAAGTCCAGGCCACAATACGCCGGTGACAAATTTATCATATTGCGTCCGCAGGAACGCGTAAAGTCCGGTTAGATACCATTCGGGTACGGTGATACCTGGCGGCACAGTAGGTTGGAACTTGAATCCCAAGTCAACAGGGAATACACCACCGGTGATTAAGATTGCACCTCCAATTGCCATAACCATTGGAACATCAAATACTAAGAATCTTGGGAAGTGAACTGCCATCAATCCAAGCATGACTATTGGTAATACGAATACGTGTTGTGTGTAGAATCGCAGAACAAAGTCATGGAACCCACTTCCAAACGCCGCATCTCGAATCGTCGGCCCAGCTATCGGTATAGAGTTTGTCAGCGACGCCGCAATACTGATTGCTAGTTCCGCACGTTCACTAAATATAATATCGTAACCGGTAAATGCTTCAAGAATTGTTACAGTTCCCAGTATAACACCTGTAACCCATAAAATTTCATTTCTAATTTTGTAACGTCCACTAAAGTATTGATAATACATGTGAAGTAATGCGAGCATTACCATTGCGTTTGAACCATGATAGTGTATGTTACGAATATGGAACCCAAATGGAACTTCATTATTGATAAACTCTACACTGTCCCACGCTCTATCAAGAATCGGTTCATAATAGAACATCAGTAACGCTCCAGATACACCAAGAATTATGAAAGTGATGAACGTAAGCATTCCTAAGAATCCAAATGGACTTACAAATCTTGCAGGGAATGAAAACTTTATTGCAGTAAAGATAGTTCTATCAAGACCATCCCATATCCAATAGATAAAGGCAAGAGTGCCGTTGCGTCTATTTAGCGAAACGGCCATATCCTACTACTCCATTTTTGTTTGGTCCCCATGTCGGTGGTGTGACAAATAGATTACCTTCAGCGTCTGCTTCAAAATTTAATTCTGGCAATGTGTCAGATGGTGGTGCTTGTAATGATGCAGGTCCCGCAAATGCAGTACCAGTAACTGGATCATACATGCTTCCATGACATGGACATTCACCTCGCATACGTCCTTCTTGTGGCCAGTATTTCCATACACACCACAGATGTAAACAAATCATACTATAAGCTCTAAATGAAGAAACATCATTTTTGTCACCTCCAAATTTTTCTGGAAGTCTAATAAATTGCCATTTACGAAATGCTTCTTCGTCAAGTACTGCATCACCTGTTTTTGGATAAGTGATAACTTCTGCATGATTAATAGGAAAAGTGAAAGCATTTGCTTGAGAGCCATCAGGTAAAATAACAGGTACCTTTTCAGCGGAAGCAGATGATGGGTTTGGTAGAAAAGTTCCCCATGGCACAAATGGTGCAAAGGCAAGACCGGTACCAGTAGCACCCATTAGTTTAAGAAAATCACGTCTAGAGAGAGCTTTTTTTTCAGATGTTGCCGACAACTTAAGTTCAAATCTTGACAGATTGGTTATAAACCTTATTTCAATTTTTTTGAGGAGTTTTCGATTTTTGTTTTAAAATAACTAAAACAGAAACGATCGCAATGGCAATTATTGAAATAATAATTATCAGTAGATAATATTCATCACTTTCTGTGATTTGAGGTGAAACAGTTGAAATTTGAGATTTTGGGGGATCGACAACGGAGTGATCAATTTCAAACATTATTTTCGATAATAAATTATTCTTAGCCATATCCTGAATAGATATGTCAATTGAGTATTCTCCTTCCTCTAAATCACTAACATCAAATGAATATGATTTTTGATCAACTATGCGCTCACCATTAGGTAAAAGAAATGAAAGATAATCAGATGTAGGAAGATTTTGATCAGAAACAGATACCTGAATATCCAAATATTTTGAGACAACCGTATTATTTTTAGATATTAATTCAAGAGTTGGAGATTGTGAGTCTAAAACAAAATCAAATATTTGTGAATTTGTTAAACCAAATTTATCAATTGCGTTTATTGTAAGAGAATGTTTACCATCATCTAAAGTACCAATATCAAAACCAGTTGCATTTAATTGAATTGAATTTCCATCCAAAGTATAATTTACACTAGCAAGATTATCTTCAATAATTTCCGGCATTATTACATAATTAGATTTTAAGAAACCATCTAGCTCAAGAATTATTTCAGGTGGAATGTTATCTGAAGTCAGTGTTGAGAATTTTGCAACAAGTCTAACTGGTTCTGTTATATTTTTTCCTTCAAATAAAGTTGAATGAATTAATAATGAATGAGTTCCAGTTTGATTAATTGGGGCAAATATCAAAGTTGAAGTATTATCTTTATTTTTTACAGGGAAAAATCCACCACCTTGACTAAATGGAGAACTACCAAGCCAATCTAATGATGCCCAATTCATAAAATGACCAAATACTCCGGTTGGCATATTTGTAGAAATAATTTTACCTTGAGGATCTAGTACAAATGCAGAAAAATTTGTATTTTCATTTTTCCATGAAAGCTCTATAGATGCATTGTTAATTGTACTGTCTTGTACATCAAGATAATATTGTCTCCAATCTCCAGCCATGTAACGATTGGTCATATCAAAAGCACCTTTCACATATTCATTACTAAAATTCACATCATCATTTTTTCCTATAAAAGTAAACGGAACATCTTTCTCAACTTTTTCTACGATGACATATGAAACAGGAACATTTACTGTGTGATGTTCACCTTCAAATTTTATAAATCCATCATAGATACCAGTTTTTTGATCTTTTTGAGTTTTAATATTTACATTAACATCTATTGTTTGATTTGGGGGAATTGAAATAATTTCTTTATCTAATATTACATCTGTCCAAGTATCTTTTTTGAAATAACTTGCAGATAATGTATAATCAAATGCTGTAGAGTTTTCTTTAATTGAACCTCCCCAGAACGAATATCTTTCAGGAACAGGATATATTCCAACAACGGGTTGGTTTTCAAAGTGTTCGGTTGGTTTCGAAATACGTAATTCTTGTACAGTTCCCCAAGAACCACCTCTATTTACTAGAGATAATTCATCACTTGCTATTTCAAAATCATTATCTTTATCTTTCCAATCATATAGATACAAAGATGAAATTTTTAGATCATCAGCATATATTGGATTTGTTTGATTCATAAAATGATCAAAAGAGAAATTAGCATTCAATACCAATAGCGAAGAATCATCAGGCATAGTCTTAGAAGAATTTGTGTATATAATTTCAGATCCGGTGAGATTGGCTAATGGAATGTAATTTGGGCGATATGTTTTAGATTTGTTATGATATGAGTCCTGTAAATGAGGTTCTGTTGTTCCATCATAGATGAATTTTTCAATTAGTTTTAGATTTTCAGGAATCACATTAACAGTAAGTGTACTATTTGTTGGATTTTCAATTTTGAATGAAGCAGATGTAGTATCACCAGGGTTTAATCTACCACCAAACCAGCTAATTTGAGGAATGTTTTCTAATGAAATGTTAGGCGAGGATAAACCAACCGCAGTGTAATTTAGATTTTTTAATGGTAATTCAAGAATTTGATTAAGATTTTTTGAAGATTCAGTATTATAGACTTTGAATACACCACCTTCACCATTAACTAAACGAATTGCATCAAGGGAATTTACCATTCCTGTACCTTGAGTAAATACATCATTTTGCATATCATTTGCAGTAGACATTAGAATATTTTTAACATCTGATGGGGCATATGCTTCTGATTTTTCATTGAGGCTTTGTATAACCAATGCGGCAGTACCAGATACAATAGGTGCAGACATACTAGTTCCTCCAAACATACCAAATGGATCTTGATCATAATCTTCTGATGGTTTTGTAATAGATGCTGGTGTAAAGCTGTAAGCTCCAATACTCATCAAATCAGGTTTTGGATCACCAATTAATGTTGGACCTCTACTTGAAAAATCAACTACATGATCAGAATGTTTTGTGGAGTTTCCAAATCTAGGTTCATCTTTGAAAGGTCCATATCCAACAAAGACATTATTTGTTGTAGCACCTACACTAATTCCAGTAGGTGATGCATTTGGTAATCCAATAGTACCATAACCGTGACCAGAGTTTCCAGCACTAGATACCATTAACACACCAGGATAATCTTCAGAAAATGAATTAGGTAGACTCAAAGTAGTCATTACTAAAGATAACAAATCAAATCCAGGTGCATATTCAAAATTTGGAAATGTTGACACACCCCAACTATTTGATATTATATCAGCACGAGTATTTCCAGAAAATTTCCATTCTATATCATCATTATCAAAGCCGGCAGACCATAACCATGCATACAATATATCTCCAAACCATAATGCCTTTACAGGGATGATTTTTGCATCAGGTGCAATACCTCTAATGTTAAATTTTTTTGTATCATTGTAAATATCATATTCAGCAACACCTTTTGAAATTATTGTACCTGCACTTGCAGTTCCATGACCTGAAACATCAGTCATTACTCCAAAAAATTCACCATTTCGGTTTATTGATGGAAGTAAAGTTCCATTGATAGCACCAAAAGTTTCATCAATATCAGATTTATTTTCAATAACACCATAAACATCTAAAACTTGAGCGCCAAGTGTGCCTAAACTATAATCAAATTCACCATCGTCATTATAATCATAAATTAGAAATTCATTTCCATCGCCTATTACATGATGAGTATCATCAGTAAAATCAAAATCAAAATCAATTTTTTTATTTGTTGAATTTTTTGTAAAGTCCTGCCAAGATGTAGACATGTCAGGAATAATTGTATCATAATATCCAGATTTTTTTGAATCAACAACTAAAACAGGTACAACTTGTGGTTGACTTGGAGAACCCTGATACATTACACCTAAATGATAGATGCCACTTTTTGATTCGATATAATCATGTTTATCTTTTCCAATTTTCATATCATCATTTAAAGTTCCATTTAGAAGTGGAGAAGAACCAAACATGGGAAACATCGAATTATACACCAACAAACTAGTTCCATCACCACCTTGTTCAACATTCAAAAATACACCACCATCTCTAGATTTTACATAAATATCGGAAGTTGTATTATGAAAAGAAGATTTTGTAAAGTTTTTGATTGTTCCATACTGGTCAATGTTTGCTGCAAAAGTTGCATTTGTCAATATCAAACCTTGTCCATCAGGATCTAACATTATAGGAAAATTTTCATTATCACGTGCTAGTGCATGTTGCATATCAGGATTTGAAAAATCAACACCGGTATCAATTATAGCAATTGTGACATCATTTCCTGTTACATTGTAAAGATCATGTACACGTTCAGAATTTGCGATGTTTCCAATTGTAGATATCTTACTAACATTATTCTTTGAGATGTATTTTGAATGAAAATCTAACTGAAAATCTTCTATTACATGAAATCCTTTTGATTGAAAAATAGATAATGTACTTTCAGGAATTGTGACTATTGAAAAAAATCCATTTGATGAGGATATAGAATATGGAGTTTGAATAAAATTACCAATTTCAGATATAGAGCCTTTTCCAAATATCAGATAACGTTTTACTTGTTGTTCATTTGGTGATTCATTAAATTGGATTATTTCTGATTTTGATTCATTAAAAGTGTAATTCTTACTTTCAAAATTATGACTAATCATATCTCCATCAAAATAAGAAAATGATTCGGAGATTAATGGAGGTATTAGAACCAAAAGAAGTAGTACAAGTACTAATTTCATCATGATCAAAAAAGATGTTTAATGAATAATTATAGCTTATCTTCTTCTAGCGATAATTACAATTTGTAATGCCAAAATTATTGCAATGGAGGCAACAACGGGGAAAAGCAATGCATTGAGTTGAGATGAACCCTCTTCAATATTTCCAACAGAATTAGAAATTAGGACAACACTTTCATCCAAATTTGAACTTGCATCAGATAATGATGAACCAAAAGTTGAAGTCTCTTGTTTTAGATTTGCCAATTCAGTTTTTGTTTCATCTAAAATTTGATTTAATTCTAAAATTTGTGCAGAAATTCCACTAATATCTTGGGCCATGACATTGGTTGCACCAGAACCATGGGAGATATTTCCTTCATCAAAAGTTACCATATGAAAAACGTATATCCCTTCTAATGCAGGAAGATAATCTACATAATACAATCCTTGATGCAACGTTTTCAAATCATCTTCTAAATTTTCAACTTGACCATTAGGCAAATGTACATGAGATGTACCAAGTATTTCATTTGGGTCATCGCCAATTAACAAACCGTCACTTGATGTTTGAACAAATACACGAAAATCTCTACTTACCGCAGCAGTTTCAGGACTAAAAACTATTGTACTAACATTTCTTTCAATTGGAATTTGAACAAAATCAGATGTTGATGAAAATTTTACTTCTAATCTTTTAGATATTCCACCTTGTTGATTAGAGATAACCTCTAGAATGTATGTTCCATATGGAAGATTTGTTGTTGGATCATCCCATTCCATCAAGAAATGATGGAAGGATCCATCTTCTGCTGTCATTAATTGTTCAAATTCTGCAATTGTATTATCAGGAGTAAATAATCGTATAATTATGGGTTCTTTTGGTATACCTTGGCCATGTACGAATATTGGTTCACCTGGAGCAAATACTAGCTGATTAGTATAAACGTCTAGAGTACCTTCTAATCTTTCTTGGAAAACTTCAGCATTTACAAAGGTTAGAGGTGTAAATGATAGTAATAATATTGAGAAGAAGATTGTGGTATATTTCAATAATTAATTGCTGAAAT
>JAOMEP010000013.1 GCA_028345965.1 Candidatus Nitrosopelagicus sp.
TACCTAGAAGGTAATCACTAGCAGATGATGGAGTATTATTTCCAATCAATACTAGACCAGGACCATTAATTTTTTTGGATAATGCTTTTGCACCTTTCACCATTAATTCCATGTGTTCAGGTGCAATTTTATTTGCTAATTCAATTACATCATTTTGATTTTTACAAATTGCAATGAATCCATTTTTAGAGATACTTTGTTTAACAATAGAACTTCTTTCTATATTTGGAATTATTTTTTTGAGTGATTTTTGAATTTGTATCGCCTTTGATTTTGACGTTGTAATGACAAAACACATAGTATCATTACTGTGTTCTGCTTGTGATACAAGATCATATGCAACTAATTCAGCATCGGCACTAGAATCCACTATAATTCCAAGTTCAGTTGGTCCTGCAATCATATCAATGGAAGTTTCTTGACTTACAATTGCCTTAGCAATACTAACAAATTTTCCTCCAGGTCCAACAATTTTATCAACTTTTTGTATTGATTTTGTTCCATATGCTAATGCAGCAATTGCTTGTGCCCCACCTACTTTGTAGATTTCTGCACCAGCATATTCTGCAACAGTAATTGTCATTGGATCTATATTTCCATTAGAATCAGGAGGTGAAACAACTACAATTCTCTTAACTCCAGCTTCTGCAGCAGTAATTACAGACATAATTGCGGAACTTGGATACCTAGCTTGACCGCCAGGTATGTAACACCCCACACTTGGAATAGGTACAAATGAAACATTTGGAATTTTCTTGACTGATTGAATCAAACTTTTGTTTAGAATTCTTTGTGTTTTTGATAGTCGTAATGCAGATAATTTTAGTGAATCAAATTCAGCCTTGGTGATCATAGCATTTTTTGAATCTTGTTTACTGATACGTAGTTGTTTTGTTTTTTTGCCATTGAATTTTTGCTCATATTTTTTGACAGCAGAATCACCATTTCTTCTAACATCATCTATGATTGATTGTACAATTTTTCTATCTTTTTGGGAGGTTTTTTGACGTCTGGATTCTACAAAACTATCAACATTACTAACCTGTAATATCTTGATCAATTCTCTTCGTCACGCTTTATCTCCTCTAACTGAAGAATTTGTCGTGGTTCATGTACAACTATTCCTTGAGCAATCTTTCGAAGTTTTGGTATTAGTTTGTGAAAATCAGTTTTTAAGATTACAGTGTTTACACCTACCCAACCTTTCTCACTTAATGGGCTAACAGTTGGTTTCTTTAATGAAGGAAGTTCCTTGAGAAGTTTTTTCAAATTATTTTCTTTGATATTAAGATACAAGTGCAAATATTTTTTTCCTTGTACTGCACCGCTCATTAAAGTTACAATATCAAATATTTTTTCACGTTTATTCTTATCCTTTAGAGATTTTTTATTTGCAATCAAATGTGCGCTAGATTTCATTACAGTATCTATAATTTTTAGACCATTTTGTTTCAGAGTGGTTCCAGTTTCAGTAACATCCATTATTGCATCTACATCTTCAGGAGGTTTTGCTTCTGTTGCACCAAATGATAAGTGAATTTGAACATTTTTGTTAGTTCCAACTCGCATCCACGGTGTAATTATCATTGGATCTTTATTTCCAAATGCTTTTTTGTAAGATTTAGAGCTCTTGATGAATTTTGAGGCATTTGTTAGATATTCAGAAGATAAACGAAGAATTTTTTTCTTTTTTGCATATTCTGCAATCATTTGATCAAAATTTTTGAACTTTAATGTGTCTGGAATTGCAATTACTAGTTTTATTTTTCCATATTCAAGATCAAGTAATGGTTCAACATCAGATTTTGTTTCATTAATCCAATCTTTACCAGTAATACCAACATCGTATAATCCATCAGCAACTAGATTAGGTATTTCTTGAGGTCTAAGCATTTTTACCATAATTTCAGGATCATCTAGAAAAACACGATATGTTCTACTCTTTCTACTAACTTTAGTCCATGAATTTTCAAGAAGCTTGAATGTAGCTTCTTCTAGGCTGCCTTTGGGGATTGCAAATTTTACTTTGGACATTTCTATACGAACTACTATACGTAATATAATGGATGGTTAAAACACGTAGAAAATTTTCTTTGGGTATTTTGTTAGGAATTACTTGCCTGTTTTCGAGCGTGTAATTTCATGTGTCCTTTCTGAATTCCTTCAGTGACCAATGCACGCATTGCAGCAAAATTTTGTGCTAATCCAGTTGCAGCCATTATACAAGCTAATTCTTGGACATTTTGTAATTTTAAAATTTTAGTGCAAATTTTTGCTATAGGATGATCATTTGTCACACCACCAACAATTCCGACAGATAAGGGAATTTCAAAAATACCTACTAAATTTCCTGAATTATCTTTTTCCCATTTAGTTAATGAACGATATTTTCCAGTGTGTGATGCATATGCATGTGCTGCAGCTTCTATAGCCCTACTATCTTGTCCAGTTGCATTTGCAACAGAAATTGTTCCATTCATTACTCCTTTGTTATGAGTAACTGCTCGATACACATCATTATCAGCAAATTCAAATGCAGAAATCATATCATTAACAACTTGTTCACCACCAACTGAATCTTTATCAAAAATTGCAGAAACGGAAACCATTCGTTTCGTTGAATAATTGGAAAGAATTCTTAATAATGTTTTTCCACCTGTTAATTTTTCAATTAGTGGTGCAACAATTTCACACATAGTATTAGTAACATTTGCACCCATAGCATCGCCTACATCAATCATTAATTCTACAATCAACATTGATGATGATGAAGTTTTGATTTCTTTACACTTTACTTCTTTTGCACCTTTACCTAATTTTGGTAATGTTTTGCTTGCTGAATTTGCTAATTCAATAATCTGATTTGAATTAGAATCTATACTAGAAATTGATTCTGGAATATTTACATCTAAAACTTGAATTTGTCCAATACTGATATTTCCATCAACTTTTGCAGTAAAACCACCATGAATTTTTGCAATTTTTGCAGCCTTAGATGCAGCAGCAATTACAGATGGTTCTTCTATTACCATAGGAACAAGATAATCATTATCATTTATTTTGAAATTTGTTGCAATTCCAAGTGGAAGAGAAAATGTACCAATTGCATTTTCAATCATTTTGTTTGCATGTTCAAAGTCTATTCCACCAGTTGAATTTTTGAGATGATTTAATTCTTCATCATTCAAATCCGAAAAATTACAAATAATATCCAATTTTTCCTCATGAGATTTTTCAAAGAATTTAGGGATGGACGAGTCAGTCATTTTATTTCAATATCCTCAATAATCTATCATCGTCCGGTGCTGGAAATGCTTTTCCATCCGTATTGGTAGTTATGATGTATACATAACCATCAGGACCCTGTGCTACATCTCTAATTCTGCCTACACCACTCAAAATACGTTCGAGATTTACATCGTCATCATTTATTTCAACTTTGAATAGATTTGTTGCTTTTTGTGAAGCAAGAATCATGTTATTATCAATGTCAAGTTTGTCTCCAGAATAAAAGATAATTCCACCAGGTTCTAATCCAGGATCAAAACATTCCAGAGGATTTACAAAATTATCGTTATTTGAATAACATTGAACTTCAGGCCAACCATAATTAGAACCTGCATTTATCAAGTTAATTTCATCATTTTTTGTGGGACCAGATTCAGTGGAATACATTTGTCCATCATTATTCCATGCAAAGCCTGTTGGATTTCTATGTCCTAGTGTAAACACGTATGATTCTTCAAATGGATTATCAGCAGGTATTGTACCATCATCATTTAATCTAAGAATTTTTCCAGTAAGAGAATCAAGGTTTTGCGACTCATCTGAAAAATCAGACACAGAACCTGTTCCAACATACAATTTTCCATCAGGACCAAATTTGATTACTCCGCCATTACTAAATGCTGAACCGGGAATTTTATCAAGTATAGTAATAATTTTAGATGTTTTATTTTCTTCTTCGGTAATTCTAATTATTTTATTCCATAGTTTTTCATTTTCTTCATATGTATAATATGCATAAAGAAAATGATTATTTGTAAAATCAGGATGCGTTGTTATTCCAAGCAATCCACCACCAAAAATTTCAGGTGTTCGTAATGTGATTAATGGAGTTTCAAGTAAACCAGATGAAGTAATTATTTTAATTTTCCCAGATTTTTCTGAAACAAATATTCGTTCATCAGCAAATGTAATTGACCATGGTTTTTCAAAATTTGTTGCTACAACTTCTACAGAGTCTGTTGAAACATTTTGAACAATAGGTTCAGGAAGTGGTGGGGGGTTTGAAGGTAGTGTATCGGTCAAAATTACAGCAGAAAATATCAGAGCACCCGCAATACCAACAATTTGGAATTTTCTAAGCATATTAAAAAATTGATTAGAATCCTTTTATTCATTTCCGAATTTGAAACGCGTATATACCTCATAAGGAATTTTTGTTCAGCGGGGTGGGGAAGTCAGGTCATCCCGTCGGGCTCATAACCCGAAAATCAGTAGTTCAAATCTACTCCCCGCTATTATGATTTTAAAAATTAGTGATCCATGAAGAATTTGGATTAAATTTTTCAGATTTTGGTTTATGTTTCATGCGCTGAACAGGTTTTGTGAGGTGACGGTGTGCAGAAACATCAGGTATGTAGATTTGTTCTTTTACTGAGCGTGTGATAAATTGACGATTTTTATGATCAGATGTTTTTTTACATCGTACACATTGAAAACCTTGATTTTTGCCCTTTGATTTCATATGTTTTTTACAATCATTACAAAATGGATTTATTAATTTAGATTTTTTTTCAAGTTTAATAATTTGAATGAATTCAAGATTTAAAATTCGTGGATGTGTTTTTGTTGCTTTTCTAATACCACCGCCAACTTTGAGGAAATCTCCAACAATCAATTCTTTTGCAACATCAGTTATTCGAGTTGGTTTGTAAACTGCACAATTAATTTTTACGTTATCAACAATTATTGAGAAAAATACATGACCGCCTTTAGTTACAGTAGGTTTTTTGGTAACAATACCTTGTAGTGTTCCTGACGTATAAGGTAGGAAATTGTTTACATCAATTTCATTTTTTAAGTGATCACCTGTTCCTTGATTTGATTTAAAAATAAGATATCCTGCAAGTTTTTCCTTTGGTTGAATCATTTTTGATGCAGAAATTAATGTCGTAGAATCTTCCCCACGAACTCCATAAAAAACAGGATCAGGACCATGTGGCATTAATAGAACTTTATTTTTCTTTGAATCAAAACTATTGAATGTATTTGGATATGTTTTTTCTTGCATTTCCTTAACTTTGGATTTATCCAAAATTCGTTTTTTTCCAAATTGGGACGATTTACGATAAGAAAGTAATTCATATGTTTCATCTTCAAAATTATAACCTAAAACACTAGTAGCACCAACTAATCCTTGTCCATTTCCAAGATAAAAAAAATCAAGATTATGTTTTGAAAGAATTTTTTTGGCCTCGTTTCTATGAATTAATTTCCACATCGCATCTGAACTTAGTTTTGAAAACTCATTAGGAATATTTTCATCTTGACAAAAAACAAGACCAGGATTTGCTCCATTTTTCACATCAGAATATTGTTCAACAAATTTTTTTACCAAATTTTTAATTTTTTTAGGATTAGAAGTAGAAATTTTTATTCCGACAGCTCCGTTACCTCTAGTTTTCCAAGGGATGTTAGGATTAAATCTTACCAAATTTGGAAAATCAAGAAAATCTACATTTTCTTTTTTTAATCGATTAATGATTTTGTAAGCTAAAAATGTAGTACACATGCCTTTAGGTGAATCAGTATCATCAATACCGATATGGAGTATTTGTTTAGACATATCTTACCTGTAAAATATAGGAATTTTAGTGATTTGTCAAAGAGTTTGGTTTAAATTCAAAATAGCACTTTTTAGAACAAATGATAATAATTGATGAAAAGAGAATTTTTGAGGTAATATCTCAAAAAAAGCCAGTAACAGTCGCATTAAATGCCCCAGACGGAATGTTACCACAGGTTCAACAAACTGCCACAAATATTACAAAGAAATTTGATATTCCAGCATTTGTTTTGGCAGATACAACATGGGGAACGTGTGATCTTAATTCAAACGGTGCAAAAGTGTTAGGTGCAGAAATTTTATTTAATATAGGTCACACAAACAAACTTGAAACATTTCCAGGCGAACAAGATAATGTAATGATGATCGATGCATTTGATGATGTGCCATTTGATGATGTAATACCAAAAGCAATTGAAATTTTGAAGGGAAAAACAATTTCTTTAATTACAGACAGCCAACATCTTCACCAAGTTGAACCTGTCAGAAAAAAGCTAGAAGAAGGAGGAATTATTGTAAAAATTGGTAAAGGAAAAGGACAATTAAATGATGGACAAGTTTTTGGATGTGAATTTTATCCAGCAATGGAAATTAAAGAACAAGTTGATGCAAATTTATTTTTAGGACAAAGTAACTTTCATGCTGCAGGAGTTGCAATATCAACTAAAGTAACAACTTACATTTTAGATCCTTATTTCAATGAAGTAAGAGATGTTACCAGTTTTGCAGAAAAATTGGAAAAAAAGGCAACACTTAAAATTTTTAAAGCCACAGAAGCAAAGGTTTTCGGAGTAATTGTAGGTCTTAAAGAAGGTCAATTTGCAAAAGTTACAGCTTTAAAATTTAAAAAAGAATTAGAAGAAAGAGGTAAAGAAGTTCAATTGTTAGCATTAACAGACATTACTAGTGATAGATTAAAGAATTTCACAGGAATTGATGCATTTATTCAAGTTGCATGCCCAAGGATTTCAACCGATAATGAATTTGATAAACCAATGTTATCAACACCACAAGCAAATGCATTATTAAAAATGTTAAAAAATGAAAAATTAGATAATTATTTAGAGATACCACACTGGCTATAATATATGAAAAATTTAGTTGTACTCATTGTATGTTTATCAGTTTTTTCGATTTTTTCAGTTAGTGCATTTGGACAATCGTTGTATGTCAATCCAAATGACGATAATTTAAAAAATATTGAGAACTCAAAATATCTTGCATCTTCAATTAACGTTTTACGAAATTCAAATGGAGAATTGGTTAGTGTAGTAAAAACAGAAGCTAGTAAATTTCTTCCACATCCAATAACGGATCAATTTTTGGATACATTGCCAATTGTGAAGGAGGGAATTATTAGTGAAAGAAATATCCAAATGAGACAAATTTCAGTAGATTACGATTATCAAAATTGTATAAGTGAAATGTACGATGTTCCAGGATATACAGAACAATGCAATTGGTATCACAGAGCATATGTTACAAGTTTGGGAATAACTAATGATGTTGGAGAACGTTTTGAAATTTTTAGAGGATTAAACCATTCATACACTGTAAAGCCCGGAGATTCTGTTACTAGTTTTTGGACAATTATTACAAATGATTAATTTTCTTTACTCATAAATACACCAATTCCAATTGCTATTGCTACAACAAATGGAATGAATCGATATGGAAGTATGAAGTAGAAATCAGTTACAAGAGAAATTAAAGGTGCTGCAAGAAGTGTTCCCGCAATCATAATTAATATAGAATCAGATTGTTTCACACCTTTCAACGATTTAAAAAATAATCCAAAAATTAATGGAATAATACATAACATTACAAGAGGATCCAATTGCATTGAATTTCCCCAACCAGTGAATCCATCTAAAAATGAATTGAAATTAATTCTCACTACTTGATCATAAATTATACTACTTTGATTTGCAAATATGAAATAAGTTATGCCGATCATAACTGAATAACTAGCTAAAAATAAGTACTTGGTTTTTTTAGAAATTTCTGCTCGATAAATAAAAAATATATTAATCCAGAAATAAGTGACAACGAATGCTTTTGTAAAAATTGAGAGTATGAAAGATACAGAAGAAGCTGGCCAAGATTTTTTCTGAATTGTATATAAGGATATTAAGAAAAATAGAACCCAGAAATTTTCATAAACTGCTATTGTATCAAAATCGGTGAAGGTAATACTTTGAAGTAAAATTATCATCGAAATAATTCCAGAGAATCTTTTTTTAGATATTTCAATTGTAATTAATGCAGTAAATATTACAACAAGAATACTAGCGATGAATGGTAAAAATTTAATATTTTGTAAGAAATCTTGTGAAAAATCAAGCAGTGCCATTCTAACGTATCGAGTATTTTGTTCATTTACGTATATGCTGAAATGATCAGTTGCAGGCCAGATATCAAGAGCTTCTTTGAGAATTAGATAATCAGGATGTTGAGTAACTTCGTCTAGGAATAATTCTTCAAAAGAAAATCCAATGTATAATCCTAAAATTATAATACCAGAAATAATTGCAACTTTCTTAGATATTTCGAAATTTAAGATGAATTTAATTCCAAAATGAAATATGGATGGAAGTTTTTCATTTTTGTAGAGAAAACCTAATGACAATAAAGAAGTAATTGAAATTACAATGGGTAATGCCCAAGGACTTATTTCAAAAGGATCTAGATTATTTGAAAATTCATATGTATTTGATATTATTAACGCAGGAAAGATTACAGAAATTACACCAATTCCTGCAATTCCAAGGGTAATCAAAAAAGCTAGATATGTAACTAATTTACTCGATATTTGCTCACTCATATTCTGGTAGATAATAGCTGATTTATCAAGTATGTGAAACTCTAAAAACAATTAATAGTAAAATTTTATTCAATTACACATGGATGAAAATAATAGAATACCTGGTGAAAAAATTGCATCAATTGAGGAATATCTCCCAGGAGAGAATACATTTGAAGAAGAAGATGCCATCAGAGCTACAACAATTGGAAAAATTAACTTAGATTCTTCTGAAAGATTAGCTTCAGTGAATAGTCAAACACAGATAACAGTTCCAAAAGTTGGAGATATTATCATAGGAGTTGTTGAAGCAAACTTACCATCTATGATTGCAATAATGATAAAATATGTTAATGGGAAAAAGGTGGTTGCAGATTTAGAATGTGTTTGTGTTACAAGACACATTAGAAAAAAGAATATTGCTTTAGCAAAAGATGTAGTTAAAGTTGAGATAATCAGTCACATTAATGGAACAATACATGCAAGCATTGATGCACCAGAACTAGGGGTACTATTCACAAAGTGTAGAAAATGTTTTGGTACTGTTGTAAAAATGCGTGATGCAGTAAAGTGTAAAGATTGTGGATGGATTGATGATAGAAAATTAGCCTTAGACTTTGGCAAAAGTGAATTTTTAACCAAAAATTAAAATGAAGAAAGTATCATTTCAAGGTGAACATGGAGCATATAGTGAAAGTGCAGCAAAGAAATTTTTTAAAGAAGAAATTGAAACAGTACCATGCAATAGTTTTGAAGATACATTGAATACAACAGAGAATAAAAAAAGTGATTATTCCATTTTACCTGTTGAAAATTCTATTGAAGGAACAGTAGGACAAAGTATCGATGCAATTACACACACAAAGTTACATGTAATAGGTGAAGAATATTTTAAAGTCGAACATTGCCTAATCAGTACTGGAAAATTAGAAGAAATTGAAACAGTATATTCACATCCACAAGCATTAGGACAATGTAGTGATTTCATTCAAACTAGAGAATTAAAAACTGTGTCAACATATGACACAGCAGGAAGTGTAAAAATTATTAAACAAATGAATGACACACATTTGGGAGCAATAGCAAGTAATGATGCAGGAAAATTGTATAACATACCTATTGTTAAACAGAAAATCGAAAATAATCCAAACAACTATACACGTTTTTTGATATTTTCAAATGAAAATTCAATTGAAGGTTCAGGAGATAAAACATCAATCATATTTTCAGTTAAACATGAACCAGGTGCATTGCATCAAATATTGAAAGAATTTAATGACAATAACATAAATTTAACAAAGATTGAATCCAGACCTAACAAAAACAAGAATTGGGAGTACAATTTCTTTGTAGACTTTTTAGGACATCATGCAAATTCAAAAATTAAATCTGTATTAAATAAAATTTCAGAAAATACTTTATTCCTTAAAGTAATTGGTTCGTATCCGATTGCAGATTTAGATTAGAACCCTTTTGGTTTTTTTGCACTAAATCCAGCACTAAATCCAATTACTACAACTCCGGCAACAATTACTAAAATTGAATATGTAAAAAATAACGGATCACGTGCCAATTCAAATTTATAACTTTCAGTAAACTCAGAATCACCAGTATTTTGTATTAAAATTATTGTTTGACCTGCAGTTGTTGATGTCCATGAAAAACTTGCTTTATCTTTGAAACTTGCATCTACATCATTGTTTGAATCAGGAGTTGTAATTTTAATATCAAATGAAGCACCAGTTACAGTTAACGATTGAGATGAATTTTCAGGTGCATTAAAATTAATTTTATCTAAATCACCTATTCCAAAAGTTGCGGTGTCTTCCTGAATTTCATTTGGAGAATTTAATGAAGTAACCATAGAGGTAGCGCCAAGAATTGAAATTGCACTTCCAATTATGATACCAATTATTGTGAGTTTATTTAACATAAAAAAACTGGATTTTAAATCAATAAAAGATTAGCTATAGTACATCAACGTCATGTGGTTGACTTTCTGCAAATCCAGCACGTGACATTTTAATAAATTCAGCATTATTTTGCATTTGTTTGATATCATGCCCTCCACAATAACTCAAACCAGAACGTATTCCTCCAGTAATCTGAATAAGAATATCAAGCACAGTTCCTTTGTATGGGACCATTGCTTCTACACCTTCTGCAACATAATCATTTAGATCATCATCAGCATCACTTGGAGTAGTTTCTTTTGATTTTCTTCTTCGAGCAGCACCTAAAGATGCCATTCCACTGTAAAACTTGTATCGTTTTCCATTTTTTGTAATTGTCGAACCAGGACTTTCATCAGTACCACCTAACATACCACCTAACATAACAGCAGATGCACCTGCTGCAAGTGCTTTTGTGGCATCACCAGATGTCCTTGTTCCACCATCAGATATAATTGGAATATCATATTGTTTACCAATTTCAGCACAATCCATAACTGCAGTTAATTGAGGTACACCTGAACCAGTGATGACTCTAGTAATACAAATGGAACCAGAACCAACACCAACTTTTACAGCATCAACTCCTGCCTTAATCAAATCTTCAGTACCCTGTGCAGTGGCTACATTTCCAGCAATCAATTCACAATCAGGAAATGCTTTTTTAATATTTTTTACAGTACTGATTGCATTTTCGCTGTGACCATGTGCAATATCAACAACAATTGCATCTGCACCTGCTGCAAGTAATGCTTCAGTTCTATCTAGAAAATCACCCTTTACTCCAACTGCAGCACCAACAATGGGTCTACCCTTCTTGTCTTTTGAAGCATTTGGGAAATTCTCAATATTCATTATGTCTTGTGTAGTATAAAGTCCAACAATTTGATTTTTATCATTAACTAAAGGTAATTTTTCAACTCTATGACTTTTCAGAATATCTTTTGCATCATCTAATGATGTATTTTCGTTTGAAGAAATTACATCTTTGGTCATTAATTCAGATACAGTTTTCTTTGAAGTGATAGATTCAAAAAGTACATCACGTTCAGTTAAAATTCCAACAAGTTTAGAATCAGAATCAACAACTAATAATCCAGATACTTCTTTTTCACTCATTAAATCTATAGCTTCTTCAATAGACTTTTCAGAAGATATTTGATATGGATTATCTATCATTACACTTCCAGAACGTTTGACTTTTAGAACTTGGTTTGCTTCTTCTTCTATTGTTAAAAATCTATGAAGGATTCCAATTCCACCTTGTCTAGCCATTGTTGTAGCCATCATGTATTCAGTCACAGTATCCATATTTGCACTAACTAAAGGAATATTGAGTTTGATATTTCGTGATAGATTTGTTGAGAGATTTGTTTGTGAACGACTAGTTATATCTGAAAATTTGGGTACAAGTAGAACATCATCAAAAGTGAATCCCTCTCTTATTGTCAAATGAACCTTTTACCAGAGAGAAAAAATCTGTTATAAGCCTTTCTTGGATTTTTTTATGAGGGATTTTGTAAGTTTGATAACATCTGAGGTGATTTCTGGATTATGGGTTCGAATTATCGATGCACCATTGATTATAGATAACATTTCAGCAATTGCAGTTCCAGTATTTCGATCATTAGGATCTTCTTTTCCAAGTAGTTTTCCTATGAATGATTTATTTGAAATAGAAACTAAAATTGGGAAATTTGTTTTTAAAAGATTTAATTTTTTAATAATTTCAGCATCACGTTGGGCCCAATCAGAGTTAATTTTTGTATATGGAAGTTTATTTTTTACATCAGAAGAACGTCTAAAGAAACCAATAGATGGATCGACTACAATTTTGTCTTTAGATATTTGTGCACTTTGAGCAATCTTTACACTTTCATTCAAAAGTTTTTTCGTTGCAGATATCAAATTACCTTTTACAAGTTTTTTACTGTATGAACATAAAATTACAGATGGACTATATTTTTCTATAATTTTTGGCATATTTGCATCATACTTTAAACCAGAAATATCATTAATCACATCAATTCCCAATTCAAGTGCGTCTTTTGCAACGGATGCTCTACAAGTATCAACAGAGATTGGAATATTAGATAGGTTTTGGATAATTTTGATTGTTTTTGTTATTCTTTCAGATTCAGTTTTTTCAGATACAACTGTTTTTAGATATGGCGCAGTAGACATTCCTCCAACATCTATAATATTGGCACCATTTTCCTCCATATCTAACAAATACTTTGATATTTCTGATTTTGTAGATTTTACAGATTTTTTATAAAATGATTCAGGACTAATATTCAAAATTCCCATAATGGTAATTGTATTTTTTCTTCCAACTACAAGATTACCTAATTTTGTCATATCATTTATGATAAGGTAATCTATTTGAGTGATATGACAATTCGTGGATGGAAAACTAAATTCAATGAAATTAGAAAGGAATTTGGATATTCAGAAAAAGAGGATCTTATTTCTGCTAAAAAATTAAACTTATTATTAAAAACAAAAAATTCAAAAAAACAATTTCAAGATATGATTAAAGGTAAAACAATTTTCATTATTGGTGCAGGACCGTCATTATCTAAATCATTAAAACATATTAAAAAATCTAAGAATATTACAAAAATTGTAGCTGATGGTGCAGTGAGAGCATTATTAGAAAAAAATATCAAACCAGACATTTTAGTTACTGACCTAGATGGGGACTTGGAAAGTATTAAAAAAATAGGGAGAACAAAAATTCCAATAATAGTTCATGCACATGGAAATAATTCCGATAGATTAGAAATTGTGAAAGGATTTTCAAATGTGATAGGTTCTACACAAACAAGAAAATTTGGAAAATTGGAAAATTTTGGAGGATTTACTGATGGAGATAGATGCGTATTTCTTGCAGAATATTTCAATGCAAGTAAAATTATTTTAATTGGAATGGATTTTGGCCAAAAAATTGGAAAATATTCAAAACATAAAGTAATCAATCGTAGAACAAAGATAAAAAAATTGAAATTTGGTAAAATGATTATTGAATGGTTTGCAACAAAATCTAAAGCAGAGTTGTATTCAACGAAGCGAATGAAAGGTTACAAAACTATTAGATTGGTTGACCTAGAGTGTATCGAAAACTTTTAGAATGCGTTTTAATACTGAATGAGTTTTCTAATAGTTATGCAGTATACTGATGAGCAGATCGAAAAAATGTTACAATTAAAAGAATCAATAGTAGATAAAATGGCAAAACATCAAGATGAACTAGATTTTCTACAGAAAAATTTGGACATACTAGATGTAGTTTTGAAAGGATCTAGCTTTACCAAAGCATCTTCATTACCAAGAAAATCAGAACCGAGTGTAGATACCATAGTGAAAAAAGAAGAACCAAGTGTAGATACCATAGTGAAAAAAGAAGATACAACAGATTCAATTCAAATTAAAAAAAATAAAGATGGTGAAGTTATTGCAAATGCATTTGTAACTCCTGAAAAAATTTCTATAATTATGAGTGAGGGAATTGGTCTTACAGATGAAATACCACCACTTAGATCATTTTTTATCGAGAGAATTATTGGAGAAATGAAAAAAATAGATAGTGTAGATGTCAAAAATGGAAAAATTGATCAGAGTTCAGTAATTGATTGTGTAATTAATAAAAATGGACAGGCAATTAGAGAAATAATCATTAAAAACTATAGACAAAAAGAAAGGTTGGATGAGATAATCAATACAGCCACATGGTCACTCACACGAATGTTAGAAAATTCAATCAAGTAAGAAAATGGAAAAAATAATTGTTTTAGATTTTGGGTCTCAGTACAGTCATTTGATTTGTAGGAGAATTAGAGAATTTTCAGTTTATGCAGAATTAGTTCCATATGATATATCACCTGAAGAACTAAAGAAGATGAATCCAAAGGGAATTATTTTTTCAGGTGGACCGTCAAGCGTCTATAATGAAGATGCACCAAAACCAGATGAAGAGTTATTCAACTTTGACTTACCATTATTAGGAATTTGTTACGGTCATCAATTAATTGTAAATAAATTTGGAGGGAAAGTCAAACGTGCAAACAAAGAATATGGTTCATCTCTCCTTTCAATGGACAAAGATTCAGGATTGTTAGATGGAATTGGAGAATCCATTCGTGCATGGATGAGTCACGGAGATGAAGCTGAAGAGATTCCATCAAATTTTGAAGTTATAGGTCATACTGAAAATTCACATGCAGCAGCAATAGCAAATATAGATAGAACTGTATTTGGTATTCAGTTTCATCCAGAAGTAGTTCATACTGAACGAGGAACAGATATTTTGAAGAATTTTGTTTTGAATGTTTGTAAAGCTAAGCAGGAATGGACTATGGAAGGTTTTGTTGAAAAAACTGTTAAAGAGATTTCAGAAGTTGATGGAAACGTATTATGTGGAGTTAGCGGAGGCATAGATTCAACAGTTGCTGCATTATTGATACACAAAGCAATAGGAAATAGACTAACAGGAGTTTTTGTTGATAATGGATTACTTAGATTAGATGAATCTAAAGAGATCGAAGATATGTTCAAGAATAATTTCTCATTGAATTTTCATAGAATAGATGCAAGTGAACAATTTCTTTCAAAATTGAAAGGAGTGACAGATCCTGAACAAAAAAGAAAGATTGTAGGAGAAGAATTTATTCAGGTGTTTACCGAATTTGCAAAACAAAAAGGTCCATTCAAATGGTTAGCACAAGGTACACTTTATCCAGATATAATTGAAAGTGGTGTATCAAAAGGTCCAGCCGCAGTTATAAAATCTCATCACAATGTTGGAGGATTACCAGATTGGTTGAACCTCAAAATTTTAGAGCCATTAAAAGAATTGTATAAAGATGAAGTAAGAGATATTGCTAGAATTTTAGGAGTTCCAGAAAAACTGCTAAAGAGACATCCATTCCCAGGACCAGGATTATCTGTACGGATTATTGGAGAAATTACTCCTTCAAAATTAGCAATTTGTAGAAAAGCAAGTAGAATTGTCGAAGATGAGTTATGGGATGCAGGAGTTTATGACAAAGTATGGCAAGCATATGCTGCAGTTGGAGATGATAAGGCGGTTGGAGTTGTCGGAGATGAACGAAGATATGGAAGAATTGTTACAGTTAGAGTCGTAGACTCTATTGATGCAATGACTGCAGATTGGACTAGACTACCTAATGGAGTTTTAGAGAAAATTAGTAATAGAATTACAAATGAAATTGATGAGGTGACATGGGTTTCATATGTAATTTCAAGTAAACCACCTGCTACTATTGAACCTCAGTAAATTATAACATACAAGCACCAAATACACCTGCAGAATCACCTAGTTCATTTTTTACAATTGGTGTATCAACAATATCACTGAATACTTTCTCATAAACAGCGCTTTTTCCTTCATCGTAAAGAAAATCAATGTTTGAGACTCCACCGCCAAGAACTATCATATCAGGATCTAAGATATCAATTACATTTGATAATGATAATGCAAAATTATTAAGAAATGATTTTTTCCAATTATCAAAATTTGGATTATTTGAATTTTGAATAATTTCAGGCAATGATTGATTTAGATCAGAGAGAAGAGACCAATTTTTTTCCAGAGCAGGGCCGCTAATGTATGTCTCAACACATCCTTTATTTCCACAATAACAACTATTGCCACCAGTATGAAGACAATGATGACCCCATTCGCCAGCAATGTTTGTTCTTCCATTATGAATTTTTCCATCTATGATAATACCACCGCCAACTCCGGTACCCATTATTACACCGAATACAAGATTTGAGTTCTTACCTGCCCCCAGTTTAGCTTCTGCTAGTGCAAAACAATTAGCATCATTTTCAATGAATATATCACAATGTAAAGTATTTTTTAAATCATTTTGAAGATCTCTACCAATAAGACATTGCGTATTACTATTTTTTATTAGGCCTGAATCAAGTGATAATGCTCCAGGAGTACATATTCCTATGGAGACTTTATTATCAGATTCTTGAGAAAGTTCAAGTACCAAATTTTTGATTGATTCCAATATTGAACTGTAACCTTCATCTTGATTTGTCGGAATACGTTTTCTTGCGATATCATTGTAGTTTTCATCAGTAAGTATTCCTTCAATTTTAGTTCCACCAAGATCAATTCCAATTTTGTTCATGTGTATTGAATGAACTAATGGGTTTTGAGTTTGTCGATAACTTTCGTTAAGAGGTGTTCAAAAAAAAGAAAAAAAGGAAAGTTTGATGTCTAATTACCTTATACGACTCGGATGCTTACTGATACTGTATCAGATAGAGCAGTTGGATTATCTACGCTCTCCCATACAAAGACTGTTGCTTCGTATGATCCTGCATTAGATGGTATCCATGACAATGCTGGGCTAAATGATTGTCCAGCAGCCAGTTGACCAGTAATCCATGCTAGTGAGACAGTTACTCCGTTGCCATCCTGAACCTGTACTAAGTATGCGAATGATTGATCTCTATCCTGACCGTTTACCAAGTCTGCTTCAATCTGTACTTGTTGATCTACTGATACCTCACTTAGTGAGTTACCGAATGAGTCAACTACTCTTGCGTTTGCTGCTGGAGCACGCTCAAGAGGAGGTACGACTGTGCCGATTATGGCTGTGCCAGTGATATCGAGGTCATCGCTTCTAGTATATGGATCTGGAAGTGTATTATCCTCATATTCTGCGGTGATTGTGTCACCTTCTGCGACTCTGAGTCTGTGACCAGATGATTCGTCGTCTGCTGTAAATGATACAGTTCCTTCGAATATTCCAGTTGCCTCATTTGTCTCAGTTATCATTAAGGAAATACCGCCTGCGTCAGAATCTGACCAGACGTCAATTTCATAGTTGTCCACGTTTTCTGGATCCCAGTTCATGTCTGGGTCGACTACTCTTACTACACCATTACCGCCTGCAGGATAGCTTGATTCAAGCCATTGAACTTCACCTACGTTCCATCTGATTAATGCAGAACCAACTACAACCTCATCCTCGTTAAACTCGTATGAGATAGTGATTCCGTCATCATCTTCGGCTTTAATTTGTCCATCGGTTGGTCCACTACCAGTGGCAGCGGATAGACCTGTTACATCGTAACCGTTTGTAGCGGTACCAGTTGATGGGTCACCGTCAGCATCGTGAGAGAATCCTTTGAGGATTACTTCACCACTGAAGATACCTGTATCAGTTCCAGTCTCTGCTAGTTTGTAGCTAGTGAGTTTCTGTGATCTGGTTTGTACGATAAGTGGGTCGTCATCAGTATCACCAATTAGATCAACGAGTCCGCTGTCAAAGTTGTGATCTGGTGCGACTATAGTTACATAGATTTTATCAGTCCATGTGTAAACTTTTTGGTCCATTTCGATGGTTGCACCGAAGTTAGATGTGTAAATGTCAAGTCCTATGTCTGTATACTCTTCACCAACATAATTGGCACCACTTGGGCTCCAATCTGTGTATTCAAGTTCGATGAGTTCACCTCTGTCTAGAGCGTCACCAAGTGTACTTGGCATTTCGATAACAATCTGGAAGATTCCAGTAGAGTCACCTGTTTCTCTAAAGTCAGATGGTTCAGGATCAAAGGATGCTGCTGATCCGCCTGCGTTACCCATTGTGAGTGTTGCAGCGTCAGAGTCCCACTCGATTAAATCGAGGTCCCATGTTTCTGATTCATCAGATTCTAAGTCAAGATCTGGTTCAATCAAGGTCATGATAATATCACTTCCAATGATGTAGACAGATTTGTCTGTTTGAATTACACCGTTTCTTAAGTCAAATGTTGCTGAATCGTAAGCTACTGCAGAGTTTCCTGATGCATCGTTCTGATCAGAGTATTCAACAGTGATTACGTCTCCTTGTAGGATACAGTAATTCTTGCTGTCAGATACTGCTGAATAGAATCTATCGGTGTCATCGGTTCCGGATGTACCATCAGTTGCTGTGTAAGAGTTTGTTGCAGGACAATCTGTGCTTGGAGGACCGTCAGTATATCTGACTGTCATGTCAAGTTCGAATACTCCAGAGTCTGGAGCAGTCTCTAAGATTGGTCCTAATTCACGAGTTCTATCAACACCGAGTGTTCCTGTTGCTGTTACGTCAACAGATGTTCCTTCTGAAATTACACCGTTCTGTACGACGTCACCGCCGGCAGTAGCGAGTGTAACTGCATCAGAACCTCTTGAAACGTAGATCTTTAGAGGTCCACGTTTAGAGGTGGTTGTTGTGTTCTCGTTAATTTGGTCTTCACCAGTTGCTGATACGTCATAATCTGGGTCATCTACTCGAATGTGTATGGTTAGGTCACCCGATCCGATTGTTTCACTGTCAGCGTTTAGTACGCCGTCAGAAACACTATGGATTGGGAATATGGCTCTACCGTTAGGTGTTGCCTTTGAGGTTTCAGTACTAAAGTCTCCAACTGTTCCGAATGGAACTGGGTAGACTGTTCTATCTAATGAGACAGAACCTGTGTTGCCTCTAATTCCTGCGCCATCACCTACTTCGATGATTTCTCCAGATGCGTCTCTGTAATCTACATAATTAACTTCAATATCAGTACCCATTGATGTAACCACTGCATTTGAGTTGTTTCTAGAACAATAGTCTGCTGGAACTTGGAAGTCACCAGTAAAGACACCTGTGTCTTTACCAGTTTCTACTAAGGTAAATCCAGAAGATCCGAGACCGTCGTTACCTGTTGGGGTACCGCCGTTAGCTGTTCCGCCAGTAGTACATGCTGTACCTTGGTCGGAGTGCAACCATAGCTCGTCATCAAATGTGATATCTAACACTCTACCAAAGTTTTCTTCTGCAGAGTTACGACCATATTCTTTCTTACCAATTTGGTCGAAAGCATAATCGCCGCTCTTGCTAACTATGGTGTAAATGTTAATGATATCTGGGTTTGTGTTTAGGTCTGCGTCGGTTAATGTTACGACTACAGTATCTGCTTCTTTGTAACTGTCATTGTCAAATTCAACTACACCTGAGTGTGTTGGTGCTGCTAATTGGTCTCCTACTTGTGTCTCAACTCCATCTGCTCCCATATCAAAGTAATTGACACGGATTTCATCCTCATCAGTCATGTCCTGGTGGACAATGATTCGGTTTTCTTCCCAGTCAGTCTTTGTGTTATTGTATGTGGAGGTTTGGTTGACGTTCAATTGATTGAGCATGGTAAAGTCGACTTCGGTCTTCATTACACCGGAGTTAACTGCATTCTCTTTTGATTCGAATCGCCAGATTGAGTTCATGTGTCTATCGGCTTGTTCCTCACCGTCATTTGATTGACCGTAAGTAGTAAAGTCCATAGTTACTGGGTATGATTTACCAGCTGACAATTTATCTCCTAGAGTTCCGCTAATTGGTTTCATGTTTACGATAACGTTTAGTGCTTCTGTTGATGTCAAGTGATCTGCATATTGCAATTTAGCGCCAGGGGCGTTAAGTAATGCAGTACCGACTAATCCAGTATTGTATACTGAAGAAGCTACGTGACCGTCTTGTGCACCAGCACGGTTAGATGCTGCTGCTGTACCGTAAGATGTGTCACCAATAGTGAAGTTCATGTAATAATTATTATCATTCTTTCCACCGTTAAATGAACGGAAATCGTATGAGATGTATGTGTAAGCTGCTGTACCGTTAGCATTTGATATCATATCTGTAAGATCACCGACTGTTGTTCCATTGTATGTAAAGATCAATTGATCGTTAGATGCAATTGTCCAGTCTCCAGTTGTTTCTTTCGTTATAACTGCACGTTCACTGTATTTTTCATAACAAGAGAGGTATGAAGCATCTCTTGTTGATTGTGTAGTTGATGTACTATAATCACTACTACATTGTGTGTCGTTAATGTTTTGATCGAAAGTTATCTCTGTTGCACTTACGTCATCGTCAATCAATTTGACGGTGTCGAGTGTTTTCAAAGTAATTGGAGAACCGATTTTAATTGCTGGGACAATAGTCATGTTGTCTTTGATTTTCATTTGGTTCTTAGTTCTTGCATCCAGATTCATATCTTCATCATCTAAGAGAATTTGTACAAGTTCACCAGAGTTCCATTCAGATCCGATACCGCCCTTATAGTCGGTATTGAATTCGATTGTTCCCCATGATGGCATGTGGAGTACAGAGTACTCTTTATCATCTACCGTGAAGGTAGCTTGTGTGCCTCTCTCAGCAGTTGGGTTGATGAACATGTTTGTTTTCAAACTGTCATCCCAATTGGTGAATACACCAGTGTTTGCACCAGTTTCAGTAAATGTTACTGCCTGGTCAGCTTCGTTAATGTCCTTTGAAGAACATAATCCGCTGTTACAAACTACTACTTGATCACCGTTGTCCTGGAAGTGTAAGATTGATGTACCGTCGCCGGCATCAAATTCTGGACCATTTACATCAATTTTGATGGTAGCACCGTCATTGAATCCCCATGTTGAGGATGAAGTGAACATGTCGAAACTCGTAACACCATTGGTGTTAGAAGAATCGGCTGCGCCGTTTTCATCGAATAATTGATAGAAAATGGTTGCGTTTGTTGGTAGAGTACCGAAAGTCCAACTGTCTTCGTCAGTTGGGTCTATGTTTAACTCATTGTTGTATAGGGAAATTCCTATCTCATGTTTTAAACCATAGTGTTCTTTGTCAAATACTAGACCTTTGATTTTGTTACCATCGGTATCATAACCTGCTGGTCTGTCATAAGTCAAAGAAATTGTTTCGTCTGCTCCGCCTCTTTCATAAACTAAGTCATATGATTGATATCTTGTGAAGTCATACAATTGGATAAATGGCCACATATTTGGACCAAGTGCGATGTTACCATAGTAATCAGTTGTTGTACCATTGGATAGTGCTCTTGCTTCTCTTACAACATTGTTAATTGCATCACCTGATGCGTTAACACCCGTACCAACTTGTACTGCTACGTGTGCCATTTGTGCTGTTGCATTGAGATAGTATAGAGGATGTCCACTGTTGGAAGATGCGGTTTCACAATCTGTATTCACTCCAGTACCTTGTGTGTAACTACCAAAGGTAGCTGCACCAATGTTACTGAAAACACCAGCAGCTCCTGTGATAATATGAGCGGATGATGTGAATCCAGTTGCGCCAGTTCCAGTAGAGTTACCTAATGCGAATGGAAGTGCTACACCTCTTGATTCTGAAGGAACCAATGCGGATACACTTGCACTGTTAGGGCCGTACTCCAAGTTTGTAGTTGGAGCACAGAATCTACCATAATCTGCGCCTTTTCCGTCTTCAACTTCTGCGTAATTTTTATCGATTCCGGTTGCTTTCTTGCCATCAGCAATGTATGCATACCAAGAACCGTCTACGCCTTGTGCCATGATAACTTTCTTACCGTCAATTGTAACATCAGGCATACCGTATGCCTCATCCAGTCTGTTAATAGCTGGATCAGTAACTACGATTTCTAATACCTGACCGCCGTAGAATTTACTTCCACCTGCGTCTTCTACTGATACCCACAAGTATTGGTTAGCTGCTGCTGCTTCTGGCATCATACCAGGAGCTGCAAAGCTAACTCCACCTGCTAGCATAATAGTCATTAAGGTTAGACTAGTTATTTTTCGTCCTAATTCTTTATTCATGTTATTACAATTTTGTAAAAATTTTGCTATTTAACCTTAATGAACAAATTACACATTTTTGATCTATTTCTTCTAAAAAATATAACATTCTAGAGTTATAGAACAAATTATTACAAAAAACTATGTAAATTCTATAGTTTATTTTTTAACTATGTAATTTACTAAAAACTACATAGTTACTTGTGACTATGGCAAAGATCATGATAGTAAAAACAATGAAAAAATGAACAATGGATAAGTCCTCAGCGGATCTTATATCTAAAAATCACTCAAAGTAGTTATGAAAAGCGGTTCAGATAGCAAACTACACAGTTTTTGTCGTCATAGCCAACCCTTACAAGAAATGTCATTTGTATGTAGAATTTTTTATTGCTAGAACCGCTTTTTCAAAAATTATCCCATTGGTGGCATTCCAGGAGGCATACCGCCACCAGAACCACCAGAGATAGCAATTACATCATCAATTCTTAGAATCATTGATGCAGCTTCTGTTGCAGACTTGATAATCTGTTCTTTTACTACAACCGGTTCAACAATATTTTGTGATAGCATATCTGCTACTCTTCCTTCTTTTGCATTAATTCCGGTCCATTTTTTGCCTTCGCTTTGTCTTGCACGTAATTTAACCATAGTATCAATTGGATCCATACCTGCATTTTCTGCAATAGTTAATGGAATAATTTCTAATGCTTCTGCAAATTTGTTAATTGCTAATTGTTGTCTTCCTTCAAATCTTTCAGACCAGTCTTTCAAGAATGATGCCAATACAGCTTCAGGTGCACCGCCACCTGCTACAATTTCTGGTTTTTCAATTACATCTTTTACAACCATTAAAGAATCATGAATAGAACGGTCTACTTCATCAACTACACGTTGAGAACCACCACGAATTAGTAATGTTACAGATTGTGGATTTTTACATCCTTCGATGAAAACCCATTTATCAGATTCAACTTTCTTTTGTTGTACTAAGTTTGCTGCACCTAAATCTTTTTCAGAAATATCATCAATATTTGAAGTAATACGTGCACCAGTTGCTTTTGCAAGTTTTGTCATATCACTTTCTTTTACACGTCTTACAGCTAAAATTCCATGTTTTGACAAAAAGTGTTGTGCCATATCATCAATTCCTTTTTGACAAATTACAACATTTGCACCAATTGCATGAACTTTCTCTACCATTGTTTTGATCATTCTATTTTCTTCTTCAAGGAACATTTGCATTTGTGTAGGATCATTAATTCTAATTTCTGCACTCATCTCTGTTTTTTCGACTTCCATTGCAGTGTTAAGTAAAGCAATTTTTGCTTGTTGTATTTTTTTTGGCATACCAGAGTGTACAACTTCTTTATCCAAAACAATTCCTTTAATCAATGCAGTATCTTGAATTGAACCACCGGCCTTTTTCTCAACTTTAAGATTATCAAGATCAACAGATGATTTGTTATCACTAGTTTCAGTAATATTCATAATTGAATCAACAACGATTTTTGAAAGAGATTCACTATCTTCTGAGATTAGTTTTGATTCCATACTTGTACTTGCAACTTGTAACAATGTTTCTCTATCATCAGGACTTACTTTTTTTGAGATTTCAGATAAAATTTCTAATGCTTTTTCAGATGCTGCTTGAAAGCCTTCAATGATAACTGAAGAGTGTACATCTTTTTTTAGTAATTCTTCTGCTTTTGCAAGTAGAGTTCCAGCAAAGATAACAGATGATGTTGTTCCATCTCCAACTTCATTATCAATAGTTTTTGAGATTTCAATCATCATTTTAGCAGCTGGATGTTGTGCATCAATTTCTTTTAGAATTGTTGCACCATCATTTGTAATTGTAACGTCACCTAAGGAATCAACAAGCATTTTGTCAAGTCCACGTGGACCTAAACTTGATTTTACAATATCTGCAACCATTTTTGCAGCCATGATGTTGTTTTTTTGAGCATCTCTACCTTTTTCTTGTAAAGCGCTTTCTTTTAGGACTAAAACAGGTCCATTTGGTGTTTGTTGTATTGAGGCCACGGATATTTTTCTACGAATTCCCTTTTTATAGGTTAGTCTGGATCGTGGGGATAAACGTTCTAGACTTGACATCCACAATACCACTATACAATATTCTAATGTCAGGTAATGCCAAGAAAGGCAGGAATAAAGGAATCAGATGTGGTTTTTTAAATTTACAACCAGAATCTGATAAAACATCATTAATTTTTTTAAAGTTTTTTGTTACTTTTTCAATTGTGTCAGTTGAGATTATTCCTCCCATTTGGAAGGGTAAAGATGCCAATGTTTTGCCATTTTTTACAATAATTAATCCACCTTGTGACTTTGCAAGTTTATTGCATGCATCAGCCATATCACTCTCGTTTGAACCAATGACTATCATATCATTTTCGTGAAAACTCCACGTAGATGCAAATGCACCAATATCAGCTCCAAAATTTTCTAAAAATCCAACAGCATGAGTTTTACTACCAAATGTTCTATCTAACGCGGCTACTTTCCAGATATCTTTATCATATGATGCGATAACATTTGAGTTTTTAACATCTAGATCAAATGTATTTTTTTTTGTAACAATTTCAGTTTTCATTGAAATTGTATTTACTGTTTCAGAATTATTTTTTGAATTTACATTGAAAAAATTTGGATGTAATTTTGGAATTTTAACAGTTTTTTGCATCCAAGTTGGTATTTTAGGAGTATGGATTTGTTCAACAAGTTTACCGTTAGAGACAACAATTTTTCCACCTAAGATTACTTTGTTAATTTTTATTTTTTTGTAGTCATCTAAAATTAAAATATCAGCAATTTTTCCAGGACCAATTCCACCAAATTCATTTCCCATTTTATAATAATCAAAACAATTTCGTGATGCCATAGAAATAGCATCAATTGGATTCATTCCAAGTTTAATTGATTCTCTAACACAATGATCAATGTGGCCAATGTTTGTAATATCAGAAGGATCTAAACCATCAGAACAAAACATTAATCGATTTTTATATATGTTATTAGATAATACTAAAGGAATAATTTCCTTCAAGTCTCTACGAATTGAACCTTCTCTAATCATTATCCACATACCAAGACGTAACCGCTCTAAGACTTGATCAAAATTTATGGGTTCATGACAAGAAAAAATTCCTGATGCAATGTAAGAATTTAATTTTTTACCGCTTGCTCCAGCCGTGTGACCGTTAATTATACAATGGTTCTCGTGCATTTGTTTTAATGACTTTATTGTTTTAGGATCTCGTTTGGTAACTTTTGTCCAAGCAAAGACTTCACCCAATCCAACGACAGACTGTAATCCAATTGCATCTTTTTCCTCTTCTATACTAAGGGTTTTTCCATGACTAAATTTTCTATCCACAGGTAAACCTCCAGGAATTGTATGAAAAAATCTCATTGGTAGATTTTGAGTTTGTCGTAAAAATTCCTTAAACCCACGATAACCACATACACTTACAATATCAATAGAATCTGGAAAAAGCGAAGTCACACCACATAGTAATGATTTCTTCACAAATTCTGCAGGAGTCAAAAAATGATCAATGTGTATGTGAGGATCAACAAAACTTGGACAAACATGCTTATTTTTTACATCTAAAACTTTGGTTTTTGGACCACATGTGTGAGATGCATCATTTCCAACAAATGCAATTCTATCATTTTTAATTGATATCTGAATTTTTTCTTGAATTTCATTTGTATAGACATTGATTAAAGAACAATTTTCTAAAATTAGATCTGCATGACTATCTCCAATAGATACTGAATTAATTTCAGATAACACTGAAGAAAATTTACTGTGCATATCTCAATGGAGCCTCAGATATTATTATACATTGAAGCGATGTTTAAATTACGGTCAACGAGGCACAATACTATGAATTTGCCAAAAGAGACTAGATCATATTGTCCAAAATGTAAAAGTCATCAAAAAATGAAAGTCTCAATTTACAAAGCTGGAAAAAGAAGAGGTTCAGCAGCAGGCGAAAGAAGACATGCTTTAAGAAAAAAGGGATACGGTGGACAAAAATTCCCAAAACTTGCAAAACCTGCTAAAACTACTAAAAAAGTTACATTGATTGAAACATGCACAACATGTAAAAAGAAAATGATGAATAAAGGAATTAGAATTAGGAAATTCGAGTTGATAGCAGCATGAAAAAAGATCACGTTTTGGTTCCAGAACCAAGTAGCAAATTCAACAAAGTGAAATGTCATGAATGTGATGAAGAACAAATTGTATACTCTCACAGTTCTACACAAGTAATTTGTAATTCATGTGGAAATGTTTTATCAAAAGCAACAGGTTCAATTGCTCAAATAAATGGTAAAATTTTAGAATCCACCGAGTAATTCAAAATCTGTTTTTGTATTTACATTCAAGCATACACGTCTGTCATTAATTATCATGTAATTTTCTTCTACAGAATCAAAATTTTTAATCTTACTTGCATTTACAATAGATATACCCGTATGTACATGATCCTCTTTATTGAATGAAACAATACATTCCGGTTCTAAATTCAAAGATGATTGAAATGTTTTTGTTGTAATAATACTAGTCCATATTTTTTCAGGATTTGTAGTATCAACTATTTGTTTAACTATATTTTCATCTAAAAGAGGTAAATCTCCAGAGGTGAGAAATATGTAATCATCTAATTTTTTTAAAACATAATTTAAATCTGTTACAAAATTTTCTCCTAAAGTTTCAAGAATTTCTACATCATGTT
>JAOMEP010000014.1 GCA_028345965.1 Candidatus Nitrosopelagicus sp.
ATGGTGGTGTTTTGACCGTTGGTTAGCATATTTACGAACAAATGTTCAACCCCCCATGTTTTTTGACGTTTTTGAAAATATGGTCTATTCGTAATTTGGTAATGATATGGAGGGGGTTTAGCTTTTACGAACAAATTAGATTTTTTCCATCAAAATGTTTTGATCAAAAATCGATTTGTTTTTTCACTCATTTCAATAATTTCTTCTAGTGCTTTGAAGAATGATGGCTGATTTAGCTGTTCTTGCTTATCTAAAATGATGTAAATCCCCACCTTTTTCTTTCCATCTTCCTCTAAAAATTTACCAACTGCCTTAATTGAATAACAAAAATCGTCAATTTTTTTCTTGAAATTATCTTGTTCTGTTTCATTTAATTCTCTAAATCTGATTAATTGTTTTGTTTTCATTTCAATTTTAATTCCTATAACTAGAATGTTTTCCTGGGCTTTTGGTTCAAAAACTTCTGTATCGTTTCCCAATCCATCTGAATTATTTATTGTAATTTTGAATGCAGCATCATCTGCTTTTGATTGGTTAAAATCATAGTTTTCATGTATCAACCATCTTTCTACATTATCTCTTAGACGTGACATGAGATGCTAAAGAATTCATAATATAACTAGGTTAAGACGTTAAAATTAACAATATTTCTAAATTCGAATTTAGAAACATTTAGACATTTACGCTATAATCTTGTTCAAAGGTTCCAGTTGAAAATAACGAAATATTCACGATTACATTAATGACTGTTAGAATGATTCCAACCCATAAACATTTTTTTGCTTTTTGAGGATCATCTCTTCTAATTGCAAAGTATGCAATCACTCCGCCTATCAGTCCAAAGAAAATTGGAACTAGATACCATGCACGTGAACGAATTTTTTCTGGATACATTGATTTTCAGAATTTTTTTCCTCTATTTACTTTTTGCAAGCTTTTTTTGTACTTGTGTAATCTCTATTTCTACTGTTTCTAATGGGTCTTCTGTAACATTTCTTTTAATCGAAAACATTTTTGGTTTTTCAAAGTCTTCCGTACAATCTGGACATGCATAAACTAAAACTCTGTGTTCATTTGGTGCTTTTGGATTTGATAATCTTGGATAATAAACTAGTCTTGCACCACAATCGACACAATATCTGTTAGCCCTTCTAGTTCTGGCCAATGTAACACTCCTGCATATTATCTATAATGGATCCAATATTAGATCGCTACTGTCTAACGATCTAAACTAACAACGTTCAAAAAATCATCTAAGCTAATTTCAAAGATTAGAAGGCGCCGTGTATCAGATTTGAACTGATGACCAATCGATTAACAGTCGAACGCTCTACCAGGCTGAGCTAACGCGGCATAATTTTTTCCAAGTAAAATGCGATTTAATCCTTCCGACGAATTAATTTGGATTGAATTTTGTGAAAAAAGCTGCAATCCTATCCGAATATTTTTCTACAATTCCAACAATTTCCATATGTTCTTCCGCACTTGGTTCTCTTTTATGATATACTTGAAATGCACTTAGTGCGGACCCTACCATTTCTCCTACAAAAAATCCACACAAAAAATCTCCTGTATTTTCACATTTCCAAACATCTCCAATTCTAGGAGATGCACCTGCATTTTGGTATAAATCTAATGTCTCAGAAACTAATTTTTCAGTTTGTTCTTTGAACTCGTTATCTAGGGCCAATTATTTTAAAATTAATTCTCGATACCTTTTTTCTTTTCAAATTTATAGACGCCGTCTAAAAATACTCGATGATCTTTATTTTTTACTCTTGAACCATTTTCAATTTCTGCTGCTGTTTGTGAAACATCTGTCAAAACATGACCTGTAATTATCACATCATCACCTTTTGGAACGACTTTGGTCTCTCCCCAGATTTTTGTTTTTCTAGGTGCACGCTCACCTTGGAAATTTTCAATTAATACTGTTTTACCTTCAACTTTTACTGTAATAGGAAAATGTGAGAATACGATTTTCATTTTAATTGTATATCCTTCAACAACTCCTTCACAAAGATTTCTGATAAGTGATCTTGATGTATTCATGATTGCACGACTTTTGTCTCTTGTACCTTGTGCTTTGAAATTTACTTTTCCATCTGTAACATCAATTGTTACTGGGATTTTTTTGAAACTTTTCCATGTTTTTCCTAAGGGTCCTTGAACTGTTATCATTGGTTTATCATATGAAACTGTAACTCCATCTGGAATTTCTAATTCAGCTGCTAGTTTATCGACTTGACTAGTAGACATAACCTATCAAAAATCCTCCTAACCCTTTGTTAGATGCTTCATGATGTGACATTACCCCTTGATTTGTTGTAACTATCAACATACCTCTGTTAAATGATGGGAGATATTGTTTTTCCCATTCCAGATATTCATCTTTTTTAACTTTGAATCTTGGGCTGATTGCACCACATTTTGTAATCTTTGCCATTAAATCAATTTTATATTTTCCCCCTCGGTTATCCTCTGTTCTTGCATAATCCTTAATGTATCCGTCTTTTTTCAGTGTACTTAGAACATTTGTTCCGATTTTTGATGTTGGTAGTACGACGCATTCTGACTTTCTTCGAGCTTCAGTATTGTAAATTGTTACAAATAGATTTGCTAGTACATTCATTGCCGGCATATCATATCACCTTAATTTTTTGAATCCTAGGGAAGTTGCAACTTCTCTGAAACATTGTCTGCATAAATGTAAGTCATATTTTTGAATCGATACATAGCATCCACATCTTTTACACCATCTTGCACCTCTACCATATCGTTTTTCATTTGTAGTTCCTGGGATACTTTGTTTTCTAGGCGTATATCCTGTTCCTCTATCCCCATATGATCTATCTTTTCCCCAAGTTGTTTTTCCCATTATTCTACACTAGCTCCGAATTCTTTTGTTAGATATGCTTTTGCTTCCTCAGGTGTAATTCTATGATGTTTTCCAACACTTGCTTTGTGTTTACTTCTTGTAGCTATTGAAAATCCTGGTCTTACTAATCTCACTGTTACATTTAATCCTAAAATTCCAATTTTTGGATCATATTTTATTCCTGGGATATCGATATGTTCTAAAATTCCAAATGAAAGGTTACCCATGTTATCAAATGAACGACCGTTAACTCTATTTCCTTTTGCTTCTAACAATCTTTTTAGTAATTCCTTACCATCTTCCCCTCTTACTGTAACTGCTGCTCCAATTGGTTCTCCTTTTCTAATTCCCCAATCTCTAATTGCTTTTTTAGCAGATCTATCGTTTACTTTTTTATTTGATATTTGTCCTAATGCTTTTTTAGCAATCTCTACGGCATCTCCTGATTTTCCAAGTCCCATGTTAAGGACAACTTTCTCCAATTTTATTTCCTTCATTACGTTTTGTACTTCTTGTGCCATAAAATCACCTAATCTTTATCTCCGGTTTGTCTTTTCCAATTGGCATTACCAATCTTGCTGGAATTTCAATTTGTCTTTCATCAAATGTAATGTCTAAACTTTTTGGAATACTAAATGTTCCTTCTTTTATTTCATCTACTTTACCAATTTTTCCTGCATTAACACCTTTTGTAATTAAACAGTTCATTCCTTTTTCTAGTTTAATTACGGATAGAATTTTTATATCTGGTATTTGTAATACGCATGTATCTCCAACTGATACTGCAGTTTCATCTATCAATGTTTTTCCATCATGGAAACCAAGTTGTGTTTTTCCATTCTTAATTGTAGTTTTTGATTTTACTTGTACAAATTTTCTTGTTTTTTCAGCATCATCAATTTCAATTGGTTTTAGTAATGTTCCTTCTTGTGGTACCAATCTGTATATTTTGTTAGCTCCTTCTAGTTCTACTACATCCATTAAACCTGCTCCATGATGTAGTGATTTTCTAATCACGCCGTCTACTTTTATTTTTCCTGAATAAATTACTGATTTTGCTTCTCTTAAACTAGTAACAATTTTCAATGTATCTCTTAGAAATACTGAGATTGGTATTGATGCATGTTTTGATTGAGCTCCGGGTTTTACCGTAACTACAAATCTTTTATCCTTTCTGGTAATTCCCCAGAAAAGTGGTGCCATCTGTCTTTTGAGTTTCTTACTACCTGCAATGTGTACCATTATTCTTCATTATCTCCTTTCTTTATTTTGGCTTTTGTTGCTTTTTTTGTATCTTTCTTTACTTCTTTCACTTTTGGTGTTTCTGTCTTTGGTTTGTCGTCTGCTCTTGCAGCTGTTGCCTTCTTTCCTTCTAATTTATTAATTCTCCATTTATCTCCTGAATCTAATCCTGTCAAAATGATATTTGTTGTGTGAACATACACGTCAAATTTCTCTCCTTTCAATTTCTCTTTCTTTACTCCTTCTATGTTTACTCCTCTGTCTGGAATTGATATTTTGGTAACTTTTCCATCAACTCCTGCAAATTCCCCTCTCACGATACTTGCAGTATCTCCTTCTATGATTCGTGCACTGCGTTTTCCATACTTTTTTCTTAAATCTTTTGAAAGTGCACAAGATAATTGTTTACTTGCTGTTTGCATAGCTGCATAGTAAATTTGCTGATTTCTTGTTTTTCTTGGAAGTGATGATCTGCTCATATTATACCACCATTTTTGCCAAATTTGCTATTCTTGGCCATTTTTCTGTAACTTCTGATGCAACTGGACCTTTGATGTCAGTTCCTTTCATTTCGCCTTCAGGTGTGATTAATACGCCTGCATTATCTTCGAATTGAACTCGAACTCCATTTGGTCTATGAACTACATATTTTTGTCTAATAATTACTGCACCATGAATTTGTTTTCTTAATTCTGCTGGTCCTTTTTTTACTACAACATTACAAAAGTCCCCTACAGAAGCTGCAGGAAGTCTCGATGTTCTTGTTTTATGTTGATGTACGTTAACTACTTCAATAATTTTTGCACCAGAGTTATCTGCACAAGTGATGCGTGCACCTACTGGAATTGATCTTGTAATGTATGGCTTAAAATCTTCTACACCTTTGCCGCCTTTGCTACGTGCTCCGCCCATTATTCTTTAACCTCCACTACTACAAATGATACGGATTTTGCAATTGGTCTACATTCTGCAGCAACAACTGTATCTCCTTCATTTACTTGTAAGTTTGATGGTACATGTGCATGAATTCTACTGGTACTTCTTCCATATCTTTTGAATTTACTAAAGTAAACTGGAGCCTCTTTTTGAAGTACAACTGTATCTTTTCCTTTTGATTTAACAACTTTACCTTCAAATAATTTTCCACGAACCGGAAGTGTTCCGTTGAATGGATTTTTTTTATCTCCTTCACGTGGTTCTTCTTTAGGGGCTTTTACATTAATTCCAATATTTCGTGTCATACTAACATCTCCAGTCTTTCATGTGGTCTTTTGTTCAATTTAGTTGGATCTATTTGAATTACTTCTCCATTAATGCTTAATTGACATATGTTTTTTGGAATACTTCTTTTTCCATTTTTGGTGTTCATTATAATCATGTTTTTTGTTTCCATGATAATTTTACCATTAATTCCAATAATTTCATTATTTTTTGAATCTGAAATTGTTACCTCTTGTCCAATCAAATCAAACTCACATTGTGTACTTAGGTTCATTCTTTTTTTACCTCGTTTAGTCTTGTTAAAAGCCTTGCAACCTCTTTTCTAACTTTTCTGATTTTTCCGGTTTCTTTTCTGAGTGTTCCTTTTGCATTTTCAGTTTGTAATTTCGATAATTCTGTTTTCATCTGCTCTACTCTATCTTTCAGGTCTTTTTCACTTAATTGCCTGATTGATTTCATCTTTAGCATAGCCATGTTATTTCATCTTCTCCTCTTCATCTTCCATGGTGTCTCCCATTTCTTTCATCTTCTCCTCTTCAATTTTAATTATTTCTGACTCTGATTCTGCCTTTGCAAGTGCATCGTCTGCTTCTTTCTTTATTCTAACTTCTTCATCTTTTTGTTCCTGTGTTTTTCCTTTCATTTCAAATTCTGGGATTAATTTCTCTTTTTTAGCAATTCTTATTCTTACGCCAATTAGTCCCATGGCTGTTTCAACATGTGCAATATCTTCTGCCACTATGACATCTGCATGATGACCTGCTCTTGGTAAAATTCCCTGTCTATGTTTTTCAAATGCAGATCTATCCCCTCTTAATTTTCCTGAAATTGTAATCTCTACTCCCATTGCACCTCCTTCCATAATTTGTTGAATTGTCCACATTGTTGCACGTCTGAATGCTGTACCTCTCTCAAGATGTGATGCCATTCTATTACACATTACTTCTGGAGATAATTCTGGTTTTGTAATTTCTTCAACTGCAATTTGTGGATTTTTTAATCCAAAGTCTGATTCTAATTTTTCAGTTAACTCTTTAATTCCTGTTCCTTTTCTGCCAATTACGATTCCTGGTCTAGTTACATGTAATACGACTCTGGTGCCTGTTGGTGTTTTTGAAACTTCTGCATTTTCAAATCCTGCATCTTTAATTTTTGATCTTAAATAATCTTTCAACAACATCATGTTGTAGTTATCTTTGATTACATTTTTCACTGCAGACATTTCTAAAACTCCTGTGCCACCAATTCTACATGTGTTAATACATCGTTCTTATCGGTTGCACGACCTTGGGCTCTTGGAATAAATCTCTTAATCACGACACCTTTGTGTGTTGTTGCATTTATGATCTTTAGTCTATCCATATCCATTCCTTTGTATTCTGCATTTGATTCTAAATTATCTAATAATTTCAGAAATTCTCCTGCTGTCTTCTCTGGATATCTTCCTGACATCATTCCTGGGTCACTTCTATGTCCTACTTGATTTTTGAATCTTCTAAATGGTATTGCTCTTTCTTTTGCAACAACACTTAGCATGTAATCTCTAGCCTTTTCAAGTGTAAGTCCTTTGATTGCTTTTGCTGTTTCTCTTGCATGTTTATGTGAGATCTTTTTTTCACGAATTGCAGCTCTAACATGCTTTGTTGCATCATAATTTTGAAATGCGTAATTGTATCTTCCCATTTTAATCACTTTAGTGGCACATACAAACTAGATCTTGATGCTCCAACTCCTGGTGCTCCATGATTCACTCTCTTGTTTGTAATTGCATATTCTCCTATGTAATGTCCAACCATCTCTGCACCGATTCCTATTGGTTTGAATTCTTTTCCGTCAAAGACGTTGACTGTTGTTCCTATCATGTATGGTAAAATTATTAGATCTCTTTGATGTGTTTTGATTGGATTCTTGTTTTTTCCTTCTTTTGCTTCTTTAATCTCTGCAATCAATTTCTTTTTGTTATCTGAAAGTCCTCTTTTTAGTGATCTTCTCTGTCTTGCATTTAACAATACGAATAATTCATCATTTGGAAGTTTTTGTAACTCTTCTGTTGTTTTCCCTTTATAGCTATTTACTACTTTGACCATTTCTACATGTCTCCTTGCAAAATTCTGATTTTATGAGCCATTTATACCAATCACATCATACCTATCTTGTTTGCCAAGTCTCTTGCTTTATCTGGGGAATTAAATTTAACAAATGCCTTCTTTCCATAAATGGTTCTTGCGGTTTGAATGTTTACGGCATCTTCATTATACAATGTTTTAACGGCTTCAATTATCTGTGATTTCGTTGATTCTTTTTCAACTAAAAAGCAAATTTTTTGTTCATTTTCTACCAATGCAAATGTTTTTTCTGTGACATAAGGTCTTAGAATGATTTTTGTTGCAGCCTCTACGTTCATTTCAAAGTCACCATTAATTCTAGATGTCTTGATTTAATCTCTGCAATTTCTTCAATCGCTTTCTTTGAGAATACTGTTAATCTGATCAATGTTCCGCCTGGCGCCAAATTGAGAACACTTAGGTTCTTTGCTTCGCATACGTCAATTCCCGGAATGGCTCCCGCAGCTTTTGAAATATTTTCTGATTTTGATACTACGAATAGTGCACTCTTTCCTATTTTTGAGACCCTTCCTCTTAATGCAACTTTACCTGTTCTTCTTTTTCTGTTCTTTAGTCGATTAACATCTTGGGTGATCTTCAAATCTTCTATAATTTTGATTAATTCTGATGTTTTTGCAATTTTTTCAATATCGTCTGAAACTATCAATGGGAATGCATCAATTCCTTCTACTTTGTGACCTCTCTTTTCAACTAATTCTTTTGATGTTGTTGCGGCTAGTGCTGAACATAATGCTAGTTTATTTTCTTTTTTATTAATTTTTTTGTAAATGACTTTAGCAGCAATTGGTGGGTGTGCTTGACGTCCACCTCTAGTTGATGCTACTTCTCCCGCTTGTCCTGCCCGACCGCCTCCGCCGCCTTTGATTTTAGCAATTCTTGCAACGCCTCTACCAGTTGGTGGATCATTTGAATCTGCAACTACTTCCATTCCTGCTGTTGGTTTTGTGGAATGCTTTTGGAAAGAATGTGTTTGTAAGTTGATGAATGCTCTATGAATTAGTGTATGATTAACATCTGTTTCAAATACATTTGGAAGTTCAATATCGATATCTTTCTTACCGTTAATTGTCAAAACAGATCTTTTCATTAAATTACAACCTCCAATACATTTGGTTTTACTATTTTCTTTGGTTCGTTTCTAATCTGTTTTCTAAGTTTGATTAATCTTCTATATGTTCCTGGAACTGAACCTTTTACAATTATGAAATCTCCTGTAACGTTTCCAAAATGTTTGAATCCTCCGTCCGGATTTATTTTAAATTCTTCTTTTTCTGTACTACTCATTATCATTATTCTTTTATCATACTCCACTCTTTGATGGAATCCTGTTTGTCCTGCTCTTGGAACTGTATACATGACGCTCTGTGGTGAAATAGGACCAAGCGAACCAATTTCTCTGACGGTTTTTCTTGATTTGTGTTGTTTTCTTTTTGCCCCCCATCTGTAAATTACACCTTGCCATCCTTTTCCTTTTGTAATTGCTGCAGTGTCTACGTATGTTCCACTTTCAAATACTTGGTCAACTTTGACAGTTTTTCCTAAGAGATCTTTTGTGAATGCAAATTGTTTTGGTATGTCTCCACCTTCAACTTTGACCTCAAAAATGTAAGGTTTTTTCATTTCTAAATTAACGTCAACTGGTGTTGTTGTGACTATAGCAAAAATCTCTTTAATTTTTCTTAAATGTTTTTCTGCTTCATCAATTGGTGTTCCTTCTGTTTTAATTTTTAAATTGTTTTGTACATTTTTGGGTAAATCTTTTGCAAATGAATCAAATTCTGCATTTCTTGTATGATTGGTATCAACTGAATATCCTCTCATTCCTACTATTGTAATTGGTGGTGTTGCAATGACTGTTCCAAGTGTTACAAGTTGCTTACCATGACTTGGTGTATGCTCTCTGTCGTCTATGCTCACTAGTTGTACACATCCTGCTTTGTATCCTGCATGTGCAAGTAGTCTTGGTTCATCACTGTCTACTTTTGGCCATGCTCGAACTCGTGCTTCCATACTTTTTGCACGGATTCTAGGAGAATATGCTAAACTTCCTCTTCTTGGTTGACTGCGTTTTCTATGTCCCATGGATAAATGAAAAAAGTCGTTAACCCCATTATATACTGTGAGAATATCAATATTCTTTGTTAATTGTTGTAATATTTTCTATGGTGAATATAATTCTGAAATCATTGAAAAAATTGTAACAGCACCAATTCCAACTCCTGCAATTCCAACTAATACTGCCAATATCAAAAATTTTTTTTGATTGTTCATATCAAAATCATAATTTTTTTATCATTTATTTGTTAAATGTGTGGGCATTGATAATTGATAAACACCCTAAAATTGCTTCTTCAAGACGGACAGTTTCTGTTCCTTGATTTGGAAAGAAATTCCATGCTTTAAAATTTTGAATATTACTGATCTTTTTATCTAACATCTCGTGAATTCCTTTGTCGGTTGTACCGAACACTACTAGAATATCTTCTTTTGAGGAAAGCATCTTCTCCATATCCTCATTCTTAATTTTCTTTGATTTTCTACTTGTAAGTATTTTCGGTCCTTTCCATTCAGTTAACAATGTAAATAAATTTCCGCCATGTTTTACATTATAACTCCAAAAATTTGGTATTTGATCTTTTTCCATATCGTATACTGTGAAATTTGGAAATGTATCTTTAATTTTTACAATTGTTCTTTTATCAATTTGTTTTTTACCGTGATATGGAATTGAATGGTCTATGCCGATATCGATAAATTTTTTTCCATCTTTTGGAAAAATCACTCCTTCTCTAATATCCCCTTTTTTTACTTGTTTGGCATCTGACGTTCCAGTTTGATTAGGCATTTTAATTGGCGATAACGCTCCTACGAATTGTAGTAATCCTGATTTTGGATACAAACGTTTTCTAAAATGTTGTGGTGTTTCAAGATATCTAAGAATCATTGATAATAATTTTGAATCAGTTTCAAACTCTCGTCCATCTTTGTAAATTATTATGTTATTAATTTGAAATATTCCTGCCGCACGTGCAATCTGAAATATTTTTCGAGTTTTATTTTCGTGTTTTTTTTCATCTTTTAATGATGAATCAGGTATTGCAATTGATAATTTCATTTTAAATTCTAAATGGTTTGGTGAAAATTATTTATTTTCCATCAGATGGATATTTTGATTTTGCATTTGCAGCAAACTTTGTTATTTCTTCATTTTTAATAAATTCAAAAACTCCCTGTTCTCCAGATACTTTTGACATTTTGATGTGTTCAATTCCTTCTTTTGTTTCACTTGAAATGTAAATTGATGCAATAGCTAGGGATGCTGCATCGTCTAGTGACATATCTTCTTTGTAATTCTTTTCTAAAAATTCATTAACTACGTCTGAGTTAGCGCCAATTGATATTGCATTGTATGAAATGTATGAGCCACTTGGATCTGTCATATACAAATTAGTTCCTGCAGGATCAATTCCTCCAATTATGAGTGAAACACCAATTGGTCTCGCTCCGCCATATTGTGTATATTGTTGACATTGATCAGCTAAATGTTTGGCTACTGTTTCAACCTCAACTGCTTCATCGTATACTAGTTTGTTACTCTGAGAAAATGTTCTTGCGGTATCAATTTGTGAACGTGCATCTGGAATGTATCCTGCTGCGGCTGCACCAATATGATAATCAATTTGAAATATTTTTTGTGGTGTATTAATAATCTGTAATTTTCTTGATTTTTCTTCTACTGCAATAATTACGCCATCCTTTGTTCTAATTCCTACTGCAAGTGCACCTCTTCTAACGGTCTCAATTGCATATTCTACTTGATATAATCTTCCGTCAGGTGAGAATACTGTAATTGCACGGTCATATCCCTGTTGTGATGGCATCATGATAATCTAATTCCTTGCCATTCTTGATATAACGGTTACGCAAATTGGTGTTATGGGCTACAAAGAAAAAATCGTTGTGATCACATTAGGCTCATTTGCTGCCATAATCATTGGTTTTGCCATCTTTAATACTGCGTGCAGGCATTCATTTTTCAGCTTTATTGGATGTTGAAAAAAATACTATATTGTTTAATGAAATTTAGCAAATTTGTGATATTCTAGTAATGATCATTAGATTCATGGTGAGAGATCTTTCAATTATATCCAAAGACGATCTATCTGAAGATGACATTGCAAAAATTAAATCATATTTTTCTGATATGCCTATCTCTGAGATATTGAGCGGTTTAAAATTTGCAAAAAATCGATGGGATGCAAAAGATGCGGGTACTCTAAAAGTCGGCAGAAAAAGTATAATTGGTAATGAAGTTCATTCCATAACCCCTGAACAAGCTACTTGGAGATTAAATAATTGGAAATTAATGATCAAAAACTATCGAAAACGTGGTTACAGTTATCCAACAATTTCTAGAATTAAAAAACTACTACAAGAAATTAAGAAAAAAAATTAGATTGCTTCTCTTTCTCTTAGTATATCTTCAACACTATTTCCGCTAATTGGTGGCTCTGGCATACTTTGTCTAGTTTGACCTTCTACCATTGCTTGTGCCTCATCTAGTATTGATTGTGCTTCTCCGTTTGATGTTGTAAATTCTCCCATAGTTCCTTCACTTGTGATAGTTGTACCTGTTGCAATATCTCCTAACATACTTGATAGGTCTTGCATTGATTCTGCAACTTCTGGCATCATACCGCCTAGTGATGTACTTAGTCCTTTGATTAATGACATGCATGGGCTTAATGTTACTACCACATCTCCTAATTCTGAAACTGTGTTTAATCTAATCTGAACTTGCTCCATTGATAATTTTGCGTTACTGACAGTTTTGTTATTTTTTCTAATTTCTGCTAATTCTGTTGCATACATTTTTGCATATGCCTGATTGTTTGTTTTTGTTGCTTCTACTATTTTATCCATAAACATTGAATCTTTTTGTTTTAATTTTTGTTCTGTTTCTCCTAATTTTGAAATTTGTTGTTGCAGTCTTTTTTGTGCTACGTCTAATCTATTTTTTAGTGGAGCGTCTGGTTTTACGGTACCCATAAATTTTTGAGATAATGTCTCTTTACTCTTCAAAACATTCCATTTCTCTGAAAATGATACCATGTAAAGAATTGAAAAATTTGGCATTTTATAGCGCGACTAAAAAAAATTAATCTAAATGGATCAATTTTTCTTAAGTAATCTTCAATTTCATTAATGAAATTATCCAAAAGTAAATGTGAATATCTCAAAACCTGGGCTTTCTACTTGAATAATTATTTCATGGGGTCCCTCTTGTTCTGAATCTATCAAATTATACAATCTCGGCTCTGAAATTTTGACCGTACTGTCTGACGAAACATCTTGACCTCTAACCTGTTCTGGAATTTGACCTCCATCATATTCTATCTTTAATGTCGCATTTTCGGATGCAACGATGTTTACTTGTTTTGCATTAAAATTCAAAATAATTTTTCCTGAATCTGAGATTAGTTTCATTCCATCATTATTGTTTTTCCACATTCCTTCCATGTAAAAATAATGTTGGGTAAATTTTTCAGGCAATTGGTATGTCACCACTTTATTTTTTGAAAATCCTTCTTCATTACCTAATTGATTCCTACCCTCTGCAAAATTAAATCCGAAGTATAACTCTGGTGTTCTAAATGTTGCATGTCTAAATTCATTTAGATCTACTAATTCTTTTTTCTCTAATGTATTTCCAAGCGCATTTGATCTTTCTTCTAATAGAACTTGAATTACCCTCTCAGTTTCTTTGTATGCTCCTTCTCCGATATGATCGAATCGAATGTAACCTTCATGGTCTGCAATATATTTTCTTGGCCAGTATCTATTTTGGAAATCATTCCACACTTCTTTATCGTTATCTTGGATCACGGGATATTTTATTCCAAATTTTTTAGTTGCAAAAAAAACATTGTCATATTCTTTTTCAAATTCAAACTCTGGTGTATGTATTCCCACAATTACTAATCCTTCGTCTGAATATTTTTCATCCCATGCTGTAAGATGTGGTAAGGTTCGTATACAATTGATACAACTATACGTCCAAAAATCATACAACACAACTTTTCCTTCTATGTCTTGACTTATTTTTTCTGAAGATGTGTTGATGTATCCTGATATTCCTTTTAATTCTGGTGATGTTCTGAGAAATGTTTTATCTAATGTTGTTGTATCATTTGTTGTATTTCGTTTTAGATCAACTTCATCGTAAAAATATGAAATAGAAATTATTCCTATTGCAATTATTGCAAATAACATTGATGCATACGTGTATTCTTTTTTCATTTTTAGCTCAACAGTAATAGATCATTTAGAAGTGGAAAGTTTGCAATTAAAACTAATTGATTGAAAAACACCAGCACACCTAACACAATAATTACTATCCCAAATAGAACTGTATAATATTTCAAATGTTTTCCTACTTTTGAAATTATCTTACTTGATTTAGAAATTAATGCTCCCATTATTACAAATGGAATTCCCATTCCTATAGAATAGGCGAGTAGTAAATTGAATGCGATGCTAGGCGATGTCGCTGCAAGAGTGATTATTGTACCTAAAATTGGTCCAACACACGGTGTCCATCCTGCGGCAAATGCAATTCCAAACAAAAATGATACTGGAAATCGAGCACCTACGCTTTTTGGGAATATCTTCTTTTCAACATTGAGTATGCGAATTTTATGACTTAGAAGCATGTATGTGCCAAAACATATTATGATAATTCCGCCAATTTGGTTGAATCCTGATACAATTTGATTGGCACTTTCATAAAAAATTGAATTGATTGCTACTCCTAGAGCAGAAAATACTACTGAGAATCCTAGTACAAAAAATATTGAATTTAAAAGTACGTTAGATTTGTTAATGGAAATAACATTATTTTTTGTTTTAATTTCGGATAATGTTGTTCCTGAAATATATGCCAAAAATGCTGGAACCATAGGTAAAATACAAGGTGCAAAAAAAGAACCAATTCCTGCCAAAAATGCAATTACTAGTGAAATCTCTGCCATAGCACTGCTATGAATTGATTTTATAAAATCATTAACACAAGTGAGTTTTTATTCAAGGCGTTTCAGATTTCCATATGAATTCACGATTTTACGTCGTTATTGCAGGACTTGCAGCAATCACTATATTTGCATATCTTGTTGGTGCACCTGAATCTGGTGGCGGACTAGGTTTCGATATGATGCGCTAATCATTTTAGTTTGAATTTTCTTTTAGCTTTTTCTAAAATTTGTATTGAATGTTCTATTTCTTTATTTGATAACCAACCTGTAATTGAAATTCTAATTCGAGCTTGATCTTTCTTTACGGTTGGGTATCTTATCGCCTGTGCAAATATTCCATTATTTCTTAAAAATTTTGAAAACTCCATTGCATTTTTTTCTTTACCAATAATTATTGGAATTATTTGGCTTGTTGATGTGGTCTGAAGTTGAATTTCTTCTAATCTTTTATGAAATAAATTAATTTTTTCCCATAATTTTTTTCTGTATTTCTCTCTGTTTGAATTAAATCTTTCAAGTGAGTATTGATTGATTGATGCAGGTAATGCGGATGTGTATATGAAAGTCTTTGATGTGTTTATACATAAATCTACTAAACTTTTTTTCCCACAAACATAGCCTCCAAAACTTCCTAATCCTTTACTCAGACTGCTTATGTATAGATCAATTTTTTTTTCTACATTAAAAAAATTCGCAGTACCTTTCCCATCTTTTCCTAATACAAAATCTCCGTGTGCATCATCTAGAATTGTTATAATTCCATGTTTTTCTGCCAATTGAGATATTTTATCTAATCTTGACCAGTCACCATCCATACTGAATATTCCTTCAGTGATCAAAAGTTTTTTCCCTTTAGTTTTCTCAATTTTTCTTTCTAAATCCCCCATATCATTATGTTTGAAAATTTTAATTTTAGATCCGGATAACTTACATGCTTCAACAATACTTGCGTGGTTTAATTCATCACTGAATATTGTATCCTGTTTGTTTGCAATTGAAGAAATTATTCCAAGGTTTGCCATATATCCTGTAGGAAAAATTATTGATTTTTCTTGTGATTTATGTTTCGATAATTTTTTTTCAAGTATTGAAAAACTAGTATCGTTTCCAGAAACAAGTCTTGAACTAGATTGGAATTGAGTATGTTTTATCTTACCTGGATTTATTCCAAGATAATCATTTGATGAAAAATTCAAAAGTTTTTTTCCATTTTGCTTTATGAATTGTTTTTCAACTTGGCTATCCTGTAGATTTCGTAGTAGATTGTTTTTTTTAATTACACTTAATTTCTTTTCAAGTGTGCCAAATTTAGGCTTCAAGATCAATCTCTTTTATCATTTTAACATCTTTTTGCATGGAGTTTCCGTCTAGTGTCAGGTAACCTGCACTAATAATTCCGTTGGCACCGCTCAAAAGTAATTCTTTTCCATCGTCATTCAAATTAACTTCCCTACCGCCTGAAATTTTTATAATACTTTTTGGAAGTAAAAATCTCAAAACTGCAAACACTCTTAGTATTTCTTCTAAACTTAATGGGGTTTGTAGTTCTAAAGGCGTACCTGGGAATGCTACAAGTAAGTTGACTGTAACTTCTTCTGGATTGAGTTTAGATATTGCTTGGACCAACTCTTCTCTTTGCTTTCTTGTCTCTCCCATACCTATTATTCCTCCAGTACAAAGCTCTAACCCTGCTTTTCTTGCGGTATGTAGTGTATCAATTCTATCTTGATATGTGTGAGTTGTACAAATTTCTGGAAATTTAGATTCAGATGTTTCTAAATTATGATTATATCTGATTACTCCTAATTCTTTTAATTTTGTTGCTTGCTGAATTGTTAGAAATCCTAAACTACATTCTATTGAAATGCCTACTTTTTCATTAACTTCATTAATTATGTGACAAACTTTATCAAAATCTTTGTTTGTTGGTTCTCTCCATGCTGCAACTAAACAATATGAGTGTGCACCTGCTTTCTTTGCATCCATTGCTTGTCTAACTACTTCCTCAGCTGACATTAATTGATATTTGTCGATACCTGTATCAAAAAATGCCGATTGACTACAAAATGTACAATCTTCGCTACAATAATTTTTTTTAATATTTGCTAATTGCTCAACATCTATTTTTGATCCTTGAAATGTTCTGGTAATCTCATTTGCTGCATCTGATAATTGGCTCAAAACTTTGTCTTCTACATTGAATAACTCATTTGTTAATTCTTCAGTTAAGCCTTTTTCGGTAAGTACTCTGTTTTTACATTCTAGGATTAACTCTGTTTGGTTCTGCATATTCGAAATTAAAAAATTCACTAAATAAGCGTTAACTTGTATAAAATCTATGGTTAACCATTAATTAGTCATAAAAAATATGATTTGTATGAGATCTGATAGTTCTGTTTGGCATCCTAATACTCAAATGTCTGAATGGACCACTTTTCCTAAAATAACATCTGCTAAGGGTATGTGGTTGTATGATTCTAAGGGTGGAAAAATGCTTGATGGTGTTGCAAGTATGTGGTGTAATGTTTGGGGTCATTCAAAACCTGAATTAGTATCTGAAATAATCAAACAGACAAAAATAATTCAGCATACTCCTTTGTTTAATCTAACACATCCTTCTGCTGAAAAATTATCCAAAAAATTATTAAAACTAAATCCAAAAATGAAATCTGTTTTCTTTTCAGATAACGGGTCAACTGGAATGGAAATTGCAATAAAGATTGCTTTACAATATTGGCATAATGTGGGGGAAAATAAAAAAACAAACGTTGCTACCCTAGAAAATGGATATCATGGTGATACCTTTGGTGCGATGTCTGTAGGATATGTGCCTGAATTTTTCTCGAAATTTCGCTCAAAATTATTTTCTACTATGCAATTTCCTGTTCCAAGAATCATATCTTCGGGAACTCCTAAAAAAACATCTTCTAAGGAATATGAAGAATATTGTTTATCTAAAATTGAAGATAAACTAGAAAAAGATAATTCTATTGCTGCATTTGTCATGGAGAGTGGTGCACAAATGGCCGGCGGTGTCATAATCTATCCTAAAAATTTTCAAAAAAAGATATCTCAGATATGTAAAAAAAATGATGTGTTGTTTGTTTTAGATGAAATTGCAACTGGTTTTGGTAGACTTGGTTCTATGGTAGAATATCAATCTCAAAAATCCATTCCCGATATCGTTTCGTTTGGAAAAATGCTTACTGGGGGATATCAAACATTCGCTGCAACTTTAACCACGAAGAAAATTAATGATTCTTTTCTTGGTAAATTCTCTGAATTCAAGCACCTTTTTCATGGTCATACTTATACTGGAAATCCCACAGCTGCTGCATTATCACTAAAAAATATTGAATTATATGAAAAATATCGTCTAATTGAAAAAATTCAAAAAACATCCACGGTTTTTGAAAATAGAGTTAATGATATTTCTAATCTTGACATGGTGGGGGAAATTCGTCATAAAGGTATGGTCATGGGAATCGAACTTGTTCAAAATAAAAACTCAAACAAACCTCTTTCATCTAAAACATCCATTAACAAATTAGTATTTGATGAAGGTAGAAAACATCAAATCTATTTCAGAACACTTGGAAATATCATAATGCTTGTTCCTCCATTAGCGATATCTCAAAAAGATCTTAATTTCTTAATTGATGGAACTATATCTACAATCAAATCTATATCTAGGAAATTACGATGAATTCTTTTTTTGTTACTGGTACGGATACTGATGTCGGAAAAACATGTGTGAGTGCAGCATTAGCTAAACATCTCCACGATAATGATGTTGATGTGGGGGTGATGAAACCTTTTGCGTCTGGTTACAAGGCTACGCCCGATTCTGTATCGGAGGATGTTGAAATTTTAATGAAATATTCGGGAGCCAATGATTCTGCTGATCTTGTAAATCCTTATTATTTTGAAATTCCTACTTCGCCATATGATGCATCTAAACAACTTAATCTTGAGATTGACATCTCCAAAGTAATTGAATCATACAAACAACTTGCCTCAATACATGATGTTGTAATTGTAGAAGGAATCGGCGGAATTATGACTCCGATATCTAAAAATTATTTTGTTTCTAATCTGATTTCTGATTTAGAATTAAGTTCATTCATTGTAACTGGCTCTAAAATTGGGACTGTGAATCATTTCATGTTGACATATGAGCATGCACAACAAAAAAAATTGAATTTAAAAGGATTTTTAGTAAATCAAAATGTTTCCGATGGCTATGGATTAACTAATTTGAAGCATCAAATCTTTGGTTTGACTGGACGCAAGGTCTATGGTGCAATCCCATATCAACATTCATTCACCATTGAATCATACGTTGAAAATTTTCCAAATTTTGTGGATATGTCAAACATTGGTCTTGAAAATATTTAATTTATTCATCTTTTTTGTTTTAATAAAATCTTGAGCGTCTTTTAAAAATTTACTAAATGATTCTTTTTCTGTTATGTATGTGGATTGTGGAATTTCCATATGGTCTTTTGATATAATCCATATTTTTGCATCATCATTTTGTAGTTTCTTTATATTTTGAATTTTTTGTTTTATTTCTTCAATATTTGATGTTTTAACAAAAAATATCACTATTGTATTTTGACTATTCTTTTGTAATTCTGCGATATTTGGAATTAGTATGTCTAGTTCTATATTCTCAAAAGTAATTTTTCGCTGACTAGGAATTAACATCTCTGTAAACAAATAATGTGTCAAGCTTTCAGCTAACGTTCCATGTTTTTCATATTCATCAATGTCCTGTATACTGTGAATTACTGGTTCGTATATTATCTCAAATAATTCTGAAAATTTGTTGTTTAACAGTAATTGGTGTATTTGTTCTTGCCCAATAGAATCTATTTTTGTATATAATGCATCTTTGATAGGTGAACTTTCACTCATCAGATTTATTCAACAAATGCGTATCTTCTTTCCCCTCGTTTATCTGAGGAAATTTGTTCAACATGTTCTAAAATGAATTCTTTTTTTGCATTAAGTATTGATTGATCTGGTGTACGTTTATTCTCGTGTAGTTCTTCATAATCTGATAAACTCAATCTTTGTCGTTCTCCGATTTCTGTTTCTAAGTTCATCTCTTTTACAATCTCCAGATGCTCTGGTTGTATTACTCCGCTGAACACCATTGCACTACTGCCACTTCCGTATGATGCAAATCCAAAACGTTTTCCATCCAAGCTTACGCCTTTCTGGAACTCATATTCTAAACAGCTTCTAAATCCTAAATATAGTGATGCTGTATAGAGGTTTCCGATACTCTTTGATGCAATCAGTGAACTTGCAACCTTGCTTTCGTAAATTTCTTGATATGTATCTGTTTTTGCAAATCTCTTTGTAAATTCACTATCTTTTGCCATAAATTCTGAATCTGAAATAATTGATTCGATTGTTCCTCGTGGATCATTTGGTATTGGTTCTTCCATACCAATTTCGGCAATCACTTCTTTCCATTTTGGTGTATTTCTTAACTCATGTCGAACTAAATATGCAAGTGCTTTCTTTCCCATATTGCTATATGGTAAATGCATATTGAAATAATCAATATGATCGAGCATACTCTGACCTTCTTTCATTTCTATCAGTCCTGTCTTGAGTGCTTTTCGCTTGTAATCATTTAGTGCATTTTTAACTTGAATTAGATATAGTAAGTTAGAATATTGACCATGAACAATTGGAGTTTCTTTTCCGAATGGTCTGTAAAAGTCATATTCATTTTTAATTGATGTTGATGTCACTTTAGGATCAAACTCTAGAAGTCTTGGTGAATCATTTAACAACATTGCAATTGCTCCTCCTCCCTGTGTCATCTCTCCACTAGACCCTAAATCATATTTTGCAATATCTGATACCACCACTAATGCATTTTTGTCTTCAGATTCTCCTGCACGAATCCAGTTTGTATTGTCATATAATGCATAAGAACCACTTACACATGCAAATTTACACTCAATTCCTCCACAGTGTTGAAATGAACCTGCTCCGTAAACTTGTTCTAACATTCCAATAACATAAGAATTCATTGCTTTAGATTCATCAAAAGATGATTCGGTTGCAACATACAACCTTCCAATTTGTTCTGGCGATAATTTATTTTTCTGCATAATTTTCAAACATGCATTTGCAGCTAAACATGCTGGATCTTGATTAGCATCTACGATTGCCATCTTTGAAACTCCCAATCCTTTTACTAATTTTTGAGGATCAAGACCTCTTGCTTCTGCAAAGTCTCCTGCATCCATGAATAATCGTGGAATGTAAATTGAAATATCATCGATTCCTGCTGCCATTAGCTATGCCCCATGATGTGGGTATATAAGATTTCTAGAATAAATATGATTTACGTATTGATGAATTTTCTAGCGATCTTATTCATCCTATTAGAAATTTTCTAATTTTCAAGCATAGAATTGAAAACTCTTTCAAATACTTCGTATGGTTGTGCACCTGACAATGTTTGCACTTGCTGACTATTGGTTGAAATCACATAAAATGCGGGAGTTCCCGTTATTCCTAATTTTTGTGCATCTCCATTACTTGCGGCAATTTTTTGTTCATATCGTTTATCCATATTACATTCAATAAATTCATCCATGTTTAATCCAATCTCGTTTGCAAATCTTAAAATATTTTCATTACTTGCCCATCCGTTATTTTCACCGCTCCAATTGGTAAATAATATGTCATGATATTCCCAAAATTTACCTTGTTCTGATGCACAATGTGCTGCATGAGCTGCACCTACTGAATCTTGACCAATAATTGTATAATCTTTAAAGATGACATTGACTTTTCCGGTCATCACATATTCGTCAAAAATTCTATGTTCTGTATTCTGAAAATGCACGTTACAAAAATGACATTGATAATCCCCGAATTCAATTACTGTGATTTCTGCATTTGGGTTTCCAAGTATTGGGGAACCATTTTCAAAAAATGTATCCATTGTAATTTGTACTGGTTTCATTTCTTCTTCTACTAATTGTTTTTCTACTAATGGCGCAGATGATTCTGATAAATCTCCGATTCCAAATATGACAATTGCAATACATATTCCAGAAATTATTGCGCCAATAGTTAAGGAAGGTACATGTAATGTCTGTTTTTTAGTAGTTTCTTTGGTACTGTTTTTGTTAATATTATTTTTTTCTGAAATTGTATACTCTTTTCCCTCTATAGAAAATGTAAAATCTTTGTTTGAATCTTTTGCTTCCACAAAAAAATGACTAAATCATGTGATTTAATCCTTCCATTAATTATAAAAGACTGGATTCTCTAACAAATATTGATGAAGAAAGTCTTTGTCAATGGTTATGGTTCAATTGGCAGTCGTATAATCCAATTTCTAAAGGATGATCCTGAAATTGAGTTAGTTGGGGTTGGAAAATACTCTCCAGATTCAAAAGTAAACGAAGCTATTGAAAAAGGGTTTAAGGTATATGTACCAGAAAAAAACCAAAATGCATTTTCTGATTTCACTATAACTGGGAACATTGAATCTGCATTAGACGAATCTGATTTGGTAATTGATGCATCTCCAGGTGGAATTGGTTTCAAAAATAAAAAATTATTTTATGAACCTAGAGATATTTTGTCAATTTACCAAGGTGGTGAAACAATAGATGGTGAAAACGCTGTTTCTGATTTATTATTTAACTCAAAAGTAAACTATGCTGATGCAATTGGGAAAAAACATGTCATGCAAGGAAGTTGTAATGTTACTGGAATGGGCCGTATTTTACAACCTTTACGGAAAAATTTTGAAAATTCAATTAAAAGATTTGATGTTACATTAGTAAGAAGATGGGCGGATATTGAACAAACAGATGAAATTGTACCTGATACCATTGAATTAACTCAGAGCCCACATCACGGAGATGATGTAAAATCCTATTTTGGAAAAGATGCACCTTTGTTTATTCGTGCAATTAAAGTTCCAACTAGACAGATGCATTTACACATGATGGATATACGATTTAAAGAAAATACTCCATCTGTTGATGAAATCCATAATATATTCAAAAATGAATACGGTGTTGCAACATTGTGGAATGCGAAAGGAACTAAAGATATTAGAGATTTTGCAGAAAAATTAAACTTTGGTTTTAAAGATACAAACATGATTCACATAC
>JAOMEP010000015.1 GCA_028345965.1 Candidatus Nitrosopelagicus sp.
ACTTGACGTGGGCTTTCAAAATCAGGGTCTGTCACAATTTCAACTAACGGAGTTCCTGCACGATTGTAATCTACAAGTGTAATTTTGGTTCTTTCAGATGCACCCTCGTAAATTATTCTTCCAGGATCTTCTTCTAATTGAATACGTCTAATCTTAATTTTTTTATCTTCGACACTGACATATCCCTCTCCTCCCACACTCATATCTCCATAAACATTGAGTTGTGTAATTTGAAAGTTTTTTGGTAAATCCGGATAAAAATAATTTTTTCTAAAAAATGCAATTTTTTCAGGTGTATCACAAGTTAATGCAAGTGCAATACTGGTTGCAGATTCAACTGCTTTTTGATTTAATCTAGGTAATGAGCCTGGTAACCCCATACATACAGGGCAAATATTATGATTTGGTTCAAACTCTCGGTAATTTGCCTTACATGAACAAAATAATTTACTCTCTAACTTTGTAAGTTGACAGTGAATTTCCAATCCTATTTTTGTCATAATGGAACCTCCGGCAAATTAGTTTTTGATTCTAATGCATATGCAGATTGAAATAGTGACTTTTCTTTCAAACTATTTGCCATAATCTGCATGCCTATAGGAAGTCCATTAATCACACGGTATGGAACTGAAATTGCAGGCTTGCCAGTAAGATTTGCAGTAACGGTATTGTAATCTAACAGCATTAAGGTTACAGGATCATCAATTTTTTCTCCAAATTTAAATGGCTGTACTGGTGCAGTAGGTGAAATAAGATAATCAAATTTTTCAAATGCATCATTTATTTCAGAAATTAATTTTGATTTTACTTTTAGTGCCTTTAAGAAATATTTGCCAGCATGCCCTGCAGATGGAACAAATCCTCCTAGAATAATTCTACGTGTTACTTCCGGTCCAAATCTTGCCCGCGATTTCGATATGTAAGAATTGTATTCATAGCCTTCTGATTCTAATTCATAACCATAACGTATGTTATCATAACGTGCTAAATTACTACCCGCTTCAGTTGAAGTTATCGTGTAATATGCAGCAACAGTATATGGTATGGTAGGAAGTGTTACTTCATCACAAGAAGCGCCCAAACTCTCAAAATCATTTATAGCATCTTTCGTAGCTGTAGAAACTTCTGAGCTTAAACCTTCGGACGTGGTCATTTCTTTTATAATTCCAATTTTCTTGCCTTCAATTCCATCTTCGATATTTTCCAAATAGTTCACATTATCATTATTGATTGTGGTGTCATCATTAGCATCTTGACCAGCAATTACGTTTAACAAAAATGCAGAATCTTTTACAGTTTTTGTCATTGGGCCAATCTGTTCAATACTATTTGCATATGAAATCAAACCATATCTGCTGATTAATCCATATGTTGGTTTTAGACCTACGACTGAACAAAAACTAGCAGGGTTTCTAACAGATCCTCCGGTATCAGAACCTAGTGATGCAAGACACTCATTTGCAGCAACAGATGCAGCACTTCCGCCTGAAGATCCTCCTGGCACATAGTCTAAATTCCAAGGATTTTTTGTAGGACCAAATGCACTAAATTCCGTAGTCAGACCCATAGCAAATTCATCTAAATTTGTTTTACCGGTGATTACAGCATCTTCATTTTGTAAACGATTTACCACAGTGGAGGTGTAAGGAGCGATAAAATTTTCTAATATTTTTGAAGCACATGTAGTTTTAGTACCAGTAATGCAAATGTTATCTTTGATTGAAATAGGGAATCCATGGCATTGACCAATTTTCTCTCCAGATGATATTTTTTGATCAATTAGTTTTGCATCCTTTAATGCAGAATCGTTTAATGATAGATATGCATGTACATCACCATCTACATCTTTAATTCGTTGTAAAGTTTCAGCGGTGAATTCTTCAACAGTAAAAGTTCCAGATTTCACATCTTCGATATACTTTAGAATAGAAGTGTTAAGGTTCATCTAATTCATCTTTGGAGCACGAACATAATGTTCACGGAAGTTTTTTAATGATTCAATTAGTTTTTTATCATTTGGGATAAATTCATCTTTTCGTAATTCGTTTAAGGATTTTTGTTGAGCAGTGATTTCTTCAGAAGATAGATCAATTTGGTCTAAAATATCAAAATATTCGAGCATTTTCTTTACACGGCTTACGTGTTCACCATGTTCTTCTAGATCAATTTTCATTAATTCTGCCACTCGGATTATTTCTTCTTCATCAACCATGTTTTGAAGTAAAATATCCCATAGATATTATTTTGCTAGGACGATTAAGGCGTTAGTCTGTCGACATCTCTAGGGTAGAACGTTGTATCTCGAATATTTTCAGTTCCAGTAAGCGCCATCATTAATCTTTCAAGACCAATTCCACATCCAGCATGAGGTGGAACACCAAAATCAAATATGTTGAGATGATAATCAAATGCTTCAGTTTTCATACCCTTATTCTTCATTCTATCTTCTAATTCGGATTTCTTCTCAATTCTTGTGCTTCCTGAAGATAATTCCAAATCACCCCACATCAAATCAAATGATTCAGATATTTTTTCATCATCTTTCTTCACTTTAACGTAGAAAGGTTTTGGACCCATGGGCCAGTCAATTATGAAGTAAAATCCAGTTAATCCAATTTTCTGTAGGTTTTTTGGATACAAATCATCACCCCATTGTGCCTTAACTCCTGCAGCCTGCATCTTTTCAATTAATTCAGCATATTTGTATCGCGGAATTTTATCAGGAATATCTGGAACGTTAAATTCGACATCGGGGGTTTCTTTTACAAAATTCTGAACTGTTGCAATACAGTTTTTGATTAGGTCTTCTATTCTATCCATTACATCATTATAATCAACATATGCTTCTTCAAAATCAATGGAAATTGCTTCAGACAAATGTCGATTTGTTCTAGATGGTTCAGCTCGAAATATTGGGGCAATTTCAAAAACTTTTTCAAAACTCATTGTCAATTGTTCTTTGTATAGTTGGGGACTCTGAGCTAAGAATGCTTCTTTGTTGTAATAGAAGATTGGAAATAATGCTGCGCCACCCTCAGTAGCAGTAGCAATCATTTTTGGAGTATTAATTTCAACAAAATCTTCTTTTCCAAAATAATCTCGTAATGCTTTTAGTGTTACACTTCTTGCAAGAAATATTTTTTGTAAAACATTTCTTCTAAGATCAATCGCTCTTACTTCTAATCGAGTGTCAATATTTTTCACAGTTTTTGCATAGGGTTCGAATGGGGGAATTTTTTCAACTTCTGAGAACACTCTCATCTCACTTGGAACTACCTCAATTCCTGTAGGAGATTTTTCATTTTTTCTAGTTTTACCAATTACTGCAATTGATGAATGTTCTTTTAGATGGGACAGTTTTTCACGTATGTCATCATCACATTCGCCACTTTTTGTAATAATCTGAATGTTTCCTAATTTGTCACGAATTGTAGCAAATACAATATTTCCATGACCACGAACCGTTACAACCCAGCCCATTACAACCACCTCGGTTCCCTCACTCAGTGAACTTAATTCAGTTGAATGGTGGGTTCTTCTAAGATCTCCTAATTCAGTTCCAATCATTTAGTTTAAAGTAAATTTTTGGGTTTATTTTACATTTGGTTTATAATTTTTATTTTAGAGTATAATTGACAGTGTATGAATACGCGAGAGCAAGCTATTGCCTACATATCAGGTGCTATTGCCACATATTCTCTTAGAAAAGAGCGGGGAGAGTTGGAAGATCAGGCATCGATGTATGATTTTCTAGCAAAAACCATTCCTGAAGATCTAGAATCTGAAGCAAAAATTGAGTTAATTGATGAGATCTTTCAATATGTGTCAACCAGATTATCTAGGGAATAGATTCAAAAAGCCAATCTGATAAGAAAGATTACTCTTGACAAGCATTGCCACATTAGGGTCACACTGTTCTTTACAAGTTTTGAAAGGTGCAAAAGATGAAGGATTCAAAACAATACTTGTTTGTGAAAAAAAACGTGAGAAATTATACAAACGATTCAAGTTCATTGATGAATTGATAATAGTTGAAAAGTTTTCAGAAATACTAGATGTAAAAATACAAGATAAGCTCAAACAACAAGATGCAATATTAATTCCTCATGGAACATTAATTGCTCAAATGAGCTCTGAAGAAATTGAATCCATTAGTGTTCCAATTTTTGGAAATAAATGGATTTTGAGATGGGAATCAGATAGAACCATGAAAGAGAAACTCATGAGAGAAGCAACCCTCCCAATGCCAAAACCCGTAACAGAACCAAAAGATATTGAAAAATTGGTAATTGTAAAAAGACAAGGAGCTGCTGGAGGTAAAGGCTATTTCATGGCAGCTAACGAAGAAGATTACAATACAAAAAGAAACCAGTTAATTTCTGAAGGAGTAATCTCAAAAGATGAAACTCTATACATTCAAGAATATGCAGCAGGCGTTTTAGCCTATTTACAGTTCTTCTACTCTCCATTAACTAATGAATTGGAATTCTTTGGAGTTGATCAAAGACACGAATCAGATATTGAAGGCTTAGGTAGAATTCCATCAGAACAACAATTAAAATCAAAAAAAGTTCCATCCTTTAACGTAATTGGAAATAGCCCACTAGTATTGAGGGAATCATTATTAGATGAAGTGTATAAGATGGGTGAAAATTTTGTCGAGGCTGCAAAAAGAGTGGTATCTCCTGGCATGAATGGTCCATTTTGTATTGAAGGAGTATATGATGAAAATGCTAAATTTACATCATTTGAATTTTCAGCAAGAATTGTTGCAGGAACTAACATCTACATGGATGGTTCACCCTACTATTCATTATTGTTCAATGAAAATATGAGTATGGGAAAAAGAATCGCAAGAGAGATTAAGATTGCCGAAGAAAAAAATCAAATAGAAAAAATTGTTACCTAGAACTATTGTAATGCTCTAGGAATCTTTTTGATTAGATGTGAAATGGAGATTCTACCTGGACCACTAACAACTATGACTAAACTTGCAGCAAGAAGAATCAAATCAAATTCATAACCCTTGTCACCCGTAAGACTAGTTGCACCTTTAACAAGAAAGATTGCTCCAAGCATTACTATTGATAGTAATGCGCCAGATAATCGTGTTAGAACTCCAATTAAGAGTAAAATTCCAGGTACAAATTCAGCTAATGCTATAGGAATTTGCATTTCTGCAGGAATACCCATACTAGATATCCATCCACCGAATCCAGGATTTCCGAATTTTCCAAATCCGTGAACTATGAAGATAACACCAATAGTTGCACGCATTCCCATGTGTGCAATGTCATGAAGTTTACTTGTAGAAAGTTCTGCATTCATATTTTCTGCGTTTTTTTATGAGATAATAATCAATCGGGTGTTTTCTAATAGATTATAATGTTAATGACATTCGAATATGATCAATTCCAACTCTTTGGAATATCTCTCCTTCTTCAACAAAACCACATTTTTTGTAGAATCCCCTTACAGAGTAGATGGAATCCAATATTATACGAGATGAATTTTTTGTAGAATAATATTCCTTTATTTGTAAAATACAATTTTTTCCATAATTTTTTGTTCTAAACTCTTTAAGGATGGCCATCCGCTCGAGCTTTATGACGGCATCCATAGAACGAATTCTTACAGAACCGGCAATTTTTTGCCCATCGAATATTAAAAAATGATCACATGTTTCATCATATTTATCAAATAATTCAGATTCTGAAATTCCTAATTCCGCATTAAAAACAGATTCACGTATATGCCGAATATGTAAAAAATCTTCATCATTAAAATTTAGCTTTAATATGTTAATTTCAACCATGAATATGCATTAGTTCTTATTAGAATTATTTGGATAAAGATGTAAAGTTGCATCATTGTTGTCAAATGTAATTTCAGCTCGTCCAATTCTACTTTTGTAAAGTTTAACTTTTTTACCTTCTACAAAATTAAATTTTTCGATTTCTACTAACGTCAGCTCTTCTAGTTTTACTAAAGTTTTGTAAACTGCAGATAATGAGATGTTTAACTCTTCAGCAATTTTTGGTGCATCTTTTGAATCTTTAGTTATCGAAAATAATACGGAACGATGACATGCATTAGTTAATGAATCCATGATTTTTTGAGTTATGTCGTATTCACTTAATTGTAAAATATTTGGTTTAGGAAGTGCTTCGCGAACGATACTTTTCTTTACATCATTTGTTGTCATTTGGAGTCAAGGTTAGTGATGCCTCTGGTTTTTTTATACTTATCTCGGCATCTTTTATTCTACTTCGATAAACCTTGAATCTTCGACCTTTTTCAGAAATTTGCCAGCTATCAACATGAATTAATGTTAATTCTTCTAAATCTGAGATTTTTTTATAAACGGAACTTAAAGGAATTTTATGTTTTTCGGATAACTCTGCAGCGGTTTTTCCTTTTCGTATAATTGAGAAAATAATTGCACGTGATTCAGCATCTGCCAACATTTCAATAACTTTCTGAGTTACATCATATTTTTTTAATTGAGGTAAAGTTATTCGTTTTGCCATAAATGTTGCCAACGTAGACGATATTTAAGACGCGTTATATATTCTTAGAATTTAGAATGAGAGTTTAGAATGAATTAATGGCAAGGAAAGCCAGCAGCATGCCTCATGTCGTGTGTTAATTCATGTATGAACATTTCATCAAATGCTTGTTCACCCATAACTACGCTAAAGATGTGTCCTTGATCAAAACCCACTACAAATAAACCAAATCCAAATACAATAGCTAATACAGCAATTGCAACTTTAGAGACACCAGAAGTAGTAATTGTAGTTTGTTTCTGTGACATAGATTTTTTGATGAAACTTATCTATTTAAAAGTAATTAAAAAACGGCACATAGTATGAAAATGTATTTTTTAGTCATACCAATCATCATTGGAATGCTTTTCGGTGTTGCACTAATCAATAATTTAGAGCAGACATCCAATAATTCGTCAGTTTTGAATAAAGAAAATCTAATTAAAGGATCAACCATGATGGGCGATCCAAATGCCAAAGTTACAGTAGTTGAGTTCGGCGACTATCAATGTACATTTTGTTATAAATTTCATGATGAAACAATGAAAAAAATCAATGAAAAATATATCAAAACAGAAAATGTGAATTTTGTGTATAAAGATTTTCCATTAAATGGTGAACAATCAATTTTGGCATCTGAAGCATCATATTGTGCACAAAAACAAGGTAAGTTTTGGGAATATCACAATACGTTGTATAATAAATGGGGTGGCGAAAATACAGGATGGATTACTGAAAATGTACTACTAGGATTTGCTAGAGATGTTAGATTAAATCTAGATGAGTTTAGCCAATGTTTAGCAAATTCAGAATTTAGGCAAAAAGTTCTCAATAATGAGCAATTTGGAAAAGACATAGGCATCAATGCAACTCCATCATTTTTGATATTCAATGATGATGAGGTATACAGAATAATTGGAGCACAGCCATTTGAGAAATTCGAACAGGTATTTCAAGAACTTGGGAATTCATAAAAATCAGATTCTAGTCATCATAACCAATAGTTTTCATACCATAACAAGGCTTATTTCCCTTACTCCAACATTTACAAGAACAAGAAACAGCTTTTCCAGTTTGTAAATCTTTCACGACTTTGTGAAACACTCCTTCTCTAACTTTTGATTCGATGGATATTGTTTCATACCGGTCTTCATCGGAATTAGTCATACTGTTAGATAATATGTCCCCTAAAAAAAGTTAAAAAATTGAAGTATTAGTTCAATGATTCATTATGGGGTATGAATTAGGACATGGAATATTAACAGGATATGCTCAAATAGGATATGGAAAGTGAAACAAAATATGTTGCTTTGGAAAAATTCTTAATGGATAAAACTGAGAATATCACTCTAACATTTATAGAAATTAATGAAATAATTGGACAAAAACTTCCAGTTCCAAGTGATTCAGCGGTATTCAAAGCAGGTTACAAAGTTGAGAAAATTGATTTTAAAACAAAATCTGTGATATTTTCAAAAATTGATCAATCATCTAAAAATTAGTTTATGTGAGAACAATCACTAATGTTAATATTCTAACTTAGAGACTATTAGAAAATGGGAAAATTTGAAGTTCAGAGTGTTGATTCTGTAAAAATGTATAAGATTAGAAAGACTTTGGATGAGTTAACTCAGCATTCAGGCCGTGGAACTGAACTCATTACAGTTTACATTCCAAAAGGTCAACAACTTCATGAAGTGATGACACAATTAAGAGAAGAGCAAGGTACTGCAGATAATATAAAATCAGATTTGACTAGGACTCACGTAGTAGATTCATTATCTAAAGTACAACAAAGATTGAAACTATACAAAAAAACACCGGAGAAAGGATTAGTAGTATTTTGTGGCGCACTTCCAAGAGAAGGAGGAGGTCCTCCAGGGAGTGAAGTTGTAAAAATATATGAAATAGACCCACCTAAAGATTTGACCACGTCATTATACCGATGTGATGATCATTTTCATACTGACATTTTAAAAGATATGTTACAAGATGACAACATTATCGGGTTATTGGCGATTGATGCAAAAGATGCAGGATGGGGATTATTACACGGAGACAAACTAGAAGTTTTAAAACAAACAGGTTCCGGAGTTGCAGGAAAACATAGACAAGGAGGACAATCAGCAAAACGATTTCAAAAATTAAGAGAAATGGAATTACAATACTACTTTAACAGAGTTGCAGAAATAACTAGAGAATATTTTATCGACATCTACAAAGTAAAAGGATTGATAATATCCGGTCCAGGTCCAACAAAAGAAGAATTTGTGAATAAAGAATATTTAGAATATAGATTACAAAATAATATTATTGCTACAATTGATGCATCATATTCAGGTGCAGAAGGGATTAGAGAAGCATTTTCAAAATGTTCAGACATTTTATCAAATTTTAGAATGGTTGAAGAAAAAAAAATAATTGAAAAATTATTTCAGGAAATTAATACAAATTCTGGATTAGGAAGTTATGGTCTAAAAGAGGTAATTGAGATGTTAAAAAATAACATTGCTGGAATGGTTATCATCTCAGATGATATCAATATGAGTCGAATTCAAAAAACATGTAAAAGATGTTCGAATGTAGAAGATGAACTTATCGAATATGGAAAAAGAATTGCAAGAAAAACAGAAATGAAGAATATAGCATGTTCAGAATGTAATGCGATTGATTTTGAAATAATTGATCAAGATCTTGTAGACTATATTGCATTAATTGCAGCTAAAACGGGAACTAAGGTAGAGGTTGTTTCAGGAAAAACTGAGCACGGAGTAATGTTAGGTAGTTTAGGGAATATAGCAGCTATACTTCGTTATAATCCAAATCGTAGCTAGAAAGAATCTCTAATTTTTTGTTGTAAATTAGATAATTCATCGTCAGCAGGAATTTTTCTCTTGGTCCACATGGTGGCTTTGTCTGCATATCTAGGAATAATATGTATGTGAACGTGAGGAACAATTTGTTTTGCCTCTTTGCCGTTATTTTGTGCAATACTAAATGCAACAGCTCCCGTAGCTTTTAGAATAGCATTTGCAATCTCTGGAACCAGAGAAAATAATTCAGCCACTTCATTTTTTGGCATATCTATGATTTTCTCATATGGTTTTTTTGGGATAACCAACGAATGACCGGTATCTATGGGATATTTGTCTAAAATAGCGACATGGTTTTCATCTTCAAAAATAATAAAACCAGGTCTCTTACCTTCAATTATTTCGGTAAATATAGTCATTACAGATGCATGGACTCAATGATACTAAAAATGATACGGATTGATTGATTTATTTAATTGATAAATTTGAAATGAACAATGGGTAAGAATAGACGTGAAAAGAGAGAGGAAGAACGTGAAGGATTTGCTAGCAAGAGAACATCACAATATCGAATGAGAAATCTCAAAGCTTTAGGAATTTTATCTATGATTGGAGTTATTGTTGCATTTGCTTGTTACGAATTTGTTACATCTACAAATAATGTTCCAGGTGCGCCAGAAAATGCTGGAAAATTGGGAGACGAGCATATTCATGCATCTCTATTAGTCAGCATATTTGGCGATAAATTTGACTTTTCAACACCAAATTATCAGGTAAAAACACCGTGGATTCACTTTGAAAATCAAGATGGCGATACCATACATAGACATTCGACAGGAGTTGAACTTGAATTTTTATTCAATTCAATGAGTGTGGGTGTTGATGAAAATTGCTTTGTTTTCCCAGATGGAAGACAGTTTTGTAATAATGAGGATTATTCAATAAAATTCTATATCAACGACCAACCTGTTAAAGACATAAGACAATATGTAATTCAAGAAGATGACAGAATTCTTATCACATACGGAAATGAAGACCAATTAGCTATTGATAAACAGCTAGCAGAGTTAAAAGCACAAGCAATCAATAGATTGTGAGTAAAATGAAAATTTCAAGTAGAAATGTTGTTGAAGGTACAGCTCGAGCCCCTCACCGTGCAATGTACAAAGCAATGGGACTCACAAATGAAGATTTAAGCAAATCATTTGTCGGAGTATGTCATACAGGTAATGAGGCAACTCCTTGTAACATACATCTTCCAAATCTTGCACAACAAGCAAAACAAGGAGTAACTGATGGAGGTGCAACACCAAGAGAATTTAGTACAATTGCAGTGAGTGACGGAATTGCAATGGGTCACGAAGGAATGAAATCATCATTAATCAGTAGAGAAGTGATTGCAGATTCAATTGAACTAATGGTAAGAGCTCATCAATACGATGCATTAGTTGGAATAGCAGGATGTGACAAAAGTCTTCCAGGTACAATGATGGGGATGATAAGACTCAACATACCATCAGTATTTGTGTATGGAGGAACTATCATGCCAGGAATGTTAGATGGTAGAGAATTAACCGTAGTAGATGTTTATGAAGCCGTAGGTTCGTATGATGCAGGAAAAATTTCTGCAGAAGAGTTAGAAAATATTGAAAATGTTGCATGCCCTAATGCAGGATCATGTGGTGGAATGTTTACCGCAAATACAATGGCATCAATTTCCGAAGCGATTGGATTATCATTGCCAGGAAGTGCAAGTCCACCTGCAGAAGATGAAAGACGAAATAAAATAGTCTTTGAAACTGGAAAAGCATGCACAAATCTTCTACAATTAGGCATAAAACCGCTAGACATTGTAACGTTTGAAGCATTTGAAAATTCAATCACAATGTTAAATGCAGTAGGGGGATCAACAAATGGAATTTTACATTTATTGGCAATGGCTAATGAAGCCGGAATTAATCTCACGTATGATGATTTTGAGAGAATAAGGAAAAAAACACCACACCTTGCAGACATGAAGCCTGGTGGGAATTATGTAATGAATAGTTTGGATAAAATTGGAGGAATACCATTGATTATGAAAAAACTGTTAGACAAAAATCTCATACATGGGGATTCGATGACAGTTACAGGTAAAACTATTAAACAAAATTTAGAAGAATTGGCAATTACAGAAGTTCCAGAACAACAAATTGTCAAATCAGTGGAACAACCAATACATGAAGTAGGCACTGCTGTAATTCTAAAAGGTACATTAGCGCCGGAAGGTGGAGTGATTAAAACTGCAGGAGTTGAAATGAGAGAATTTACAGGAACTGCAAAGGTTTACGATAGAGAAGAATATGCATTTGAAGCAGTTTCAAAAGGCGAGATAGATGAAGGAGATGTAGTAGTTATCAGGTATGAAGGACCTAAAGGAGGTCCGGGAATGAGAGAAATGTTATCGACAACTGCAGCGCTTGTAGGTCAAGGACTAGGAAAGAAAGTTGCAATGGTAACAGATGGCAGATTTTCAGGAGGAACACGTGGATTCATGGTAGGACATGTTGCGCCAGAAGCATTTGTTGGAGGACCAATAGCGCTTGTAAAAAATGGAGATAAAATATCAATTAAATTAGAAGACAATTCACTCAACCTACACATATCTGAAGAAGAATTAGCTATTAGGAAAGAACAATGGAGAAGACCCGCACCAAACTACACCACAGGTGCACTTGCAAAGTTTGCATCACTTGTAGGATCTGCGGCAAATGGGGCCATTACAAAACCTGCACAGTATTAGTTATTCAAAATGCTTTTCACATAACATTATATTTTTTGAATCTAAAGTTTTTGCTGTAAGTGAAGTTCCATCCTGAAGTCCTTTTTTACAAACATAACAATTCAGCTCATGTGCATCAGTTCTTAAAAATACAGGCTCTGTCTTTAAAATAAAATCTTGAATTAAAGCAGATTTTCCAGAATATACTAGTTGGCTCATACCGCTAGTAGAATATTATTCGATATAAAGGTACCGTACTTTACTGTAATATCTATTTAGAGTTTAAATACCGTATTCTAATAGCATGCCTATGGGTGAACACCTTTGGAAAACGCAGCATTACTAAGATTCCTCTAGTGTACACTGAAACTCAACCATTTGACGTCTACAATAAAATATCCAGAAACTATACGCATTCTTTTTTGTTCGAATCATTAGAAGGACCAGATGAACTTTCAGAAACCTCCATCATGGGATTCGACCCAGAATTGATTGTGAAAGGTTACTTTAACAAAATAACAATTCAAGACAGAGATGGAGAAATTGAAACAATTCAAACAGATACACCTCTAGATGAAATCAAGAAATTGGTAAAGAGAACAGATGACATGTCTTACCGATATTTGGGAGGAGCTGTAGGAAATATCGATTATGATGCTATCAAATTATTTGAAAATATACCTGGAGACAGAGATTTAGAAAAACCAATAATGGAATTTGGTATTTACAATGACGGTATTCTATATGACAATAAAAAGAAACAATTTTTCTATTTTTATTATGATGAAGATAGAAAAGATACTATAAAGAAAACAAATGGAGATATGGATATTTTTGAAATGTCAAATATCAATCCGAATCTAAATGAAGATGAATTTGAGAACATTGTAAAAAAAGCAAAAGCATATGTTCACAGCGGAGATGTATTTCAGGTTGTCCTTTCTAGAAGATTTTCATTTGAAGGGAAAGGAGATTATCTTAGGGTGTATGAAAAACTTCGAGAATTAAATCCATCACCATACATGTTTCATCTAAAAATGAAAGATGATATAATTATTGGATCAAGCCCAGAAATGTTACTAAGAGTAACTGGAAAAGATGTAGAGACATTTCCAATAGCAGGTACAAGAAAAATTACCAATGATGAAGAGAAAAATGAAAAATTGAAAGTCGAATTATTAAATGATGAAAAAGAACTTGCAGAGCATACAATGCTTGTAGATTTAGGTAGAAATGATATTGGAAGAGTTTGTGAGTATGGAACTGTGAAAGTGAAAGAATTAATGAAAATCAAGAGATTCAGTCATGTTCAGCATATTGTGACTCATGTAGTGGGTAAATTGAATGAGAAGCATGACATGTATGATGCTTTTCAAGCAGTTTTTCCAGCAGGAACGGTATCAGGAGCGCCAAAAGTAAGAGCGATGGAAATAATTCAGGAGTTAGAACCAACAAAAAGAGAAACATATGCAGGGGCCGTAGGTTATTTTTCATTTAACGGATGCTGTGATTTTGCAATAGCAATTAGGAGTATTTTTGCAGATAAGAATAAAGGATTCGTACAAGCAGGAGCAGGAATTGTATTTGATTCAATTGCAGAAAATGAATTCAAAGAGACAGAACATAAAGCAAATGCAATGATTACAGCATTGAAAGAGGCTTCAAAATGAAATTTCTAATTATCGATAATTATGATTCATTTGTATACAATATTGCTCAAAGATTAGGTGAATTAGGTGTAACATCAGATGTTATTAGAAATGATAAAGTAACAATAAAGAATATTGAAGATTCAGATTATGATGCAATAATTATTTCTCCAGGACCAGGAACACCAGATGATGAAAGATATTTTGGAATTTGTAAAAAAGTAATTACTGAACTTGGTCCAAAAAAACCAATCTTAGGAGTGTGCCTTGGACATCAAGGAATTATTTCATGTTTTGGAGGAAAGGTTGTCAATGCAGAAAATATTCGTCATGGGAAAACAAGCCAAGTGAAACATACGGATGAATCATTATTTCTAGGAGTAAAAAATCCATTTAGAGCAACCAGATATCATTCACTTGTAGGAGAAAAAACAATAATACCAGATTCTTTAAAAATTACCGCGGTTGCGGAAGATGATGGAGAAGTGATGGGTGTGAGTCATAAAGAATATCTGATTGAGGGAGTTCAATTCCATCCAGAATCAATATTAACAGATGAAGGATCAAAGATATTTTCAAATTTTATAAAAAAGGTAGAGAACTATGAAAAAAATTAATGGGAATTTAACATTTGATGAAATGTCATCAGTTATGAGTGAAATACTAAATGGAAAAAATAGCGATGATGAAATTGCAGAATTTCTCAAAGATTTATCAAACAAGGGGGAAACAAATGAAGAACTACGCGCAATGTTTACAAAAATGAAAGAGTATTCAGTGAATATCAATCCACTTTGCCATGGAAACTTAATTGATGTATGTGGTACAGGAGGAGATAATTTGCAGACCTTCAACATTTCCACAACAGCATCATTTGTTATTGCAGGAGCGGGAGGAAGTGTTGCAAAACATGGAAATCGTTCAGTTTCAGGCATATCCGGTAGTGCAGATATTTTTGAATATTTTGGATTTGATTTGAATTCAGAACCATGGATAGTAGAAGAAATGATTGAAAAAATAGGAATAGGTTTCATGTTTGCACCAAAATTTCATCCTGCAATGAAAAATGTTGCTCCAGCTAGAAAAATAATTGGTAAACGAACAGCGTTTAACCTATTGGGTCCATTATGCAATCCAGCAAAAGTAAGACATCAAATGATAGGAGTTTTTGCAGATAATTACATTGAAAGAATTGCAAAGATTATGCAAAAGAATTTTTCAGATACAGTGTTAACAGTAAGATCTGATGACGGTATGGATGAACTGTCAACAACATCAAAAAATAAAGCATGTTTATTAAAAAATGAAGAGATTACAGAGTTCATTATTGATCCTAGAAAATACGGTATGGAAAAAGGAAATATATCAGATATTCAAATTACAACAAAAAAAGACGCCATAGATTCATTTGTTAAAGTATTGAATAATACATCAAATAAAACAATGAAAGAAATTACAATCTTAAATTCTGCTGGAGGATTTCTTGTAGGAGGAATGTGTAACAAGTTTGAAGAAGGCGTAGAATTAGCTCGACAGACAATAGATAACGGAAAAGCGTTTGAGAAATTAAAACAGTTTACAAAAGAAAATAATGCATCCGATAAACTAGAGGGGTTCGAATAATATGGAAAATATTTTAGAGAAACTTGTCGATAACTCAAGAAAAGCAATTGATAATGGAGTGTATAATATTTCAGAATCATTATCAAATTCAGGAATGGATTTAGGTGAAACTATAATTAATTCACAGCATGCACCGTTGATTACAGAAGTAAAATTTTCATCTCCAGCATTAGGCAATATTAGAAAAGTATCAGACCCAGTAGACATTGCAATGCAAATGGTTAATGGAGGAGCATCTGCATTATCAGTATTAACTCAGCCATTTTTGTTTGATGGATCACCGGAACTTTTTATGAAAGTTAGAAAAGTAGTTGAAATTCCAATGGTGATGAAAGACATAACAATTGATAAAATACAAATCGATGCTGCTAAGAAAATAGGCGCAGATTACTTTTTACTTATACAATCTCTTTTTGATAAGAAAATGGTGCCAGAAATGGATGAATTAATTGAATATGGGCACAAAAATGGGGTAAAAGTGATTGTTGAAGCACACACTTCAAATGAATTTGAAAATGCTTGTAAAACTAATGCAGACATTGTTGGAATAAATAATCGTAATTTAGATACATTGAAAATTGATCTGAATACAACTAAAAACATACTAGAAAAATCAAATCCAACTAAGATCATCATCTCCGAGAGTGGAATTGAGTCAAAAGATGATATTCGATTTCTTCATAAATACGGTGCAAAAGGGTATCTTATAGGAACAGCAATAATGAAAAATGATAACATTGAACAAACAGTTAGAGGACTAGTGAATTCAATATGAAAATAGGGATACCAAAAGATGGGCGATTTGGGGAATTTGGTGGAAAATATATTCCAGAAACGCTTGCACCAGCAATAGAAGAATTAGAAAAAAATTACCTCAAGATTAGAAATGATAAAAATTTCAAAAAAGAACTTGGAAGATTGTTAATCGATTATGCAGGAAGACCAACTCCAATCTATTTTGCAAGAAATCTTACAAAAACAATAGGCGGTGCAAAGATCTATTTGAAAAGAGAAGATTTGTTACATGGCGGAGCTCATAAAATCAATAACACACTAGGACAGGCATTACTTGCTAAACGTATGGGTAAAAAAAGAATCATTGCAGAAACTGGAGCAGGTCAACATGGAGTAGCAACTGCAATGGCATGTGCAAGTTTAGGATTAAAAGCTGAAATTTACATGGGATATGTAGACACATTACGTCAAAAACAAAATGTTTTCAGAATGGAATTATTAGGTGCTAAAGTACACGCAGTAAAATCAGGTTCAAAGACATTGAAAGATGCAATAAATGAAGCAATGAGAGATTGGATTACAAATGTTGACTCAACATATTATTTGTTAGGCTCTGCGGTAGGACCACACCCATACCCTTTGATGGTAAGAGATTTTCAAGCAGTAATTGGTGTAGAAATTAAAAAACAAATGAAGAAAATTCCAAATGCAGTAATTGCATGTGTAGGAGGAGGATCTAATGCAATAGGAACATTTTATCCACTAATAGACACAAATGCCAAAATTATAGGAATAGAAGCAGGTGGAAAAGGGGTCAAAACAAAATTACATTCAGCCCCGCTTACTGCAGGTAAAAAAGGAGTCTTACATGGAATGATGACATATCTAATGCAAGATAAAGATGGTCAAATTAGTGAAACACATAGTATTTCTGCAGGGTTAGATTATCCCGGGGTTGGACCTGAGCATGCATTTCTTAAAGATGAAAATCGAGTTGAATACAAAGCAGTAACTGATGACGAAGTGATTGATGCATTTTTAATTCTTACAAGAACTGAGGGAATAATTCCTGCATTAGAATCGGCACATGCAATAGCACACGCAATTAAAATTTCAAAGAAAATGAAAAAAACAGAATCAATTGTAGTTACCCTATCAGGTAGAGGCGATAAAGACATCGATATTGTAAAGGAGTATTTGGCCAAAAATGTCAAGAATAAAAGAAAAATTTAATCAATTAAAATCAAAAAAAGAGACCGCCTTAATCTCATACATCATGGCAGGATATCCATCAGAAAAAATAACGCTTGCCGCAGTAAGAGGATTAATTCAAGGAGGTTCAGATATTATTGAGTTAGGTTTTCCATTTTCAGATCCAATTGCAGATGGACCAACAATTCAGATGGCAAGTACAGAATCATTAAACAATGGAACAAAAATTGAAAATTTCTTTACAATTGTCAAAAAAATACGTAAGGAATCAAATATTCCATTAGTTTTAATGACATACACAAACATCTTGTATAACCAGACATATCTGAAATTTATTTCACGGGCCAAACAAGCAGGTATTGATGGATTGATTTTACCAGACATGGCGATAGAAGAATCAAAAGAATATGTTAAAGCCGCTAAAAAAATAGGAATGGATACAATATTTCTTGTATCACCGAATACCGAAAAAGATCGATTAAAACAAATTATCAAATCTACATCCGGATTTCTTTACATGGTCGCAGTTTTTGGTACAACAGGAGTTCAAACTAAAATTCACAAATACACACTAGATGCACTCAAGAATACAAAATATGCTGCAAAAGGAAAAATTCCTGTAGGAGTAGGATTTGGAGTGTCTACTGAAAAGGATGTTCAAAAATATGTTTCATCAGGGGCAGATGCAGTCATAGTAGGTAGTGCAAACATAAAGATTATTGAAAACACGCCTACAAATAAGGTTCAAACACGAATTGCGACATTTACAAAAAGATTAAAGAACAAAACCAGATAACGAAATAAACGAATAAAAACTAGAAGTGTTTAAGAAAAAAATGCAGACAAAGTTTATTTTTGTTACAGGTGGAGTTATGTCCGGATTAGGAAAAGGTGTAGTTTCTTCATCGATTTGTAAATTATTACAGTTATCAGATCAAAAAGTTTCATGTATCAAAATTGATCCATATCTAAATTATGATGCAGGAACAATGAACCCAATTGCACACGGGGAGGTCTTTGTGACAGATGACGGCGGTGAATGTGATATGGATATAGGAAATTACGAGAGATTTTTGAATCAAGATATACCAAAATCACATAATATTACAACTGCCCAAATATATTCAAGTGTAATAGAATCTGAGCGAAAAGGAGAATATTTGGGAGCATGTGTTCAAATTATTCCACATGTTACAGATGCAATAAAAGATAGAATTAAAAAAATTGCCGCAGATGAAGAATTAGAAATACTAGTGGTAGAGTGTGGAGGAACAGTAGGAGATATTGAGAGTTTACCATTTTTAGAGGCACTAAGACAAATCAGAGTCGAAGAAGGTTCTGAAAATGTAATTTTTGTTCACGTCACATTAGCGCCATCATTAGACGTAGTAGGAGAACAAAAGACCAAACCTACACAACATAGCGTTCAAGAATTAAGAAGAATTGGAATTCAACCAGATTTACTTTGTGTAAGATGTTCAATGCCATTGCAAGATAAAACGAGAAATAAAATTTCAATGTTTACAAATGTTACAAATAATGATGTATTTTCATGTCATGATGTTGATTCAATTTTTCAAGTACCGGAAATTTTGTATGGTCAAGGTTTGGTAGATGTAATTTTTAAAAAATTTAACAAGATGGGGTATGTTAACGCATCTCAGAATTGGGATACATGGAACAAGATAGTTAATTCATTACAAAATGAAGGGGACCCAATTAATATTGCAATGGTAGGAAAATATGTGACACTTGCAGACAGCTACGTTAGTGTAAATCATGCATTAAAACATGCAGCTGCATCACTTGGGAAAAAAATTACAATAGATTGGATTGATTCAGAAAATATTAATGGAAACGTGGATACATTATCCAAATATAATGGAATATTGGTTCCAGGAGGATTTGGTACCAGAGGCTCAGAAGGAATAATAAAAACTGCAAATTTTGCAAGAGAACAAAATATACCATACCTTGGAATATGTTTTGGATTCCAATTGGCAGCAGTATCATTTGCAAGAAATGTTTGTGAACACACAGATGCAAATTCAACAGAAATTGAAAAGAATACCAACAATCCAATAATAGACTTACTCCCAGAACAAGATGGAGTTACAGACATGGGCGGATCATTGAGATTAGGTGCAAATGATATTAATGTAAAACCAAACACAATTGCAAATGAAATTTACGGGCAAGACAAAATTTCAAAAAGACATAGACATAGGTATGAATTTAATACAAAATATTTAGATGAATTTGCACAAAAAGGCATGATCTTTTCAGGTGAAAGTGATGAAGGAAGAAGGATGGAGATTTTAGAGATACCATCACACAAGTTTTTTGTAGGTGTTCAATTCCATCCTGAATTTAACAGTAGACCAGGATACCCAGAACATGTATTCAAAGCATTCACTACTGCTGCAAATCAGAATTAATCAATTTTGATATTTCATATATTTTCTGCCGTGAATCTCTGATGGAAACTTTCTTCTTGACGTATCCTTTTTCTAACAAATGACTCATAGCCAAACGTACAGTTCTATCCGGCAGTAATGTTTTTTTTACCAATTCTTTTTGACTCATAGAACCTTCATACTCCAAAATTTTAAGAAGTAGTTTCGAGCTTGGTGGCATATTAAATAATTCTTCAGCAAGTTTAACTTTCTTAGCAATTGCAGAGATGGCAGTTGTATCTTTTTTTAGACGAATAATATTTGCAGAAGGTTGATAGTTTGTAGCTTCGACAGAGTTTTTTACTTTATAACGATCCAATCCATCCAAAACAACTTCACAATGTAATCTTGATGAAATTTCATCAACCTCAATTACACTTGCATTAGATACAATCAATGGTCGTCTAGTAATATCAAGAGAATTTACAGAAATTATTCCAAATACATCAGAATCTTGAAAAATTACAGGGCCCCCTGCAGACATGGAATATGCTGAAGAGCCAATTGGAGTGGAGATTATTACACCATCACTACTATCGTGCCAGACTTCATCACCATTGACTCTCAAAGTATGTTCCATTAACATAGCACTTCTAGAAGAAAAAACCGCAACATCATTTAGTA
>JAOMEP010000016.1 GCA_028345965.1 Candidatus Nitrosopelagicus sp.
CTGCACCAAAAGCCATTCCTACAAATAACGAACCAATGTTTTTTGTAGAACGATTTTGGAAATTCATAGACTTTTGCATGTTTAGTTTACTTAGTTTTAAAATTCCAATCAAATGGAGTCCAAATGCAATAAGTACTATTCCACCAATTCTTTCAATCCACAATGTTGCTTCATCAAACATTGTTCCAGCATAAGAAACAGCAGAGCCCAATATGATAAAAATTATGGAAAATCCTAAGACAAACAAAAGTCCTTTTGACAATACCATTGTTTGTATTCTAAATTTTGATGTGGATTGACCTATGATTTCCTCATGACCACTTGTAGATTCAGTAATTTCATCTTGATTAAATTTTCCAGGTTTGCCAGAACTTTGCGCAGTAGATAATTCCTTCAAACTCATTCCGGTGATAAATGAAGCATATGCTGGAATTAATGGTAAAACACAAGGAGATAAGAAACTCAATAAACCAGCAGCAAATGCTACACCAATACTAAGTTGATCCATTTGAGATAATTCAAAGTTCTGTATTTGTTTTTGTGACTCTTGAATTCCTGTTAGTCCCAATGCACTTTCAATTCGCATTTCAACATCAGTTCCTTCAAAAATTGGACCCTTCCATTCATGAATCAGTTCACCATTTCCATTAATCAACAGTGTGATAGGAGGACCCATCATTCTAAATTCACGAGTTGCATTGTTTCGAGGGTCGTACCAGATATCAGTGGTCATATCCATATCGTCAGCAAATTCTTTTACGATATCAGGAGATAATGTGTCAATACTTACACTTAATGTTTTAAGACCCGATGGAGAATATTCTTTATTTACTTCGTTAAGGTACGGCATTTCTTCTAAACATTCTATACACCAAGTTGCCCACACATTTAGTAATACAACTTGACCTTCAAGATCAGTAAGTCTTACAGTATTTCCGTCATAATCATATGCACGATAATCTGGGTATGTTTTTGGTTCATCTTGTGCATATGCAACGCTTACGCTAGACGTGAATAAGAGAATAGAAAAAGTGAGAAATAGGATTTTCCTATAATCGGTCATCCCAGATTCTAACAAAGATTTCACCTTTAGTCTGTTTATCCTTGACGTTTCCACCAGAGTATTGACCATCCTTCCAGTCTTCGAAAACACCATCTTCATCTAATTTGTCTACATCTACCCAAACGCTTGAACTATTCCAAGTCATTGCGGTTACACCACCTACAGAACTAATCCAAGCATTATCACCAACACCAACTTTCTGTGCTTCAGTGAGTTTTCCAGTATCTGGATTAACTGCAGCAGTATAGACTGCACCTCCATCAACTGTTCTATCAGACCATGCCATTCTTGGGACATCATCAGTTCCAACAGTTATTTTGATGTGAGCAGGAGGGAAGAATGTTTCACCCCAGACTTTTAGTGGATAAGACCATGTTTCAGCATCATCTTTGCTTACTGCATAATAAAGACCAGGTCCTTCTGCATTAGAACGACCACCTGTATACCATGCGGCATGCAAGTAACCATTACTATCAAGTGCCATAGAGGAGACTGTGTGAGCACAACCATTGGTCTCATATCCGTCATCACCTACAAGTTCAGGTGGATTCCAAATTGCACCGTGGTCATCAGATTTTGAGACAACAATATCACGATAGTTTGGTTCACCATAATTTCCAACTACATTTCTGTATTGGACAAATGTTTCACCTGTAGTTTTTGAGCAAATATCAGTTGCACAACATGGACAAACTTTGTTTTTGACTATAACGGATTTTGAAAATGATTCTCCGTTAGTGTCAGAGTGTTGCATACGTACTTGTCCGGTTGTATAACCACCGTTCTGTTGACCTCTAGAGTCTAGCCATGCGACATAAACACGTCCGTCGTCACGAATAGAAAAGCTTTCAAATGTTTTTGAATGCATCATTCCATTTGCAGCATCATGATAGTGAGTATTTGGATCACCAATCAATGTGTGCATTGGCCATGTTTTTCCACCGTCATCAGAACGTGCAAGGATTGAATATGAATAACCATGTCCAAATCCTTCATCCATGACTTTTTTGTCTTTGATAGAGTGACCATATAGTGCATAAATTTCACCATTTGGTCCTACTTGCAACATTGCACCACCGGCCATGTGAGGTCGGCTTGCTTCACCAGGTTCGTTAACAATTGTTGGGTCGCTCCAAGTGTTTCCACCATCATATGTTGATGTAAACAAAATGTTGGTATCTCCGTTGATGGTATCAGCATAAGTAACATGTACTGCGCTTCTGTCACCGTCAATTACGACACCAGGGTATGCCATTCCATCACCGTGTTTTTTTGCAAATTGGTAATCATCTTCATCGTAAAAGTCCATTTCTTTTTCGTCAAAGTTTGTTCCTTCAGGAGACTTTGCAAGAGTTATGGTTTTACCAATTGAGGTTGGCATTTTAATTTCATTTAGTGCATCAACTTGTACGGAAATAATATTCTCAGAAACTAGAAACTCTACTGCTCTAACAAATTCAGCGTCAGAGATTGCATCTTCTGCCCACCAACCCGCGGTATTTTTAATCCAGTCAGGTACAGTTTCAGATTTTTCACCAGAAACTTTTTGGACAGGAACTGAGATAATTCCTTGGTTAACCAAATATTCAATTCCTTGAATAAACGATTGTTGATCAATATCTCCACTTGCCCACCAACCTGCGTTAGTTTTAACCCAGTTTGGGACAGATTCTGCGTTTGCAAGACCTGAACTTGGGACAGATAGGAGTATTGCTGCGAATAAACCTAGTATTGCATACTTTCGTATTTGCATGAAAATTCTCTAAAAATCTGTTATTAAAAAGAAATACATGATTTGGTTTTCGAATTAGTACAAGGTTAGAACAAACTACTTAGATTTGTCCCAATCGATAACCGCACTGCATTCATAGAAGGGGTCGGGTAATTCCACATATCCATCAAATTCACGTATTTCAAATGGTTCTACATCTAAAATTTCAGAATCACCTTGTGCCAATTTTGTTCCATCATACGACTTTAGAATAATGCTAAAAACTATTCTTTCAAAAAACTTTTCAGAATTTGCAAACTCACCATTAATCTCAATCATTCCAAAATCATCTTTTATGCAGGTAAAATTCTGAATTCCTAATTTTGCACCAGATAATTCAGAGTCATTTTGAGGTGAAGGATTATTTGGTTTTTGAGAAGACTCAGATTTTGATTCAGGTTGGACTTCAAAACTATTTTGTTTTAGGATTTTATGTAATTTTGGAAATGAATTTCCATTATGAATTTTTTCAAACATTACATCTGCAATGTTAAACACTAGAGAGGAATTAACATTTGGATAATCTTCATAAACCGTAATTAACAATGCAAGGTCTTCATAGATACAAATGACCATATGTATTTCATCCATACTTGCTTCAACAATATTTTTTTGGTTATTGTACATACAATCTCCCGTTAAATCTGATGTTCCGCTCATATCAGATTGATCAAAAAATGCATTGTAAACACGAGGGTATTTATCAACAAATGATTTTGCATCTTCATTTGATTCATACTGATATAATTCCATGAGAATGTAGGGAACTTGATTCTCATTGTAGATTGGATCATACGGTCTTGAAATATCATATAATATTTTTCCTACAGAAGTTTGTATGGACATAGATTCTTGAGCTCTATACTGAAAGATACCTCGCGAATAATCTTCAAAATATTTCCAAGTAAATGGTTCAAATGAATTTTTTTCATCGTCTGTAGGGAAGTATGTTAGAAGTACTTGTTTTTGAGTTAATTGTGGGATAGGATCTGGAACTATAAATTCAGATGGTTCGATATCAATAAATTTTTCTTGAATTAAAAAATCTAAAACATCCTTAAAATCTTGAATTGGTTTTTCATCAAGAGACCATTTTTTTGCATCATCTTTTATCCAGAAGGGTAATTTTGGAACTTCAGTTTCTAACAACAAAAATGAGGGTGCAGAAAATTTTTCATTTGCAAAGATTACATCGACATAATAAATTCCAGGAAGAAATTCATTTGTAATTTCGTATGAGATTGAATCGTTACTAGTTGTACTAAGACTAGTGATTTCATTAGAAGGATTTTGAATGAATATCTGAGGATTTGAGCCCTTTTTTGCAAGTTCTTCAGGCAAGGCCCATCTGAGATTTATCAATTTAGTTTCAATACAATTAGTACATTCAGGATCGGAAGGTATTGTTATTGTCTGAGGTTTGTAAGTATCATCAAACAATTCATAATTTGAAAGTGGTATTGCTAGAATATCTTGCTTTATCAAATATTCAACTATCTGAAAGAATTGTTTGTCAGACAATTTAGAATCATGCCACAGACCTGCAGGGAATTTTAACCATTCAGGGATGGATTCTCTTTTCAATTTTTCAAGTCTTTTATTTTCTTTATCTACATTTGATTGATTTTGTTTGTCAAATAATTCATTTAGTCTCTCTTCAAATGATTTTATTTCTTCAAGTTCTTTTTCGTCAAAGTTTTTTGTTACATATCGTTTGTTATTATAAAACTCAATATCATCAATAGTTCCTGCAATTATACCATCAGAAGTATTTGTTTCAATTAACGGAAATAATCTGAAATATTTCAGATCATCTACATTTGCCCATCCCTCAGTATGTTGTTTTTCAACTAAGGTTTCTCTTTCAAATGAGCTATCATCGAAAATACTTACTGTGAGGAAATTTTTCATTTTCCTATATTCAACCCAGTATGTTTTGTTCTCACCAGGAAGTGATTTTTCATTTTCAAATGAGCCTTTTTCAGGTTGGGAATGCCATTCTAAATAAAATCCTAGGTCATACATGAGCATTGTACGCTTCATATCTACACCTGTCATGAACGCAGTACCTAACCCCCATTGTTTTGCATCACCATGTGTAATGTCAGATGCAGTTCCAGATGTAGGTTTTGAAAATAATCCAATTAATAATTGAGACCATGAAGAATCACCACCCATTTTAAATTCATCAATTGTTAGTTTATACCTCAGAACCCAATCTTCCCCAATTCGTTCACCTAAAAGATTTTCAAGATCAATTGATGCAGACTCCAATTGCCTTTTTCCAGGTTCCAATGTTCCTGGTTGAATGTTAAATTTCCCAACACCATTTTCGATTTTCCAATATGGAGTTTCACCGGATTTCAAACCATACCAATTTTTGTCATTATTGAAATCAATTACCAAATCAGGAATTGCGATTTCGGGTTCAGATGATGTTTCATCAGCATATCCAAAATTAACGAATAATATTGAAAATAGTAAAATACAAACAGAAGGAATTAGTATTTTATTCATGAATTATATCAAAAATAACTAGATTTTTTCTTTTCTAACAATTTTTGAAAATTCAGTTATAATTTGATCAAATTTATTGTCTTTTTCAATATGTTTTGCAAATTCAATCATATCAGATAAACGAAGACTTTCTTCAACAAGAGATTTTTCTTGATTATCAAAACGTTTCATTAAAGGCAAAAGATCCGAAGTTATAATTTCTTTTTCTAACTCTAGCCTGTTAGAATAAAATAATCTTATTGACTGACTGAGTTTTTCGTATGCATCTTTTATGTTATTTTGACGATACAAAGATGTTGCATGACTTAATAGGGATTCAACTTCTGTTAGATAATCATTTTTAGATTCAAGGGCGATTGAAGATAGATGAATTTCTCTCGATTTTCCATAGTGACGAATTATCACGTGGCATGCAATGAAAGAGCTTACAAACATACCAAATGATGTGATAATTTCAAACAGTGGGAATTGAGGATTTTCCTGAAGACCGTAATTTGGTTCATAGTCAGAATCAGCTATTAGATCTTTTATGTGAGAAGTTTCTTGAAAGAGTTTTTCTTCCTCAACTTGTTTTCTTTGCTCTTCTTGGTTCTGAGATTCAATCATACTTTGAGAAGCATTTTGTTTTTCATCATTTTTTACATTGGGGTTTGTCTGAGCTGTAGATTCAGGTTCAAACCAAGAATCATCAACCATCAATCTAGGCATCAATGCTCCAACAACATCAAATGATGTATTCTTTATAGATTCTCTAAACATTTGCATTTCTTGTTCCGGAGTGAAATCAAATGCATTTGGAGATACATCTCTAAGATCACGCACATGTTGTACACTCAAATCAGAAGAAAGAGGATTGCTAATTTCCTTACTTACAGTTCTAGATAGATCATATTTTTTTGGGGTTACCATGTGATTAGGTATATCTTGTAAATTATCAAGTTCGTATCCTCGTTCTTGAACAAAATATTCAAGATTTGATTTTGTATTTTCAGATAATTTTTGACCTTCAATGTGATAATTGTTTTCAGTGAAAGGGTTTTGTAATGCATTGATTACACCAAAATTTCCCATGATTAATTGATCAGTTCTTGACCAAAAACCATCCGTATGCTCAACATTTTCGTTCTCAGTTTCAATCTGTTCAATTAAGAGATTATTGAGAGATATTCCTTCATTCGTGTTAATGTATATTGCATTACTGTTTAATGCATACTCATTGCCGGTGACAAATGCGGCAGGTAAATTATTTGAAGGATTTGGAGAGTTTTGTGGATTTGGTTTTTGTTCGTCATCTTTCATGTCATTTTCTATAGTTAAGCCTGTAGGTTGTTGAACAAAAATTTCAACGGTTTTTAGTTCTGTTTCAGAAAAGGAATTAGGAGCAAATCCCAACAGTAAAATCATTACAAGAGGTATGAAAGATAGTTTTAACATCAACTTGAAGATTCCCAAATTAACTCATTTTTAATTTTTTGTGGACTCCGGACCAGAGGCTAAACTAGTGTTTGCAGGTTCAACAGAAATGTTGTTGATGATAGGATCTTTGAGTACTGCACCCATCGTAGTGGCATCCATTACATATAATTTTAATACATATTCACCAGATTGTGAAGGTGTCCAACCCAGTTCAACATCTACAGATTTTTTCTTTGTTACATTTGTTTTTTGAGACATGTCAACATAATCAATTTGACCGGTTTCCATGTGTTCAGCCTGAGCAGCAAATACAAATTGATTTGGCGCATAAGAATCACTTCTAAAGGTTCCAGTAATATGTACAGGCTCGCCTTCTATGAAAGTTTTTGAACTGTTTGGCAGATTGTGAACATCAAGTCTATTTTTTAATTCAAGTACATCATCTTTTAATTCAGATATTTTTGTCATCAGACCATCATATTTGAAAGAGTGTTTACTCATATTTTCTCTATTGACTTCATATCCCATTTTTTCAATTCGTCTTTCTTCAGTTATAGCAAGTCTTTCATATGTAGCAATATCGGAATTTATTTCATTTAATTCATCAACATGTGGTTTTTCATATGGAAGTATGCTAACATGTGTTAAAGCAACCTCAGACAAGGGAGCAGAGTCCTTTACTTTAGCAAAATTATAGATATCCAGATGATCACAGTTGAATGGTTCGGTATCAATTGTCCAATCAGATGATGACATCGTACAGCCATCGATTCCAAATGGTTTTGGTAAAGTGTAATCCTTGTAATGCACATAGATATGATCACCAGGTTGAGTATGAAGTCGTGCACTTCCTCTTTCATAGCACTCACCTTTGTAACAACGAATTCCACCTTTTCCAGATGTTTCCTGATCTAGCGATTCTTGGTCAGATGATAAGAAAAGTGTACCATAGAAAGTTTGATCATCAGCCTGCATTACCCACCAATCACGTTCATGTCTTAATTCCAACTGAATTCCACCTTTATCAGAATCCGACCAAACATGAACTTCTATTGGAGTAGAATCCCATGGACGACTTGAGACATCTCTGTCAGATAGTACAACAGAAACTTGTTGATCCATGGTAACAATATCATCACCGAATTTGACTTCACCTTCTTTCATTGTGTAATAAGCAGTTTTACTGACAAACTTGTCTTCAGAATATTCCCATGCAATTGTAAATGCACCTGTTCTGTCAGTTTGAATACTACAGATTTTGCTACCTATAGCGGTAGTTAATCCACGGTCACTACCAGATGTAAACTGTTTATTATAATCACCATTAGTTACACCGTAAGAATATTTGTCAGGAAGTGCCATGAAACGCTTTATTCCAGATAGAGATACAGAACCTGCAAACACACCGGTGTCCGAACCAATTTCTTTTATTCCTTTTACACCTGCAAGTCCTTCGCCGGTATCATTTGACCACCATTTCATAAAACCTCCAGGATGGAATGCACTAGCCCAATTAGAACGGTCTGCCCTGAATGATCCATCACCAGATTTAGAACCTCCTAGTTTGTATTCATTGACAAATCTTGTATGCTCAGCAATACCCCCACTATCCGCAAGCCATGCTTGATATCCCCATCCGGGACCATCTCTACCACCTTCATTACTCCACATTCCAACTGTTGGACTTGCATCAGATGTACAGAAAATTTCATTGTATTGTTTATTTCCAATATAATCAGTCTTTAATTTATCTTCATTAAATCCAGGAGCATAAATTACAACGTAAACAGTATCAGTAGTATGCCAATCAATATATTTTTCAGACTTCATACATTTTTGAATTACAGATTGACGTAATTCATTTTGATCAATTAGACCAGGTGCTGTTGCGTTGAAGGAATTTCTTCCGTCAAACTGGTAGCTATATGCACCTGCACCTTGAGATGTGTTACCAAATGGATTATTTCCACAAAACCACATTTTAATAGATTCTCCTTCAGCAGTACCACTAAATCCACCATTATAGTTATCATATGGAGTTCTAGCACTCTCGTTTTTTGCAGTTCCATAATAACTAGAATCTTTTGTGGATTTTTTGATTTCATCTACAGGGTTTTTTCCAGGATTAGTATCTTCAGAGTCAGAAGGGGTTGGAGGATAATCAGGCGCACTCATTGCGGCAGGAGTAAGACTAACAGTGAAAACTAGAAAAAATGTGAATATTATCAAGAGTGATCTCATATTAAAAAAAAATAATTTTTTGAATATATACTAAAGAGGAAATTTAGAATTCAAACTAGTACAGTTTTCAAATGAACTATTGTCGAATATTAATAGAATATCAACATTCAAACTGTGAGAAAAGAAATTCTTATCGAATTAATTCAAAAGATGCCAGGAATATCATATAATGAAATCGTACGAGATACGGGACTAAGTAATGGAGTAATTTCACATTACTTGATAAAAATGATAGAAAGTGAAGAAATAGAAAAAGAAGGAGTTATGCGTGGAAAATACTTTATGAGAAATATTCCAAAAAAAGATAGAATCGTAATTACATTATTACGAAATAAAACAAATAATGATGTGTTCAAATATCTAATGGAAAAAACAAAAACCAATCAAAGTGTCAATGCATCAGAAATTGCTAAAAAAGTTAGAAAATCAGGATCAACTATTTCAGTTAGTTTAAAGATTTTACAAAAAAACCGTATTGTGGAGAGAGTAATCATGAATAAAAACTCAAAACTTACAAACGACATAGGATATAAAATTTCAAATCCAAAGTTATGGACTACGTATTTTATGAAATATAATTTATGATGAAACTTACCAAGTCACACTTTAGAATATACAATATAAACTCAAATTTTTAAAAAATGATCTAGAATACATGCAATTGATTTTATAATGGCAAAATTATTGCGTCATATGGCAAAATTTCGTTATTGGAAATTAACTCCAGAAGAGATGGAAAAAGTAGACCACGATGAGGATAAAGTTCTCAATTGGGATATCAAATGTTCTAAAGAACCAGAAGAAGATGCCATATTTTTTGGAGTATTTCTTTACAAAGCAGGAACACCGCATGATTATGAATCAAAACAAGGTATAACATATTATTACAATAATATTGAAAGAGATGATTTACCACCTATTACAAAATCTCTCAAAAAGAAGTTTGGTGGAAATGAATATGAAAAAGGTGAAAGAATTTTCTTGGTTGATTCAAAAGAGATCTATGCTGCAAAAGATATTGCCAAATTAGCAAAAGAATTGAAAGAAGAATTTACGATTAATCCAATAATAACAATTGAGCTACATGATACAACACAAGAGAAATTGAAAGAATGGGGATATCCAGAAGCAAAACTCCTCCCTATCCCTACCTAGAAAAGTTGAAACATTTTTGTTGAAGACATGACATTAAGAAATTTGAATGTCAGAGATTAGCGGGATAAACGTACACATTGAAGAATTAAGAAAAAGAGTAATTCGGTCTATAATTTCAATTTTAGTAATTACAGTATTCATTCTAACATTTCATGCAACACCTTTTGATGTAATGGGAATTACATTGTATTATCCATACCCAGAACCGCTAAACAATATTGCAGCACAATTCACAAATGTAATGAAAGGAGAATTAGTGCCAGAAGGGGTTCAATTAATCCAAACTGCACCAGGACAGGCATTTTTCTCTCAAGTGTACATCGCCGCATTAATTGGAATTGTTGTAAGTATACCAATCATTGTCAGAGAATTCATATCATTTTTGAGACCTGCATTAAAAGAGAGAGAAATTAACGTAGGTCGTTCCATCACATTACCCGCCGTTGGATTATTCATTACAGGTTGTACATTTTCGTATGCAGCAGTAATTCCATTTATTTTAGATTTTCTTTACAGGTATGGAGAATCTGCAGGATTAGTTACATTTTTGAATATAATGGACTTTGTAACATTTGTTTTACAGTTCTTGTTGGCATTTGGAATATCATTTCAGCTACCACTCATAATGTATGCGATTAGTCTATCAGGATTAGTAGATGTCAAATTTTGGAGACGAAATTTGAGATATGCAATAATTGCCATAATTGTATTTGGTGCGGTAATCACACCAGATGGAAGTGGCGTAACAATGTGGTTTGTGTCATTACCAATGATTGCATTATATTTTGCAGGCATGATTGTAGCTGAGAGACAAGAAAGAAAGACCCTCAAGCCATAGTCTGTGACAAAAGCATCGATTAACGAAAAAAGTCTACAAAATACAAACTATTGAATTTCGTTCATTACGATTACTCTACAATTACCAATCCTTCCATCCATGGATGTACCATGCATAAGTATGGATATTCACCTGCTGCAAGTGCCGGAGTTGTGTATGATGAACCCATCATTACTAGAGAACTATCCCATACACCGCTTGGACCATCAGCTGGAGTACCAGCTGTAGATGTGTGTGCTGCAGAATCATTGTTAGCAAATGTAACCATTCCACCAACACCAATCTTAATTGTAGCTGGGATGAAACAATCTGGGTCACATCCCGGTGTTGAAGAACCCATTGCGTTCTCTACTGTTGCATTCATTCCAGATGATGAAACAACAGGTGTTGGTGGTGGAGGTGCTGGGGGCGCTACTTGTACAATACCTGAAAAATTAAACACTTGACCAACTTTTTGCTCTCCATGATCTACTTGAATTTGATAAATTCCAGCATCAGACCATGCTCCACCTTCAGATATTTGTATTGTTTGAGAGTATACTCCGTATGAATTTGGATAAGTTTGACTAACTGTAATCAAATTTCCAGACTGGTTGTAAACTCTAATTTCAATTGCAGAATTACTTTCACTTGATGCAGTACCAGAGATGATTATCGTCTCTCCAGCATTGTATGATGATTTAGAAGTGGCAGCTGAAAGTTGAGTCTGAACAGTTTGTTGTGCAGGTTGTTGTATTTGTTGTTCAGAAGATTGGACAACTGTAATTGTGTTTGATACTGGTGCAGTCGTTAATACTGTAGGAGTGTTTAGATCAGACCAGAGGAATTTTTCTACCTTGTAATTTCCAGCCTCATATGGAATGTACGATAAAGTTTGTTCTAGAGATTGACCTGCACCAAGTGAGCCTGTAATGTAGGAGACAGATATTACCTGCCCAATATCGTTAGTTATCTGAACAATGTATGCAAAGGGTTGAGATTCAGACTTTGTGTTTGCAAAATCCACTGGAATTTTGATTTGTTGATTTACAAGAATTGTTTCATCTGAAAAGGAAGCAGGAAGTGTGGAAAGCCCAATAGCAAAAATTACTAAAACTGCGCCAACCACTATATTTTTCGTAAACCATTAAGGAAATTGTATGAATTAAGGATGATCCTTTTTGTATCTTTTTTTTAATTAGTGAAAATTAAATGAGTTTTTTCTAATTTTATATTCTATTTTTTGTAGAAATGAGCCTAAAATGTGAATTAAGAAATGCTTATGTAATTCTCAGACAAGACTTAAATGAGAATTTATCACTAGATGAATCATGATTGAGAGCTTATTCAATTTTATACCAGGAGGAAGCGAATGGATAATTGTAATTGTGGCTGCAGGAGTATTACTATTTGGAGCAAAAAAGATTCCTGAACTAGCAAAAACATTCGGTAAAGCTAAAGGAGAATACAAGAAAGGAGAGATTGAAGCCGATAAAGAACTAAAAGATATCAAAGAAAATAAAGACTAAGATTTTTCTACTTCTATTATCATTGTATCATACAAATTTTTCAAAGATTCTTCATACGGATTTTTCTTAGAAAATCTAGATGATTTTACATTCAATTCAGCATTAACTTTGAGTACAGTTTTACCATTATCAAAACTAAAAATTTCATTAATACTACTTCCTTTGATATCACCCCCAATAACACGCATTTGATGTGAATGAGGTTTTGATGTAAAATGTTTAGACATAATAATGAATTCAGTATCATGAAGTTTGAGATGTTCTGCCACAAGAGAGCTTTCGTCTCGTACAGATTTTATTAAAATTGAAGGGTAAAAATCTGGAAATAATTTTTGAAAATTCTCAAAATTTGTAATTATATCAAATGTTTTCTCAAGATCTCCATTAATTTCTCTTTCAAATGATATCTCTAACATGAATTCTCAAAATAAAACTAGCGTAAATTTTTTTGGGTTATTTACTTCCCCATCTGGTAAACAAATCATGATCAATATCAAATTGATCAAGACATTTGCCAACAATATGGTCAATCATTGCATCAATTGATGTGGGATTTGTATAAAATTCAGTTACAGGAGGCATAATCACAACATCGAGTCTAGCAAGTTTTAACATATTTTCTAGATTTATGGCAGTTAGTGGAGTTTCTCTTGCAACCAGAATTAATTTTCTAACCTCTTTTAGGGTTACACCAGCTGCACGAGCAACTAGAGTTTCATCATAACCATTTGCAATACTTGAAAGTGTTTTCATGGTACAAGGAATCACAATCATTCCATCAGTTTTATGAGTTCCACTTGAAACATTTGCAGCCATATTGTTTTCATCAGTTACTTCGGTAGCAAGTGATTCAACATATGCAATGTCATGTTTTGTCTCCATTGGAACACATTTTTTTGCCCATTCAGACATTACGAGATTTGTCTCGATTCCTTTTTCCTTTAGAACCTCAAGTAAACGAATGCCATAGATTACTCCGGTACTTCCAGTTATCCCAATTACAAGTTTCATGTACTTGTTGAATCATATTTTACAAAATATAACTGAATATGAGAATTTACGCTTGAGGTTCATCTAATTGCTCAGATTCTTTTCGTCTGTTTAACCAGACTTTGACACCAGCTGCAATCATTCCACCAAAGAGAATCATTCCAACTAGAACCATTTCAACGCTCATATTATAATTAGAAAATTACAAGTAGAAAACTGTTCTAAAGAAGCATTTAATTTTACAATATTATTCAGTGTGTTATGATTAAAAGATCTGAGATGCAAAAGATTGCATCTGAATACACAGATCCAAAAATCGGAGTTTTAGGAAGTCACTCAGCATTAGAGATAATGGACGGTGCAAAAGACGAAGACTTTGAAACAGTAGTTTATTGTCAAAAAGGAAGAGAGGTGCCTTATCAAAGATTTAATCGAATTGCAGATGAAATAAAGATTGTTAAAAAATTCAAGGATATGGCAAGTCCAGCAAATCAAAAAATAATGAGAGAGAATAACACAATTATTGTTCCACATCGTTCACTAACAGCATATCTTGGATATGAAATATTAGAAAATAAATTAAAAGTTCCAATCTTTGGAAATAGAAAGCTCTTCCAAGCTGAAGAAAGAGAAAATAAAAGAAATCAATATTATTTATTAAAAAAAGCAGGTGTCAAGTATCCAAAGATTTTTGAGAATCCAAAATCCATCAATAAACCTGCAATTGTCAAAGTAATGGAAAAAGATAGAAAATTAGAACGTGCATTTTTCACAGTTACATCATATGCAGATTATAAAGAAAAATCTGAAGAAAAAATCAAGAAGGGATTGATTGCTAGAAAAGATTTAGAAAAAGCAAGTATAGAAGAATTGGCCATTGGAACTTATCTGAATTTTAACTTCTTCCACACGCCAATTTCTGATCAAGTTGACTTCATAGGCATAGAAAGAAGATTGCAAACCAACATTCACGATTACAACGCACTTCCTGCAAAACAACAATTAGAGATGGACATACCATTACAAAATATAGAAGTTGGACATACACCTGCAAGTATTAGAGAGTCATTGTTAGAAAAAGTCTTCAAAATGGGAGATAAATTTGTCAGAGCAGTTAAGAAAGAATATGCCCCAGGAATTATTGGTCCATTTTCACTTCAAAGTGTTATCACAAAAGACTTGGAGATGATTGTATACGATGTATCACTTCGAGTACCAGGTAACCCAATTGTTGCAACAACTAGTCCATATACTAAATACCAATATGGTACAACATTTGGAATTGGTCGACGTATAGCAATGGAAATTAAACGAGCAATAGAAGAAGATAAAATAAAAGAAATTGTTACGTAGTCTCTTCGATTGGACTTTTGAGCATATTAGTTCTTACTAGAATAGGAATTTGATAATATACTGCTAGTGCAACAGCATCAGATGCACGGTAATTTCGTAAAACAAGGTCCTTTTTTCCAGTCAAATAGAGATTCGCACGTAAGGCATCCCCGCTTTCATAAATTTTGACTTTAACTAATAATAGCTCATTTGCTTCACAAATGTCTTCAAGCATTTTGTAAATTGTTGGAACAGTATCGTGATCACCGTCAAGAAAGCTTGCGATATGTCTAGATACCTCACCAGAAAATGCACGCATGTGAAATTCTCGTTTATCATCCGAGTGTAAAATTACCAGACCTTCATTTCCGTATGGATCTACAAAACCTAAATTACTGATTGTGACTACTTCATAATCTGGATCTTGAACTTCATTGATTTCCATTCTTAGAGTTTCTTGCATGACATATGTTAAAAATATAATGAACTAAGTGAAAGATCTCACATGAAAACAGAGACTACCAAAGGTGGTCAAAATGATAAAAAATTAATCATTTTAGGATTCATCTCAATTGGAATTTTATTTTTGATCTATGTTAGATTTGAATATCAAGAAATTACACCAGATGCAGTTCAATCAATTCAAAGATTAGGAGTAGCATTTTATGTACTATTTGCAATTTCGGTTGGGATGATTGGAGTAGGACTTCGCAAATTTCAAAAAAGAGTTGCAGCAACAGGAAATACAACAGCATTATCCATGATTTGTAATAATACACTTGGAAGTAAAGCCAAAAAAACATTCATCGTGACATTCATCATTTACGGAGTATTTTTTTCAATGACTTCAGGAATTTTGGTGTATCAGCCAGAGGTCGTATTTTCATATCATTATGGTGCAGATGTCCCTTCAGCACATGTAACACCATGTTGTGGACCTCCAGGATATATGCCAAAATTTGTTGCATACCTAACAGAGCATGTTGGAATAAACATTGTTCCGATTAATCTACTATTGCAGATTATAGTATCATATCTTGTTGCAGTGAATACCGCATTAGCAGTTAATGCAATTTCAATTGCAAAAAAGACAGGAGGTCTGGGAAGCATAGGTGCAGCAACAGGATTATTCATAGCATGCCCCACATGTGTTGGATCGTTTTTATCATTATTTATCGGTGCGACAAGTGCCGTTACATTTACAATTGCAATTACAGAACTACAAACTCTATTCATTGTAATCACAGTGCCAGTATTGATTTTAACGCCATTTATTATATCTAGAAGAATACTGAAATCTCAAAATAATATTAGTTAGATTTTAGAGTGATTTGAGGATTATCAATATTTCCAATATCAAATCCATCTCGACGCAAATATTTTAGAACTAATTTGTATACAAGTTCATCATGATCCACTTCCTCAGATAATTGTGTCCAAGACATAGAATCATTATCAGTTATGACCGGCTTTAATTTTGTGTTAATATCTTCGGCTATTTTTTTACAGTCTTCATATGAATTTCCATTCATGTAGGAGGTGCCACGACTGTCACAGGTTTTCATATATTCAGTCCAAAGAGGTCGAATAATAGTTTAGTTAGAAATTTTTTAATTTTTCAGTGACAATTTTAAAAATTTCATTATTGTCCAACAGTATACAGGGTAAGCCATTTTCTTCACATGCTTGACCACTTTCAGTATCTCGAGTAATCAAAATCATTCCATTTTCTTTTGCATAATTAATAACTGAATAATCAGTATGGAGTTTCTTACCCTCAACTCGGAGTTTTTTTACACTATACGCATCATATCCAAGCTGGATTAGACGATCATCCATGCCATCATCCATTTCATCAATTAAAATTTTCATTTCAAATTAGCAGTGAGTTTTTTAATTTGGGAGATGATTTTAGTTTTATCAGTGATGGAAATTTCAGGCTCTACTGTAACAAACAGAGATTTTGTTTTTGCATACATAACTATTTGGGATATGTTCTCACGTTCAACATTTACAAATCGCACTTTACCTAGTGATTTATCAAACTCCTCTCTCATCTTTCTACGTACAGTTACATCCTGACAGAATTTTTCTTCATTTTTTGTCTTAAGTAATGACGGAACTTCATCTCGCATTTCGGTTTTTAATATTTTTCCATTTTTATGAATAATTGCAACAAAACGAATCTTTTTGTGCAGTTTGCCAATTTTTTTAATTAGAGTATCCAATTCATTTTTTTGAGCCATAAAGTTTGCCAAAAATGATCAAATATAATGGTAATTGAAAATAAAATAAATAGAAAAAAGGGATTTTAATAAAAGGCTGCGTTAGCTGTGCCAGTTATCTTTTCCACAGTTTTATGGTCTGCAATCTCTGCAATAGTGTTTACATTCATCATTCCAGTTACAACAAGTATATTCTTGTCCCATCTGTGAGTTGCTGCTTGAACGTGATACTTTTCAGTAATCTCGTATTTTGGCAAATCGACGTTTGTACCCTTTGGGAAGATTACCTCTAGATGCACATGTGGCATCATATCGGGGAATTTTCTTTCCAAAGCCATTACACTGAGTAGTAGGTTTGAATCGGTCTTTGGAAATAACTTTGAGACGTCTTGCATGAAAGCATTATACATGCCTTCAAGTTTTTGACTTCTCTCGTTATCGTTACCAGAATCCTGCAATCCTTTTCACTCCTTTGTAGTCGTCATGCATTATGCAACCTCCAATGAATCCTGCGATTCCTCCATATATTACATGGAGAATCAATGCATTGATGTAAATTTTGTCGCTTTCATACAACAAAGTTGCTAATGCTTGTTGTTGATCCAAGTCAAATTGAGATACGTCAGTAATTATCAATTCTACCTCCATCATCGGAGTCATTACGAACATGTGAATTGGCAAGAATGCTATTGTGAAAACAATTAGCCCAGTCCAAACACCAGTAATTATTGCTTTTGGGACGGTTACCAATCTGAAGAATCTCCAAATGTTTGAAGCCAAAAAGTACATAGCCCCAATCAATGCTGCAACGCCCATGTGAGCCATAAAGCCCATTGCGATTGCTAATCCTTCATCTACGCCCATTGTAATACCGATAGTTTTGTAGAATGTTCCGGGTGGGATATCTAACATTTGATCGATTGCAAAGAATGATGAGAATAATGCAAAGCCACCCATTAGGCCTGCTCCGATTCCGCCCTTCATCAATGCGATCTTACTTGGAAGTGATTGTGTAGTGCTCATTAAACAGTTTTTTGAATTTATTGTATTTATGGGTTATGCACTAGGGTATGTATAGTGGTAAGTATTATCATTATTTCATTTCTAGTGGTAAATATTAGGCACTAGACTCACCATAGGGCACTAGGCTTTAATATCATTACATTTCTAAGTCCATTATGACAGAAGAACAAGAATGGGCAAGTCTCCTGGCAGAAGTTTTTGATAAACTAACTGCAAAGCACGCAGCCATTTCATACAAAT
>JAOMEP010000017.1 GCA_028345965.1 Candidatus Nitrosopelagicus sp.
TTCCTGATTTTTCAGGATTAATTCGTGAAAAAAATGTCTCTCCAAATTTTTCAATTTGAGGAGGGAAAATTCTTGTGAGGTCACGATTGAACAATTTTGTTATTTGATCATCAGCAGCACGTGTTGTTGCAGTTGATGCAATAATTTTTGGTTTTACATCATTATTTGAACAGAGATATTCTAATGCAGTTTCATATAATCCAGTTAAGGTTCCTAGAGGACCAGAAATTAAATGCAATTCATCTTGAACAATTAGTTCAGGCGGAAGAACTGTTATGTTCTTGTCAATATACTCTTCAGCTTTTTTTCCTCCTACATTTTTGTGAGATGATGCATGATTTTCTGTACCACTATCTATAAAGCCACAATAATCACAATGTGTGTCAACTTTACCAAAAAGTGCTCTAACTTTTGGATTTAATGCAATTTGTGCAAATTTATCTACAGTAGAAATGATTAATGATGGACATCTATGATAGATATCTTCATCAACTAAAACAACTGGAATTGCTATATCAGGTGAAGAATCTAGATGTTTAGAAAATGTACAGTCATTTCGTGGACAAAATAATCTCCATTGAGTTGGTTCACCGCATTTATCACCACTAGATGCACGAAGTTTTTTACCACACCATGGACAATTAATCAAAATGTACGGATTATTGTTTTGAATTTCTTCAAGCTTATCTCCACGAATTTCCCATTTTTTTTTCTCAGCCTCATCTCTGCTATTTGGTGTAACAGAACCACCAACCCATAGACCAACTTGAAATGGAATTCCTCCCCACTTTGATTTATCCTCGATTCGCAATTCTTCACATGCACACATCAAAGTAGCTGCTCTTTGAAATTGCTGGATGGTTAATAGACGAAGTGTATATCTCATCAAAACTGCAGTGCCGTATGACTCGTAGGTATGTTGACCCTGTTCATTTCTTCCTCTCAATCTTCTGTATGCTATAGTAAATGCAATCAAACCAAGATATGCTTCAGTTTTTCCACCACCAGTTGGGAACCACAATAAATCAACATCATTTCGATGCTCAGATTTAGGATTTACGATTGATTCTAGATTCATCAAAATGAATGCAATTTGAAATAATCTCCATTCTGGTTTTACATCATCAAAAATTGGTTCTGGGTTTAGTATTGGATCTGTACCTTCAATGTCACCTTTTTCTGTATTTGATGCTGCCCATTTACCATGTACTTGTTGCCATGCAATTGCTTTGTTTGCAAATTGAAATGCATCAAACGCATTCAGATCTCGTTCCAATAAATCAATTGCATCATTCATGCGTGTAATTGCTATTTGAGCTTTAACTATTTCGCCTAATACTATTTTACGTTGACCATCATCAAGATCTTTTGAAGATGAAATGTTTTGTTTAGTTTCTTCAATCCATAATTGATACTTGTTAATTATTTGAAACAACATATCTTTTAGTTCTTGTACATTACAAGTTCCAAGTTTATACATGTCAAGTGAAGATTTTAATTCTTTGATTTTATTAGGTTCGATAAAATCAATTTCATCTTGAGGAACAAACGATGTACTAATTTTATCTATACATCGATCTTTAATGTTATTTCTATTCCAAACTACTGCACATAAATGGCCTTTACCAAATGAAACTTTATCTCTAAATAAAATATCCAAGTGTTTATCACTTGGAGGATTGTAATCTTTTCGTAATCCATCAGTAATTGACATAAAACTTAATTGACCATTCAATGATTCAAGAGAAATTTTTGGTTGGAAAATAAAGTCAGTTATAGGATTTCTTGGTCCATTTTCTTTCCGTTCAGTTTTATTTATTACATAGAAATCAAGTATGATTTGTTCAGAATCTTGTAATATTGTATAATTTATACAAAACTTTGGATTATTTTTGAATTTAATTTCAACTTCCTTTGTTGGTTTAATTTGTATTGTAAAGGTTTCAGATTTTGGTGTTCTTTTAAAATATTTTCTTTCTTCTTTATTTTTAAAAGATTGATACATTCCATATTTAATTACAACATTGATTTCTTTTGTTGCAGGAGTTAACCTACATGTTAAACCAAATGAGGATGGTTTGAAGAGTTTATCAGCTGCAATGTTTGAATCAACATTATCTTCATCGTTTGAATCACCACCAGCCTCTTTTTCTATTTCTTCATCTGCAACTACCCAGTTTCCTGGAAATAATACACCAGCAAAGTATTCATCATGAGGACGTCTATTCCCGGGCAATATTTCATGTTCTCTTTTTTCGGAAGTATCTCCAAATCTAGGACCTATTAGATCAGCTTCAATTTCTTGAATTAGTTTTTCACGAATTTCATATTGAAAATTTTCTGGTTTGGATAAATCTGAACTCAAGGCTGATCGCGGAGTAATTGTGTTAAAAATATGATCTTTACAAATTGTATTTCTTGGATTCTAGAACAATAGTCATCTTATCTGTGACATTTTTGTAGGATTCTGGATGAACTGTATGAATAGGAAATAGCATATCTGAATCAATTTCCTTAACGACATCTAACAAGTCCTGACCTTTAGAGTGTCCAGAACAATGACTTTGAACACGATTCAATCCAAAATGTTCCAGCCACAAATTAATTCGTTTTTTATCAGATATGCCTTCATCATTGAATGGCTCACTTGCTGAATGGATGTATAGAGAACCAGAAGTTGGCTTTGTATCAATTAATGCCCCAAAATGCCAAAAAGAAAATGCACATAATGATTGACCTTGTTGTTTTGCTAAATCTTGTGCGGTAATTACATTGTCGTATTCCAGATATTCTTTTTCAAACTTTCTTCTAGTAGATTTTTCAGGTGAGAAAATTTGTATGTGCTCATCATTAGGTAATGGGACATTAAGTTGTGGATCTTTTGCTAAATGTTCTAAGAACGGTACATCATTAACATTAACAACAAATTTTCTATTATTTTGTTTTGCAATATTGTAAAAAGTTCTTAGACGATCCATATCTTTGAAATTAAAATCTGCTATTGCAAGTTTATCAGTATTTGATACATGTGCATTACATTCATCAAAAACTTTTTGTTCAGATTCATCACTTTGTAAATCAGTAATTCTAGTTCCTTCAGCAATTAATGCAATTGGTTTTACATCTACTGCTTTTTTGACAAAATCATCAGTCATTTTTGGATTTGTTCCATGCATTCGTATATCACCAGTGTATACGATTGGTCCTGAAGATGTGTAAATTATGAATCCATATGCACCAGGAACTGAATGGTCTACATGAATTGGTTCAATCTCTAGAGAGCCAATTGTAAATTTATCACCGGTTCTAAAAGTTTGAATGTCTCTTTCTATTGGTTCGGCTTTTCTATCTGTTGGGCGTGGCTTGAATGATAAGATTTCACGCTCAAATTTTGAAGCACTTCTCATTTGTATTGCTTCTAAAATTAGTTTACAGGTATCACCCATGTATACAGGAATGTTTTCATTCAGAAATGAAATGTAATCAGCATGATCTGCATGTGCGTGTGTTAACAATACTCCATCAATATCAGTTTCAGTATCAGTTCTATCCATCATTTTTAGTAAATCTGTTCTGTAAACATTTTGTAAATTTGGAATTAATCCCATCTCTATGAAATCTTTCAGTCCAGTAGCTATTCTAGGACTCATAAACTCATCAAAGTAGGCGCCTCTTTTTCCAAAACTCATACCAAAGTCTAGGAATACTTTGGTGTCTTTGTCTTCCAGGAGAATTTTGTTTCCTCCAATTTCATTTACACCTCCATGAAATGTGAGACTAGTCAATGGATGATTTTAGGAGTAATTAGATAAAAAGAGGTCGGACATACCATTCTGAGCATAGATCATGCATAAATCTAAAGAATTCCTTGCAAAGAGGTGAATATTTTAGAAATTTTCATAGCAGTTGGAATAATAATTATTATTTCAATACTAGTAATCGCTTTTTTGTATGAACGTGGTTTCTTAAAAAATTTATTTGATAAAAAATCCAGGAAGTTTTTTACATCAACTCCATTAGATGCAGAACAAATTGAAGCAGCTCAATATCCATATACAAAACCACTAATTGTAAGGGCAGGACCAGGTTCAGGAAAGACTAGAGTAGTTGCAGAACGAGTAAAAGATTTGATACTTGAACAAAATATTGATCCGGATAGAATACTTTGTCTGACATTTACAAAAGCAGGATGTGAAGCCATGCAAAAAAGATTAGAAAATGATGAGGATTTAAAAAAAAATAATGTTAATTTCCCTAAAAAACAAATTAGAACTTATCATTCCTTATGCTATAATCTATTAAATTTACATTCAAATGAAACTTTCAATACTAAAAAAAATAATGATAATGATCAAGAAGATGAATTCACTGATGATATGAAAGAATGGGAAACAATTTTTAAAAATAATTTTCAAACATTTGATATAAAAGAATTTGGAACTGATAAAGAATCAATTGTACAATTAATGGATGGTGTCTCAGCATTCAAAAGAGAAGATAGAGATGAAAATGAATTAGCTGATTATTTACAGAGAAATTTTAACGAGATAGAAAATAATGATTATTTGAAGAAACTTAATGATCTTGATAAATATTTTAAAAAATATAATGAACATTTGGATAAAATTTCTAAAAAAGATTTTGATGATTATTTACAAGATGCAGTTAATGAGGTATTAATTAATGACAAATTAAAAATAGAAATTGGAAAATATGATCATGTCATAGTTGATGAATTTCAAGATAATAATTATTTACAATTTGAATTAGTAAAAAAATATACACCTACAGAACATGTAACAGTTGTAGGAGATAGAAATCAATCTATTTATTCATTTCAAGGTGCAAATGCAGAGATTTTTTCAGAATTCAAAAAACATTATAAAAAAAATAAAACGATATATCTCAGGCACAATTATAGAAGTACACAAAAAATTGTCAATATCGCAAATAGATTATTACAAAAAGATCAAAAGAATGCAGATATTTCAATAACTACAAATGAATCTGGAAAGAAAATATCCATTCATGAATTTTGTACTCCAAAAAGTGAATATGATTTCGTAAAAAATGAAATTGTCAATAGACTTGGGAATAAGTATGATGAAAGAACTAAAAAAAATGATGTGGAATATAATCAGGCAACTACAAAACTTTCTGATTTCAAAATTTTAGCAAGAACAAATAAGATAAGATTGGATATTCGAGAGTATTTGATTAGGCAAGGTATTCCATGTAGATCAAAACAGTTTACCACAATAGAGTACAAAGAAAAGAAAGTTTCTGGCAAATTAAAAGAATTCAGCAGAACGAATGATTTGGATGAAGATGCAGACTTGAAAGATTTACTTGAAAGACTCAAATTTTTTCTAGATGATGAAGATTCTTTTAAAATTCTTTACAATATGGTGGATGATTTTCTAGAAAAGAGAAATAATGCTAAAATCAAAGATTTTATAAAATATGTAAGTACTACAGGAAAAATAAGGAAAGAGGAATTTTCAGACATTATTAATGCCGTTGAAATAAAAACTTCACATTCTGCAAAAGGGGAAGAATATCCTTTTGTCATAGTTATAGCATCACAACAAGGGCAATTTCCATTAAGCTATAAAGAAAGAGAGTTAAGAGTACCACCAGAATATTTACGTTATCAATTAGACAAATGTCCAAAATGTGGAAATGATATTACATACGGTGGAAAAAATGTTTTGTGTTCTAATAATCACGATATTGAAGAAGAAATTCATAAAAAAGAAGAACGTAGACTTTACTATGTTGCACTAACACGTGCAATGTATGAATTAATCATTACATATTCAAAAGAAGATAGAGAAGGTAGAGAACAATCAAAATCAGTTTTTTTAAATGATTTAGAACATGACAAAGATGAAGAGAATATAATTTTCAATAGTGAAGATTGCAAGGAATCTGATATTTAATAATAAATAGTATCTATGGTATGCATACTAGTTGCTAGTTCTTTAAGTTCATTTGTCATCTAATTAGTTTAAGATGAAATTACAGTGGAAAAGGAATTTAGGTTTAGATGACAGTGAGCTTGTAAATTCAGATCAGGATTCAAAGAAAAAATCAATCATTGAAAGTATAACGGATATTGTAATTGGATTTGTGATGTATTTACCGATTAATTTTTTCATATTGCCCATGTTTACAGAAGATATTGCCAATCAGGAAATAATGGGGTTTTTACAGATTACTGCAATCTTTACGCTAGTAGCATTTGTTAGAAAATATACAATTAGAAGATGGTTTTCAAAGATGAGATTTTAAAATGAGTGAGCTTTATTCCTATAAGTAAAAGAAATATCACATCTATGAATATCTTCAAACATTTATGCTAGAAAAACAAAATTTGGTATGAGATTATTTAGGAAAAAAAATAATTATGGGGGAGTATGGCATATGGGGGAAAAATTATTTGAAAAAGATAATGTTCCAAAAGATAGAAGAACTATTGAAGAACTAGTAGATAGAAGATGTTTGTTTGAACGTGTTGATTTAACATATGCAGATTTGAAAGGTGCAGATTTGAAGGGGGCACATTTTCTGAGTGCAAGTATGATGAATGCAGACTTGAGATTTACAGATCTTAGTGAAAAACTTTGGGGCCCAGATGAAGATCAGGGTACAAAAGCTGGAAAATATTTTGTTAGTAGCCTTAAAAATTGTGAATTATCTGATGCAAATTTGGAAGGTGCAAATTTACACGAAGCACTGTGTCAGGATGCCAATTTCCAAGGTGCAAATTTGGATGGTGTCGATTTGTCTGATGCAGATTTGACACATGCGAATTTGTCTAATGCAAATTTGGATGGTGCAAGTTTGGATGGTGCGCGTATGAGTTATGCAAATTTGGAAGGTGCAAGTTTGGATGGTGCAAGTTTAGATGGTACTATTTTGTATGAAGCAAAATTAAGCGGAGTAAGACATGCAGATTTAAAAAAAGTGATTTTTAAAGATCGAGACTATGAAGGTATAACTTATAATGAAAAATATGAGAAAACCAGAAATCACGATCACTGGTTTTGATGTTAAAATTGAAAGAATATCTTAAATCTTAGTAGAAGTATCAAACACAAGTTTCAGATGAAAAAATCTACTAGACGTGAATGGTCACAAGAAGATATTGATTGGTTGAAAAATGCATTTTATGAATGGAGAAAACTGTACATTCAAACAAATTTTTCAAATGCTACAGAAGAAGGTATTAAAAAATGGATAGTAAGAATACCAGAATTGTTTTTAAAACGATGTTCAACTCAGTTAGAAAAAACAACAACCGCTGTTAAAAAAAAATTATTAGATTTAGGATTGATAGTGAAGTAAGATGGTGACCTTCAAATGTTCAAACTGTAATTCAAAAGAATTCCAGGACGATCTCACAATTAGAGAAAGAATTTGTAAAAAATGTGGAATGACATCTTCAATGCCTGAAGAAATTGGAGAAGGACGAAAATCTCGATACAGGCTAGGAACAAAAACAAACACAAAGGATTCTTCAGGAAAAACAGCCGTCGGACGGCAGCAAACCATTCAAAAAAAGAGAAAATATGCAGAATCTACTGACCAAAATACAGCCAAAATCAACATTACATTAAAAAAATTAGAAGAAAAAATTCTCTCATTTTCAGGCCATGAGGAGTTTCATCCAGTTTCAGAAAGAGCGTTATTCATTTTAAAAAAATCAAAAAAGAGGAAATCTTTAGCAACAAAAGAGACTATTGCCAAAACTTGTGCTGCATTTTATGCTGCCTGTAGAGAGATAAACATCTCAAAAGAGATTCGTCAAATAGCAAAATCTCAAAATGTCTATGAAAAGCGGGTCAGAATGATTTATCGATTTATGCTAAGGGAATTTCCAGAATTAGAGCCAAAACCAGATGATCCAAAATTAAAGCTGCAAAAAATGATTACAGGAATGAGTGTGAAACAAGAGGACCAACTAAAGGCACAAATCAAAGCAGGAAAAATAATTGAAAGATTTTCAAAGTTATCAGAATCAAGCGGTAGAAATCCTTCAGGCATAGCAGCAGCTGCAGTATACCTGTCTGTGAAAGGATTAACACAAAATGAAGCCTCAGAGTGTTCTGGCGTCTCATTAAGTACAATTGCCAATAATGTCAAAATTATGAGAAAGGTTTTGAAATTAAATTAAGAACTCTGATGCCCATTTTCCTTCATCGGTAAGATGAATCCATCTATTTCTACCAACTTTTTCAGTTCTTACATATCTCCATTCATTTTCAAGTGGAGCAATAATATTTTTGTCTAAACTGGCAAATCTTGCTTGAGAATGATTTCCGGTTTGGGCATTAACTATAATTAATTCCAATTCTTCGGCCTTTTCTGCCATCTCTTTTTTTTTCATCTTTCCTTTATTATCAACTAGAATTTTTAGTACTTCTAGCTGTTTTTGTGGTGGTGTTTGTATTTGATATGTCGGTAAATCATGAATTTCTTCAATTCCCGTAGTTTGTGGCTCAGATACTTTGGTATGGTGATAATCTTTTGCCTGGGCATAAAATGGATTAAGATTTTCTCGATTATCAAAGATCATTGTTGCCATCATTAATCCTACTGCATGAATTTTAGATCCACTTGCTACATTGAGATATATGTCATGTTGCTCTTCTGCAATGATTATTTCTTTTACCACACGAACAATATCAAACAGACGGTATCTGTTTGCAGTGGTTTCTTTTACCTCAATGTTATTTTTTTCTAGTGTTTTTTTTATTTTGTCTAGAAATGGACGCGCCTTATCTTCAGAAAGATTGGAATGTGAAATTAACCAAACCTTGTCTGCTCTCATTTTTTTTGCAGGAATAATAATTCTATCAATTTCAAATCCTACAGGAGCGATATGCACACGAAGTTTTAGTTTGCTTGTCATAGTATGAATTGTATGTATACTATGTTATTGTGATTTAAGACTTTATTCCTGGACATATCTGATATGTCAAAAAGAATATGTGCAAAATGCAAAGAATCCATGCCTGATGGAGATGGACTTGGACCATGGCTCTGTAACAAGTGTAAGGTTCAGGCCTAACTATTTTTTTTTAAAAGTATGGATAGTATGCATACTGTTGTCAAGTCTGATAATAGTGGTTATTGCGTAATACCCGTATGGTGGTACAACATATGGCTCGATTCAGTGTTTTAGAGGCACAAAAGCTAAGAATCGAGCCAGTACCAATCAAAGACACATCTTGTAAGAGAATTCTCATTGATTCTTGCGTGATAATTGAGATGTTGCAAGATCCAGAGTTTCAAAATAACCTGTTCAAACTCTTTGATGGTACAACCAGGCCAGTCGTAGTCGACAAATGTTTGTATGAAGTTCAGAAAGTAACTGGATGGAAAATAAACACAGTCAAAGATGTACTTTCGAGAGTTTTTGGCCAAAAAGTCCATATCATTCGAACCACCAAGCCTATCGAACAAATGGAATACTCCATGAGATTCAAGTATCCTGGCGAATCTCACAGTGCAGATTCTACTCTACTTGCACTTGGAGTCAAACTTGACTGGCAAGTATGCACCAAGGATGGAGGATTAATTCGTCTTTGCAAAAAAGAAAAGATAAAGACAATCCATCCAAAATCTAATGGTTTTATTTTACAAGGAGAGTTAAAATGAACGAGTTAGAGCCAAACAAGATTCCAATGATACTTGGAACTCAGTATTTTTTTGCATTATTGAGAGAAGACGAAGAAACTAAACATGCAGTTGCTCAACAAGTAGATGAATTATCAAAAAGTGATGTTTTTGATTTTATCAATTATATCTGTGTAAATATTGTACAGATGTTCCAGGGAATTTGTGAAGAAAATCCAGAAATAAAAGATCTAATGGCATCAGCATATCAAGATTATAGAAAACAAGGAGAGCCAATTGCATAACAAGTGGCTCATACTAAGTGTATTTCTTGTATGTTCAGGAATTGTGAAACCAAAGAAAATTTTGGAGGATATCTTTGGCAAGTAGATGGTGGCTATTCATTGGAATATTTTTTGTCTGCTCAGGATTTGGAACTCCTGTAGGAATCATAATGCTTGTAATTTACTTTTATGATGATATTAGAAAGAATTTCAGATTTTCTCAGTATACAGACAATACATACAACATCAACAATGTGAACATTCGTCCAGGTTCAGATGTTTCTGACAAGGATGATTTTGACACTCCGATTGATCATTTAGGAAAAGATACTCGGGAGGAGATGAGATGAATACAACAATAAAATGTCCAGATTGTGACAGGAGAAAATCCAGGTTCAATGATGCTACCACAGTTAGATATTCCAAAATATATGATGAACGTATACCAAATTCAGATACCATAAAGGCACTAGCAGAAACATGTGATCCAACCGAAGAATACATTGAAAATGATGAATCTACGTTACATCATTGTGCCTGCTGTGTTCAGAGGTATTGGGCAGGCAAACTGCATCCATTCTATGCAACGACCTTGTTTTATTCATACATGTTTGGTGATGAGAAAATTGCTGAAAATACAGCAAACGCACTGGTCAATAATTTTACAAACCAAGATGTGTTGGCGTGCCTAAAACATCTTGGAAAGAGCATAAACATCTGTTTTGAACAATTGGCTGAACGTGATCCAGGGATTAGACAGGTCTTGAGAAATACAGAAAAAAGATGGAGAGACGATTTGGGAGATGACCCACTAACAGTATGAATAGTATCCATACTATAGTCATGAATAATAATAATGGTTATTCCGTAATTACTTTGGTGATAAAATGAGTCAATGTACAATATGTAGAGAAGATGAAACAGTTCATTCTGAACTGCAATGGAAGACACACCAAAAGCAAGCCCAGGAATTAGTTCCAACATATGATTTGACAGTCATTAGAGAACGAATTCTTGCAAGACGTAAAGTATTGGAAAGCATACGCGGAAATCAACCAATCAGTAAAAAATCAAATGGAGTTACTTCTGACAAATTTGAAGATTGGATGTATGTAACAGAGTGTGCTTTGTGTAATGCACAAAGACTGATACAAATTGATTTTCCGGTTTGCCACAACTGCCGAAGAGATTTGGGAGACGAAAATTGCAAGCAGATCTTATAGGTAATGGTGTCTCCACCATTTCTATTTTTTTAAAGAAGATTATGACACCAGGATGTTTTGATAAATGAATATTCCAATAGACTACAACAAAATGCAAAGAGAATTAGACCGACGACGTTACATGGGACAGGTCTATATCGGAAAAACTGAGACTTGGAAACCAACTAAACTTGGTATGAAAACTTATGGAAAATGGTGTGATCTTGTTGGTTGGGAAAATCTCAATGAAGAAAAGTGGATCAGTACAGATGATTTCATGAATCTTGCAGTCAAAAGAAAATGGGTTGAAATTGTCTACAGTTTTGAAAAGAAAGAAAATGTTTGTATGCAGACCAAATATGGTCATGATCTATTCAAGACATTTGAATATTGGATTGATGAGAAAGCACAAAAACGTGCAGTGAGAAAAAAACAAATTAGTGGTGCCACAACAAAATTTCAAAAAGTTTTACAAGGATTACCAAAGTTCATGCAGCAATTATCTACAATGATGGCAAGTTTTGCACCACCAGAACAATCTAAAAGAAAAAGAAAAACAAGACAGGGGGAAAAGAAAGTTAAGGATACCAACACTGCCCACACCTTTGAAGAATGGAATGATCTAGATAGAAAAGAGTGGTGGAAAATATGATATTACTAGGAGTTGCAGTGATGATTCTGTTTTTCTTTTGGCCAGTCATACTAGTTGGAGGAATAATTTTTCTTGCCTGGATGTTTTGGCCTGAAAAGAAATGGAAGTGCCTGGGTTGTGATAAAAAGTTCCATAGAAAGAATAGTTGTGATAAACACGCCCAATTTTGCGAACAAAATAGACGTCGAGAGGAGAGAAATAGGCAGGAAAAGGAGCGTAGACGTCAAGAGGAGCGTAGACGTCAAGAGGAACAATTCAAGCGTGAAAAACAGGAGCGTAGACGTAAAGAAAGATTTGAGGGAATAAAGCAAGATTGGAGGAAAAACTGGAAAAAACGAGCAAAATGGACCTTTACAGAAGAGGAATTTTGGAAAATTCAGAGTGATATTGATGAGAGAAAAGATGAGGCAACCAGGGATTTGTATGATGAGAAAGATAAGGCAACAGAAAAACTTTGGGATAAATTTTGGGATACAAATAGTGAATCACAACAAGAAAGGATTGAGGAAAGGATTGAGGAAATAGATGATAATTATGATGAGAGAATTGAAGAGATAGAAGAAGAGTTTGAAGAAGAAGAAGAAAAATTGTGGGAACAAGGTAGGACCGGACAATGGTATGAGGAAAGTAAAAAAGAAAAACAAGCAAGAGAAAATTATGAAAAAGCAAAACAAAATTACAAAAATTATACAGGAAGAGATTGGCATGAAGATGATTGGAATAAATGGTATGACACATTTGATGATCTTTTAGATGATTCAGTTAATCTAGACGAATGTTATGCAGTGTTAAATCTTCCAAAAGATTCAGATTTTGCTCAAGTAAAAAAACGATACAGAGAATTGGCATTGAAACATCACCCAGATAAATGTAAGAACAAAGAAGAAGCAGAAAAGAAATTCAAAGAAATTGTTTTAGCATACGAGGCAATTAAAAATTCAATAGCAGTTTAAAAAAAATTAAAATTGGCAATACCTTTTTTAACCCTTATTGATTTTTTCCAGCCAGTAACTCTTAAAAGATAAAAAAATAAAATAATTTCATGACAAAAACTTGTGTAACTAGTAAGCCTTTAGTAGAACCAAAGTTTACTAAGATTATCAAGATACAATTAACTACATCATTTTTGAGATGTAAAGGAGTTCTATAAGAAATAAAACAAACCAGAAAAACGCCAGGAACTATTAGGCCACAAAAAGACAACAAAATAGAGTAAAGTTACCCACATTTGTTGTTGATTTACCCATACGTACGGTTTCGTATGCGCGGATTTTAGTGGATTCTGGTTTGTTTTTTTCAAAAATTCACAGTTATGAAAAACAGTAACAAAGAATCCATACAATCGGATGGAAGTGATGGAGAAAAAATGTCCGAAAAACCTACCCTGGTTAGAAGAGGAATACGAACCTTTTACGGCATAGTGGAAGATTCGTTAGAAAACAAAAAGGAAAACTATGACGAAATTTGCCATGCAGAAGACAGACGTATAGTTAATGCAGCAATTGCGTTACGTTCAAGACTGTCCTCAAAGGAACGAGAAGAGGCCCAGGAATGGCACAGAAACTTCAGTGCTCTAGTAGGGGAGTGGATGTGTTGACTGGTCGCCGGGATAACAAATGGAAAGACAACACCATCTTCAAGAGGGATTTGCAGGACAAAAGAAATGTACTGAAATTTCTAAAACACAAACTCAAAGAAAAAGAGTCCACTGCATATCTAGAAAGTTCTAGATACGATACAGAGATGTTGAAAGATGAGATCAAATCCATACAGGAAGAGATCAACGTCATATCTCAGAAGATATGGGGAAAGAAACCCGAGTTCTCTGATGACATCCAGGAGGATTTCAAATGACCTTCTCACAGCGTGAGAGATTCATCTATCATGCAACTACGTTGATGACGATGAGTAACCTTGGAAGGTTAACAAAAAGTGATCTGCAGAAAAATCTCAAAGCAGTACAAAATAAGAGATGCACAGGTCTTACAGACGACCAAGTTGAGGAAATTTTCTTTGACGTAGAGTACGAGGCTTTGGAAATGATGAGAAATGCACAAGAGAAGCTCGAAAAATCCTGCGCAAAGAGGCAAGGATACAAGAAAAGAGAGTTTGCCGAAGACATCCAGGAGGATTTCAAATGAGTATGTGTAAAAGTTGTCATAAAGACAGCAAAAATCATACCACAAAACTTTGGGAGTTTCACCAGAAAAATGAGAAATGTGCATGGTGTGGTCTGAAAAGTTGGAAACACAGTGTGGAATTGTGGGAAATACATCAAAAAACAATTCCAAAAGGCAAGAAACTAGTTGTCATACAACAAGGTTTTGGACCAAAAACCTTGGCAGTTGTGAAAAAATGGAATACAGTAGATGGCTCACCATACCACATAGAACATATTCCATTGTCTATGCATTGCAGTGACTGTAATGCTTCAATGTCTGATAAAGAATCAGATTTGGCAGATGTCTTGAACAGTCTTTGCCTCAAATGTTTCAGTGAGCAAACAGACCAGGAATACACATGGCATAGCAGGCCATGGTGGACAGTCAATGGTGGAAAATATTCTGGTGGGCCGTTAGTTCACTCATAGTATGTTTAGTATGCATACTGTTGTCATGGATGATAATAGTGGTTATCCAGTAATTACCCTATGAGATATGACAAGAATGGAAAACTCATCCGTGGAAAAAACTTCACAGATGCATTCGGAACAATCAATCTCACCAACAAAGAGGCAAAAGAGGAACACTTTGGGGAAATCTGCAGAGCAGAAGATGCAAAAATTGTAGAGGCAGAAAGAGGATTTCACGCAAGAATGACACAGAAGGAAAAAGAAGATGCAGCCAAGTGGATTGGATACTTCAGGTACATGGTTGGTGGGGTAGAAAAAGAATGACCACCCCTTCTTTTTTATTTTTATTAATGGAGATTTTTGAAATTGCCCGAAATGAATAGAAAAATTGTTGGCATTTCAATTATAATATTTTTTGTATCAATAATTCCACTTAGCTATGTCCACGAGTTAGGACACAGTTACATCTGCATGATGGAAGGATATACCTTCGATATTCAATTAGGCCTGGATGGAGGAAGAATGGTTTGTCATGGCGAAGTGGAAAATCAGATTTTATTTAGAGCAATAGGAGGAGTTTTGGCAGGTACTGCAGCAATAATTCCTCTAGTAGCATTTAGACAGATTAGAAAATATCCTGCAGTAGTAATTGCCCTATTACCTTTAGGATTAGGTCATTATCTCAATGCCGGAATTGAGACTGTATTTTACAAGACATACATGCAAGATTCAGTGATTTGGGGAATGATGATGGGATTATTTGCATTTTTGATGTTTATTGGATTGGCCACAAAATATGCCAAAAAAAAGGTAAATCTACTATGAGATGTAAGCAATGTGAAAAAGTAGTCAGACATCCTAGTGGGTTATCAAAAGTAGTTCAGTTATGCGGATTTTGTAGGAGAGATTAGGATGATAGAAAAACAAACATGCCCAAACTGTAAGGGAACAAACGTTTCAGAAATAATGTATGGGTTACCAAGTCAAGAATTTTTAGAAGAATTGAAAAAAGATGAAAATAAAGAAAAGTATCAGCTAGGCGGATGCTGCATATCAGATGACGATCCTGCATTTTCATGTAATGATTGTGGATACATGTTTGGTCTCAGGAGACATTACGAGGATTATGATGACGATAATTGATTTTGTAAAACAAAGAATTCAAAATATAATTGAGTTAAAGAAACAACGACACTTTACTCCAGGAGTCCTACTTGGTTCCTATGCAATTGTTATTCTTGCAGGTATAATGTCAATTTGGAGTTTTATCCTACTAGGAAAGATAGACAACCCATTTTTCAACGGATTATTGCCTGTGGCCTCTTTGTTTCTTCCATTTTATGTTGCGATGATAGTGATTTTTGTAGGGAAGGAGATTATTTGGTGTCACATGATGATGTTTGCACAAATGGATAAATTATTCAAATGGATGATTGATAGATATTCATTAAATTATTATAAAAAACACAAAAAAGATCCTCCACTATTAGACAAATTTTCAAAGATTCAGTACAAGTTGTTTGGTAGATTTTTTAAATTACCACCAAAGACGCAAAAAAGAATTAAAATTTTAGGAATAGCTGGATGGATTGCTTACATGGTAATTAGTAAGACAAGTAGTTCCTGGAATGGAATTTTATAATTATAGTCTAAATTCACACGAGGATTTCAAATTACAGGCATTACATTTTGCCTTACTATTATGATGTTCAGGTTGGGCAAACCCTGTTGCTATACTTGCAAACTTTTCAATGGAGTTATGAAGGAATTGCATTGAAAATTGATCAACAACTTCAGAAAATGTCTTGTATGGCTCTCTAGTCTTTCTATCACAAATTCGTAATTGCCATTTCTTTTCAGTGTGAGACATGTCCAAAATATCTTCAGGAGTAGGATTTCTAACATTAGAAAATGTAGAACTTAGATATGCGAGAACCTGTAAAAGCTGCCCAGGAAATGGAGTAGTCTTGTTTTCATACGTTTCAGGTCTTGCTACAAACTTGTCATCTTGAATGAAAAGTGTCCCACCCACTCTTTTCATCTTGTCTATTCTACCATTTAGTGATACAACTACAGCTTGTTTTCCAAATTCAAATGGAACAATCAATCGCGAATAGATATCTTCACGAGGAAACTCTAGATCAATAGTTTCATCAATTAGTTCATCAGTTGTAACTGGTTCAAACTCGACAGTTTCTTGTTCATGTTTTTCTTCAGCAATGTGTGCTTTTGAACCCATTAACAATGCCTTTGTTGGTTTTGCCTTTACTCCTTCAATTGATAAAGGAATTTTATACTCACAATAACCAATTGAGTCAGAAAATTCTGTAACTGCTGCAGAAACGTGTGTTACATTATCAATTTGTTTAATTTTTATCATTTTGAATTATTACTTTTCTCTTTCAATAATAGATGCAACTAACTGAATCATCATTGAAAATTCTTCTATATTCCCCTTACAGATTTCTAACATCTCATCTCTCTCAGGCGAGGCTGGCTGTTTTTGTACATTCTCAACTATTCCTGTTTCTCTAATACGATTAGTCTCAAACCATTCTTGTAAAACCTTCAAGTCATTAGCAGAATCTTCTTGCATGAATGTACATTTCACTCCTAGCTAAATAATCTTCATTTGAAATACCTATAACCAAACCATGTATACACAATGATGGAAGAGCTTTAGTAATTTTCTTGTAAAAGAACTGAAACTACTGTCTCTGCTCACATTTTTTAAAAATATTTGATAGCAAGAGCTTGTTAAAAATTCAGAAAAACAAAAAGGGGCCGCATTTTTGTTAAGGTTCTAGATTAGGGCTTCTGCTTTAGCTTTATCTGAACCACATATTCTCATAACTGTGATACCTGTATCAGGAGATGTTCCTTTAATCGCA
>JAOMEP010000018.1 GCA_028345965.1 Candidatus Nitrosopelagicus sp.
TGCATTGGCTTATACAGGAATTGATGCTGACGGTTTCATCTCCACGTTTACAATTTCATCTGATGGTACTAGTATTGTTGAAGTGAAAACTTTGGAGCATGATACGGATGTAGGAAACTACAACTCTCTAGTGCAGGTAGATTCTGATACATATGCATTGGCGTATACATCGGGTTCAAAAGACGGTTGGATAACGACATTTACAATTACAGAAGAAGTAGAAGAAGAAGAAAAACAACGAAGTGGTGGATGTGGATTTGACAGAGACTGTACTGCACCTAGAATTACAAGTCATGGTGAATCAGAAACACCTGATGGATTTTCCATAAATGACAATGTCTTTGTAGAAAATCAGGAGAGATATAACAAAAATCCAACCATACAAGGAACAGTTGGAGAACCGGTAACCATCAAGGTCAGAGCTTGGGAAAACATGGGAACTGACAAGATTACTTTGGCAATTGCATATCTTGCAATGCATGAAGACAAGCCTGACTGGAGAGATTCTACTGCAAACATAGAATTTTCAATTCAACAAGATGAGTTCAAAGTGTATGACAAGGATAAGATTTTTTCAGCTGTAGGAGCTGTAACTGAAAGAATTGAAGACCCATACGGAGACAATCCAGCCTTAGAATTGCTAGACATTACATTTACAATATTCTTTGCAAAACCAATGGAGGCATCTCACATTGGAATACAGACTATAGACCACATAACAAACTATGAATTGGTATACTTTGAGAATGCTTTAGAAATTTTACCAAAAGAGATTGTACAAGTTGAAGAAATTCCTGAAGTTGTACCAGAAAAAGTTCCAGAACCACAACCGGAAGTAATTCCTGAAGAAATACCAGAACCTGAGCCACCAGTCAAAGAACCAGAACCTGAAGTAATGCTTACTACAATAAATGAAAAAACTGTTTTAGAATTTGTTGATGAGAGCATGCCAGCAAAACATTACGTAAAACGATACATCACAGAAACTGAATACAGAGAATGGTTTGATGTAAACTATCCAGAGTATCAGTTCTGGGAAGGAATTGGAATTACACAGGAAAGATTTGATGAAATAGTTCTAGAGATTCAATCTGAACCTAAACCAAAGATGGTACAAACAGGATTTGTGTTAGTCCCAGATGATCAAGAATCATTTCCATTAGTTGAAGAAACATACGAGCCTGAGCCACAAGAAATTGAGCCTGAGAAAAAAGAGAAAAAGGGATTTTTTGACTGGCTATTTGATCTGTTTAATTAAGAAGCGTCAATGTTAGGAGTTTACAATGAGAGCCGTATTTTTTCTTCTTTTGTTGCTGCCATTTGTCATTCCAGTATTAGTTGATGATGCATTTGCAGCTAAAGGAGACATCACTGCAGTAAGAGCACAATCTCTAGGAAACAATTTTGAGTATGATGATGTTAAGGGTATAAACAACTCCCTAGTGCAAGTTGATTCAGATACATACGCATTAGCGTATCGAAGTACTGGTTCTGCTGGTTTCATCTCTACATTTAACATCTCGTCTGATGGTACTACCATTACTAAAGTACATACTATAGAACATGATACTGTATTTGCTTATGATAATTCTCTAATCAAGGTAGATTCAGATACATTTGCGTTAGCGTATGGTGGAGATCAGGGAAGTTCGGGTACCCCTGATGGCTTCATCTCTACATTTACAATTGATAGTGAGGGTACTATTACTCCGATAAGAATACAAAATCATGCTGCCTTTGCTTCAGCTTCTGCTAACTTAGAGCATGATACAAATGAAGGTTCGGTTAATTCTCTAGTTCATGTAAATGACGACACATATGCATTATCGTATGAACGTAATGGACGTTTTCTACAAATTGCCACTTTTACGATTTCATCAGATGGTGCTACCATAACGGAATTAGATCAGTTGAATCAGGATGCGACGAACTGTAACGACAGACTACTTCAATCTCTAGTTAAAGTTGATTCAGATACAATTGCAAGAGCATACTGTGGTTCAGGCGGAGATGGTTATCTCAGGACATTTTCAATTGCAGAGAATGGTGATATTACTAAAAAGAGTACTTACGAGTTTGACACATCACAGGGGACAGAACATTTTCTAGTGCAAGTAGATTCAGATACAATTGCAGTAGCCTATGAAAGCGCCGAGGTAAGTGGCGGCAGTGTAACTGAAAGAAATGGTGTCATCAAGACATTTACAATTAATTCGTCAGATGAAATATCAGAGGCAGATAGTTTAGAGCATCATTCAGGCAATACCCCCGCTACAGGTAATGCTGAAGACAACTTCCTAGTTAAAGTTGATTCAGACACATTTGTGTTAGCGTATGACGATGGAAGTAATAATGATGGCTTCATCTCTACATTTACAATTGATAGTGACGGTACTATTACAGGATTAAGGACAGCAAATGGGGGAGATAATTTAGAGCATGACACGTCACATAGTACAAACAGATCCCTAGTCAAAGTTGATTCTAACACAGTTGCGTTAGCGTATGGAGGAACAGATCTTGCTGGTTTCATCTCGACATTTACAATTGGAGATGCTTCAACTGATGATTCAACTGATGATTCAACATCTACTGAGAGTAAGAAACGAAGTGGAGCATGTGGTTTTGACAGAGACTGTACTGCCCCTAGAATTACAAAGCACGGAATTTCTGAGACACCTGATGGATTTTCAATAAACAATGTAATTTTTGAAGAAAATCAGAAATTTTACAATGAAAATCCAACTGTCGAGATAGGCATAGGAGAACTAACGACAATCAAGGCAAGAGCATGGGAAAACATGGGACCTGAGAAAATTTTCTTGGCAATAGCATACCTTGACATGCAGGAAGCAAAGCCGAACTGGCAAGACAGTGAGGCATACATTGAATATGACATCAGAAATGACAGTATCACCATACATGACGAAAACAAGTTGTTTCTAGCGCAAGCATCAACTGAGATAGTAAAAGATCCGTATGGCGATAATCAAGGTTTAGAATTTTTAGATATAACATTTAGTCTAATGTTTACAAAACCGATGGAGACATCACATGTTGCAATACAGGTAGTTGATCATATTAGAAATTATGAATTGGTTTACTTTAAAGACGCATTAAAGGTAGTAGACAGACCAATTTCTGAAATGCCAGAATTTCCAGGCAAAATAGAAAAGGTAGATACCATACCAAAACAAGATGAAGACATTCATTTCGTATTTGCAGTAAATGGAACCGAAGATACAATTTTTGCAGCAGTAGACGGTGATGCGATTCCGATTGAGGAGATGAATAAAGAAGAACCAAAAATAGAAACACCAGAAGAAAGAGATGCTAGATATCATCTCAAAGTAAAACAATCAGATCAATATGAGAAACTTTTAGAATACATAGCAGAGTCACAAGCGCTCCACCCTGAGGCATGGGATAAAATTGTAGGTACAGACAATGTTTCAAACCAGATGGAACATGTCACTGATGGAACAAAGACAAATGTCATCAAAAATGACAGAAGAAGATAGTCAGTTTTTGCCTGTCCCTAACATATATTGAATACAATTGTACAACATTCAGTATGGAATTTGCTAAAGAATTTTCAGCATTTCTTTATGAAAAAAAGATCATCAGATTTGGAGATTTCACATTAGCAAGCGGGAAAAAAAGCCCTTACTATATCGATCTTAGACTAGTTCCAAGCTTTCCCATATATTATAGAAAAATGATCAAGGGATTACAAAACTTGATTGCAGAAGATATAGGATTTGAAAATTTTCACTCACTTGTGTCAGTTCCAACAGGCGGACTAGTAGTTGCAGCATCGCTTGCAACTGAAATTCTAAAACCGCTCATCTATGTTAGAAAAGAAGCAAAAGAACATGGAACAGGAAAAGCAGTTGAAGGTGTAATTTGCCACGACATGAAACTGTTAATGATTGAAGATGTTGTAACAAGTGGTGGCTCTGTAATTAACGCGGTAAAATCAATCAAAGAAGAAAAGATGATAGTGACTGATGCGTATGCAGTAGTTGATAGAATGGAGGGTGCAACAGAAGCATTACAAAATGAAGGTGTCAAACTTCATAGTCTTTTGACTATCAAGGATATTGCAGAAAATCTATTTGAGCAAAAATTAATCTCAGAAGATGTACTAAAACAGGTTCAAGATAGGATAAAGTAAAAGGGGCAGCTCAGTCAAATGCCTTTACATCATTAATCAGGTATAACTCTGATTCTTCATTGCAGCCATTTCGATAACAATTAGCTGGAATTAAAATTTTAGTGGGCCCGATGGGCTTCGATCCCATGGCTCCTCGGTTATGAGCCGAGTACTCTACTAGGCTGAGTTACGGGCCCTAGGAAAAAATAATTTCAACTTAGTAAAAAGTGTTAGATTAGCAGTAAGACTCGTAACAACTGTCTAACAATAGATTTTGTGCTGCAACAGATTTTTCGGCTGTTGATAGCATCACTGAGTCATCTACAGAGGTATTATCGATGATTTTTTGCCAGGATGCTGCATGTCTAATGTCAGCAGTCATGTGTTCTTCAAAGTATTCAATTGCATCTTTTGTATCAATGCCATAGAATTCTTTCAATCCTTCTAATTTGGTTTGACTTACTTTGGGAATTTCTTTTTCAAATGCGTACATTGCACATGCACCATTATCAAAGGAGTCCATAAGTGAGCCTAAATTGGATACTGCTCTTTTGGTTTTCTCAAGACCTTCATAGCCTTGTAGTTCGGATTCAGAAATTCCCATAGAACCTGCAAATTTCTCCCATAGAGGAATGTGCTCTGATTCTTCTTTCATGTTCTGAATTAACTCATCTTTCATATCAGAAGATGCATCATTTACCATTGGTTGCATGAATTGCGGGACCTGTTTCACTAGTTGGTAGTACTCTTTAGAGTAGCCTTTGAGTGAATCTAGTTCCAGTTTTCCATCAGACCACATTTCGTAAAATGGATGTTTGAGTAAACTTTTGTCTTCAATGATTTGATCGATTCGTTTGATTAGAGAACCCATGAATGATATTCTTGGAATTAGGATAAAAAAGCTTGTGATTACAAAAAGTTTTATGGATTAGAAGAGCCGGAATTTTAAGCTCCTGTAGTGTAGTCCGGTCAAGCATTTAGGCCTTTCACGCCTGAGACTCGGGTTCGAATCCCGACGGGAGCATTCAATTCTAAAGTTTAATATGTTATTTCAGAAAATTTTGATTAGATAATTTTTGGACAGAAAAAATATAGAAATTAATCCGCTTTTGGAAGTGTACAGCAAGTACATCGAGAAAATTGATTCCGCTTTACAAAATGAGTTAGAACTATACTCAGAATCAGAATTTTGTGAGCCTCTAAAATATGCATTAGACGGTGGAAAACGAATCAGACCAATAATCTCACTTTTGGCAGCCGAATGTGTCGGAGAGATTGATGAGAATGTGTATGCAGGAGCATGTGCAATCGAACTGCTCCATACAGAATCAGTCATACATGATGATATTATTGATAATGAAACTCAGAGAAGACATAAAGATCCATTCCATATCAAATATGGGTATAACACAAGTGTTCTAACAGGAGACTTTGTTCTAGGATTAATTCTAAACATTTCATCCAGATTAGACAAAGCACGAGTTACCAAAGATTTGGCAACAGCTGCAATGCTCATGAGTGAAGGAGAAGTGTTAGAAGGAAAACTAGAAGAAAGTGAAGATGTAACATTTGAAGATTACATCAAGGTAATGGATTACAAGACCGCAACTGCCTTTGAGATGGCAGCCAAACTAGGAGCAGTGATTGGAGGCGGAAGTGAGGAAGAAATCTCAGGATTAGCAGAATATGGAAAAAATATTGGAATTGCATATCAAATTAAAGATGATTTGATGGATTGGAAAAATGAAGATAAATTATTTAATTTACTAGTTAAGAAGAGTTCAGATCCTAGAGTTGTATTCAACAAGATGGAAGAGTTATTGAAATCTTATTCACAAAAAGCTCTTGAAAGTCTAAGAAAAGTAAAAGATTCGGATTCAAAACACAACTTGGAAGAATTAGTAAGTTTTACAGAGTTTAAGGCATAACTGCAGTCATTGAAGGCGTAATCATTTCTACAAATTGTATTATTGGTTCTGGGTATACACCAATTGTTACCATAAAGATTACAGAGAATATCATTACACCTACAATTGATGCAGGTTCTTTGACACGTTTTTCTGTTTCACCTTCAAAGTACATCTTTCGTATAATCCAACCATAGTATGCTAGAGACAATGCACTGTTCAATACTCCAGCTATTGCAAGCCATGGAGCCCACCAAACAACGCTTGTTGCATCAATGGCAGAACCAAACAGCATAAGTTTACTCCAGAATCCATTAAGTGGCGGTACACCAGCTAAAGCAAGTAATGAGATGACAAGACCAAATGCAGTAATTGGCATTTTTCTACCAAGTCCCTTGATTTTATCTAAATGTACAATTCCAAGTGTTGTGACAATTCCTGCTATTGCGATAAATGCTGCACCTTTCATTACAGCATGATTTAGAATGTGGAATAATGATGCCTGTAATCCTAATCCGCTGAATGGCGCAAGTGAGATACCAATTAAGATGTAACCTGCATGACCAATACTCGAATATGCAAGCATTCTTGTGAGATTCTTTTGCATGATTGCTGCAATATTACCAATAGTCATCGTCATTATGGCAATGACTCCTAGCGCTAATGTCCAGTCAAGGTTTAGCGCCGCAGCACCCATAATTACAACTCTTAATGCAGCAGCAAATCCTGCTTTTTTGGTTCCTGCAGCAAGTAATGCTGTGATTGGTGTTGGTGCACCTTCGTATGTATCTGGTAGCCACATGTGGAATGGAACAAGTCCCATTTTGAATCCAAATCCAGCAATAAACATACCAACTGCAAGTAAGCCAATCGGAAGCATGTCTGGAGATAGATTTGAAAATCCGTAAATGACATCACCGATGTTTGTAGAACCGGTAATTCCGTATGCAAGTGAGATACCATATATGATGATTCCAGAAGATAATGCTCCAAACAAAAAGTACTTGATGGCAGCTTCGTTTGATGACGGGTCTTTCTTGTTATATCCTGCAAGGATGTATGTTGGAATACTCATCAACTCCCATGCTACAAATAACATGACCAGGTCTGTTGAAAATGCAATCAAGACCATACCAATACTTGAAAGTAAAATTAATGAGAAGTAAATTGCAGGATTTGATTTATTTCTCATGTAATTGAAAGAACCGGCAACTGCCATTATTGATACAATGAGCATTGCAATTGCAAAGAAGGAACCAAATCCATCATCGACTAAAACATCACTGGAGAAGATAGCGGCATCTGCAACAGAGTCTGTATAGAATCGATAAATTACATAACCAAGAGATAAGAGTAATGCACCAAATGCAATTAATCCATAAAATGTTGAACTACCCTGTTCTTTTCTTACAACATTGATTACAGGAATTATCATTCCTGCGATACCAAGAATTACCATTATGATTATTGGAGTAGAAGTTAGTTCGATCATCATAAACACCTATAGTAACAATATCAGAACTACGAAAAGTAGTCCAGCTCCAAATATGTAAAGATAAGATTGCGATACGCCTGTTTGTGTTCCTTGAACAACTCTAGCACTCCAACCAACAGCTTTCTCAAATCCAATGTTCATTCCAGTATCAATTGCTGTACGTTCAAAGTATCTCCAGATTCCACGTGCCATCCACAATGGTGCAACAACAAAGCCCCAATAAACAAAGGCATTGAGATACCATCTGTTCAAGAATAGTTTATGCATTGAGTAAAAGAAAATGTTAGAGTTTACAAATTTGGCCGGATCCACCCATCGTCCAATGTAGAAGATATATCCTAATCCGAAGCCTGTTGCAAATGCAACTAATGATGCTCCAAGTGCTACAGGGTTAAGTCCTGAAAGGAATCCAGGCAATACAGATTCTTCTCCACCATAGTGAGATGATTCGATTCCAAATGAGTGTACGAGATATTCCTCAAATAGATGATGTAATTCCTCTTCTGCAGATAATCCGATTAATCCAATTCCAATTGTTAATACAGCAAGAATTCCGTATGGAATCCACATTGATCTTGGTGCTTCGTGTATATGATTGCCTTCGCTTTCCATCTTTTCGATGTGTTTACTGTTCTTTCCAAAGAATACCATTCCAATCATTCTTGTGGTGTAAAATGCTGTAATAACTGCAGTTAGAACTGCGATAAGGAATAACGGTAATGCCCAAGAACTGTCAGCTTCATAAACTGCTGCAAATATTGCATCCTTACTCCAAAATCCAGTTGTGATGAATGGTGCGCCCATTAATCCAAGACCTGCAGCCCACATGAACGCATATGTCTTTTTCATCTGTTTCTTCAATCCACCCATATCGGTCATAAACCGAGAACCAACCACATGTAGAAGCGAACCCGCCGCCATGAATAGTGATGCTTTGAACATTGCGTGAGATATTAAGTGGAAAAATCCAGCTGTGTAACCATCAACATATTGGTGTGAAAGACCTGCGACACCAAGGGCTAACATCATGTAACCAATTTGTGAACCGGTTGAGTATGCCAGGACTTTCTTAATTTCAGGATTAACCATTCCCTGAGTTGCAAGTAATAATGCAGTGATTGCACCAACCCATGCAATGATTTCAAAGAATTGGTCTGCAAGAATTCCTGCAGCTGCTAATGCAAATACAATTGGTCCAATTCTTGCAACTAAAAATACACCAGCCTTGACCATTGTTGCTGCATGGATTAATGCAGATACAGCGGTAGGACCGGTCATTGCTTCTAAGAGCCATTCGTTAAGTGGGAATTGTGCAGATTTACCCATTGCACCACCAAATAGTAAAACAAATGCAGGAACTAACAATCCCTGGGCAGACATTTCTACCGCCCAAGCAGTATCAGAAACTAATTCTTTAAATCCAAATGTTCCAGCAAACAAGAAAAGAAGTAACATTCCTGAAAGCATCATTACATCACCAACTTTGGTCATGATGAAGGCCTTCATTCCAGCATGTGTTGGAGAGAAATATTCCATAACACCAAGTGCAGAACGACCTTCTTGTCCGACGTGATCTTTCTTCTTATCACGATACCAGAAGCTGATCAAAGCATACGACGCAAGACCCACTCCTTCCCAACCAAAGAAGACTTGTAGTAGATTATCAGAAAGTATGATCAGTTGCATGGAACCAATAAAGAACATCATCCAGAACCAGAATCGAGTTATGTCTTTGTCGCCTTTCATGTAACCTGTACTGTAAACCATGATGAGGAAGGAAATCCATCCGACTACATTTGCCATTATGATTGATAGAGGATCAGCGAGAACACCTGCTTTGAGACCGATTGCATCAATCCACATAACTTGGTGATGAATCTCATGTGCTTCCAATGCCATTGGGAACAATGTTGCTGCAGAAATTGCACTCATTAAAGCAAATGCAACTGCAACTCTACCTGTAGATAACTTTGAGAATTTACCAACTGCAGGAATTATCATGGCTGCTGCAAATGGAAGTATCCAGATTAACCAGACATTAAGTTCACTTACAGGGATTCCAAAGAAGTCTGCCATTTACTATCCCCCCATCACTCCTTGCATGTATGGCATGATGTGTCCTAGGAATATGTCAGGATAAATTCCAACGACGATAGTAAATCCTGCTAAAACCATCATTGGCGCAAGCATATACCAGCTTCCGTCTTTTACATTTTGTAAGTTCTCAGGTAATTTTCCAAAGAAGACTCGTTTTAGCATCCAAAGAATGTAAGACATTGTAAGTGCAGTAGCAATCAAACCTAATGCAAACATGAGACTTCGTAAATCGTTTCCTTCTTCTATTGCAGTTTCTAATGCACCATAGAAGACCATCCATTCTCCCATGAATCCGCTTGTTGGAGGAATACCCATGATTGTTAATGCACCAATTACAGCACATACTGCGGTAATTGGCATTTTACTTGCAAGACCACCAAGTTTAGAGAAACTTCTTGTTCCAACTTGAACTATGATTACACCAGCGGTCATGAAGAGTAATCCTTTACCTAAACCGTGTGAAACATACATCATTTCCGCACCGGCTAGACCATAAGTAGAAAATGAACCAATTGCAAACAGCAGGTAACCCATCTGACTGATACTAGAGTATGCAAGCATTCGTTTGAAATCATCTTGCATTAGCGCCATAGCGCCACCATAGAACATTGTCACAACACCCCAAATGTTCAACATTATTGAAATGTCGCCGTACGTTTGTGGCATAAACTCTACAATTAACCTGAATAATCCATATGCACCAATTCCAATCATAGCTGGAGAAAGTAAAGCACTGATTGGTGTCGGAGCTGCACCGTGAGCATAAGGCAGCCAAACATGGAATACAAAGGCTGCAAGTTTTACACCCAATCCTAAGATTATAGCAACAGCAGATACCACCAGGATATCAGGATCAATTGCTGCTTCATTGATATCTACAAAATCAAAGCTTCCAACACTTAGACCGATTGCTAGGAAACCAAGTAATAGAACGACTGCACCAACGTGAGTCCAGAATAAGAATTGTAAAGCAATTCTACGTCTATTTCCATCTCCATAGAAAGCAACTAGGAAAAATGATGGTATGAGCATAACTTCGAAAAATATGTAAAATTCAATGAGATTTGTAGATAAAACGGTTCCAAGCATTCCCATTGCAAAGACTAGGAACATTGCAAAGTAGAGACCAGATTGACGGTTGACATAGGTCTGTAGTGCAACAGATTCAACTACTGCAGTTGTCTGACCATCAGTTGTTGCATTTTGATGATAATGTTCTTTGAATAATTCTTCAAATTTATGAACCATGTATGGTTTTGAGTATAGTGCAAGAACGGTACACAATATGTAAATGATTATTGCAAATGGAGTAGCAAGTCCATCAAGCATGAAACCAAATTCACCGAACATGGTAGTCCATGGATAATGTTCTTCGTATGTTCCGCCTAATGCTGCATTAATCAGAATAACAGAACAGTATAGAAGTAAACCAAAGGTAAACCACGTTGCATATGTAGGACCATAATTTCTTCCGATTAGATATGCGACCGGAGACAGTAACAGTGGTAAAAATACCGCCTGTAAAAGTACAAACTCCATTAGCCTTTCAAGCTCCTGAAGTCTGCAATATCGATATTTTTGTACATACGATATGCTACAATAATTAATGCAAGTCCGACTGCAACTTCTGCTGCAGCAATTGCAATTGAGAATAATGCAAGTGTTTGTCCACCACTATGTGGCATAAATCTAGCAAATGCAACAAGATTGAGGTTTGCAGCGTTGACAATAATTTCAACTGCAAATAACATTCGGATTGCATTTCTTTTTACCGCTAAACCATAAATTCCAATACCTAACAAAGCAACTGACACTAATACAAATTCAATTAGCTCATTGCTCATTTTCTATTGTATCCTCCCTTCGTGCTAGAACTAATGCACCCATAACAGAACCTGCTAAAATTAGGGCCATCAAGATTAATGCAGGCCAGTAATATGTGAGAAAGTCACCACCAATTTCTCTAAAGTCAACAGGATCAGAGTCTGTACTGATTGTTTTAATGCCAGAATCCATAATGACTGCACCTAGTGCAAGAATTACAATTAACATTAAGCCAATTCCAGCAAATTTTCTTTTCGGGTCTTCAATTTTTTTGAATATGAGTTCTCTTTTTACAAGCATAACAGTGAATAAGATAAGAACAGCGATAGAGCCAACATAAACTGCTAATTGGAACATTGCGACAAATGGAGAATCCAACATTACGTAAAAGCCTGCAACACCACCTAGTGTTCCCATTAATGCAATTGAACCGTAAACAAGTGAACGCATTTCAAGTGCTGCAATTGCAGAGCCGATTGTTAATACAGAGATAGCTAAGAACAGAGCATCAGCCATGTCTGGCGCCCCGTTTATCAATAATTAATTCTGAATCTTGTTGAACTTGTGGTTTAACCTGTAATTGTGCAGGTGTGTAAATTAAGCCCTCTTTGGTAAATGATGATAATTCATAGTCATTTGACATGTACAATGCATAAAATGGACATGCGTCAACACATAATCCGCAAAAGACACATTTTCCATAGTCAATTTGTGGCATGATTGATTTTGCATTTTGTCCCCACTTGTCAGGAACTTTTACCATTGCAATTGCTTCTGCAACACCTTCGCATGCAATTGAACATAATTGGCATCCAGTACAATGATCATGGAATAACATGTGTCTACCCTTTAGACCTGCAATAGCAACACCAGATGCAGGATCAAATTGGTAACCATCTCCAACAAATTTCAATTTTTGTTCAGGATATCTCAAAGTAAAACGTTTTACTGCCAGGTGTTTAATTCCGGAGTTTAATGCTTTGATAATTCCAGTTGCAGTTCCCATTACAAAATTCCTCCAGGTCCTATTACTCCAGCATACACCAATCCGAGTGCAATAAAGATGTTAACGAAGGATAAACCAATTAGTTTGTACCAACCAATGTGCAACAGCATATCGAGTCTGATTCTTGGGAATACACCTCTTGGCAATAGTATAAAGAAAATTACTCCAACTGTTTTTAGTACAAACCAAATAACGCCGCTAACTAATAGCTGCCCGCTCGTATACTGTAGTTCACCCTGCTGCTGCAGGACCCATTCATTTGGATCTTGATCAAGTAGTGGCAAACCAGGTGCGTTAACTGTAAGAATTGGATCACCAGCATAGTTTGGAATTGGAATACCTTCAGTGATTATTTCAGTCTCTAATGGAGGCCAGAATACAGGACCGGTCCATCCGCCTAAGAAAATTATTACAAATAATGCTGCAAATGCATAAAGTTTGAGATATGAACCCAATTGAACTAATCCATACATCATTCCAGAAAATTCAGTCAACCATCCTGCTACAATTTCACTTTCTGCTTCTGGAAGATCAAATGGAATTCTTTCTAGTTCAGCTAACATTGTAGTAAAGAAAACAATTGCACCAATTGGCATGAAAATAATCCAAGGGAAACTACTTTGAGATTCTACAATTTCACTAAGATTAAGCGTTCCAGTTAAAATTACAACTCCCAATAGAGATAAGATCAATGGAATTTCAAACGATACCATTTGGTGAAGTGCTCTAATTCCACCAATGAATGGGAATTTACTGTTAGCAGACCATGCTGATAAAATCGTAATGATTGGGAAAAATCCAATTACTGCAAATACTGCAAGTAAACCTACATCCAAGTCTGCAACAACCCATCCACCAGGTGCAACAGGGATTAATGCGACAAATGCAGCAGCAGTGCCAACAAACAATACCGGTGCTGCCCAGAATAATGGTTTGTCAGCTTTTGCGGGAATAATAATTTCTTTTGAGATTAATTTCAAGCCATCACCTGCTAGTTGTAAAATACCTTCAACTTTACCACAGTAAAATGGACCAACACGAAGTTGTAGTTTTGCTAACATTTTTCTTTCAACAAAAATTGTTCCTGCAGCTATCAATGCAGCAAAACCAAATCCAGGGAAGGCTACAATTCGGAATAAATCAGAATAGATAAGCGCCTTGATTAATGGAACCTGCATCGTAGGGTTAAACAGCCATGTAAATGCCAAGAAAGCGGTTAGAAGTTCACCATCAATTACCGGTAACTCTAGATAAAATAATACAATTTGAATTGCTGGAATTCCTGCAAGTGTTACAATTGTTAGAATCCAAAATGCATTATCAAAAATCCCTTTTAGGAAATATCCAAGACGGAATTTTGGTGCAATAACAGACATTTATCGGTCAGCCTCCACTGGCCAATAGTTTAGACTCCAATAAACTGCTGGCATGTTTCCAAGTTTTTCTCCTTTTAGTAAGTACGGTAATGCAATTAAGTTTCTGAAAGAACTTACACTAAGTTTTAGACGATATGGTTCAGGTTTTCCTCTTGAAATGATGTGACATCCTGCTGAACCTCTTCCACTTTCAACTCTACGATAAACTTCATCTTCTCTACCTTTTGGATTTGGTTTGAGTTTTGTTCTAATAGAACCTGATTTTGGCATTTTCTCTAATGCTTGTCTAATAATATTACAACTCTCTAACATATCAAGCCAAGGGATTTTAGAACGTGCGTAAGAGTCACCAGATTTTAGTACATTGGTATGTACATCAAGTTCATCATAGACGTCATATGGTTCTTTGATTCTTAGATCATAATCAACACCACTTGCACGAAGAACTGAACCTGTAGTTCCTAAACGAATTGCATCTTCCCTAGATAATACTCCAGTGTCTTCGGTTCGTGCTTTTAGAATTGGATTATCATAAAAGATATCAGCATATTCTTTGATACGTTTTTCAAAGTAATTTACTTGACGTAAACACACATCTTCAAAATTTGCAGGAACATCATTTCTAACACCACCTGGGATAAAGTATGCATGTGTTACTCTAGCGCCAGTAATTTTTTCCATTAAATCAATTAAAAGTTCCCTATCTCCTGCAGGCCACATGAACATTGTAGAATGTCCAAGAAATATTCCATAGATTGCAAGCCAGTATTGAATATAGATACATCTGTTTAGTTCTGCTGCAATTACACGAACATACTTTGCACGTTCTGGAACTTCAATTCCTACTAAATCTTCAACTCCTAAAACGTAAGGATACAAGATATTACAAGAATCGTGAATTACAGGTCGCTCTAGATGAGGAATATTTGTAATGTAGTTTCTAGATTCAGCCATTTTTTCTTCACCACGATGAACGTAACCAGGATCAGGATCTGCATCGACAATGTAATCACCGTCAATCTTTACAATAATTCTCATGTGTCCAGAACCAGGATGTTGTGGACCGACATTTAGTGTCATAATTCTATCATCTACATTTTCTACCTGTAGACCTGGAGGCATTTTTTTAGTTGGAATTACTTGTTCAGCCATTTTATCTTCCTTTATTCCTAAAGTCCTTTCTTAGTGGAGGTAGATCTGCCCAATCTTCAGGCAATAGTAAACGTCGATTATCAGGATGACTATCAAAGTAAACTCCAAGCATTTCAAATATTTCACGTTCATGAAACTCAACACTGTAAAACATATCTCTCAGACTTGGTAGTTTTGTAGAATCATTTCCAGGATTAGGATTTTCCTCACGTGGAACTCTGGTTGCAAGTGCTAAGACTTGTTTTGAATAGGTAGGATCGGTGTAGGAACCCAAGTGGTATACAACCCCGATTTCCTTATCTTCAGGAAAATCAACCCCAGTAACAGATTCTGCATGATCGAAAGGTAAGTTATCTTTGATAAATTGTGCAACTTCGAGAATTTTCTCTTTTTTTACATTTACTCTAGTTCTATTTTCTTTGATATAGCCAACTTCTACATCGCCAGTAAATTGACTTGAAATCTTATCAACGAAAGATTTTTCAAATTCA
>JAOMEP010000019.1 GCA_028345965.1 Candidatus Nitrosopelagicus sp.
CATAGAATTCTCCTCAAAAGGAGACATAAGAAGAATAAACATCACACACTTACCTACAAAAATTCCTGGGAAAATGAGCCTTCTAAAGCAACTCACGCAGGCTAAACACATAGGCAAGGTTCTAAAAAAAGAAAACGTGACACTTGAAATATTACATAAAAATAAACTAGTCCTTAAAATGGGCAAAAATGCTAAACCAAAATTATCATCTTTAGTTACATTGAGTAAAGACATAGAGATTGTAGATCTCAAAGAACTACGTAAATTAGACAAGGAGTGATAAAATGAGTCAACAGGCTAGTTCAAGCAGATTAGAGAAAATGGCAGCATTAAAAGAAAATGCTGACACAAAAGATTATTCAATCTTAGTAACAGGTGCAACGGGTTTCATTGGAAAAAAATTACTCGAGAGATTAGCCAAAACAGGTTACAAAGTTACTGCAATGTCTAGATCAAAATATCCAGATGCAGAAAATATCAGATTTGTTGCAGCCGATGCATTTGAAATGAATTCATTAACTAAAGCACTAAAGGGAATTGAAACAGCATTTTATCTCCTACATTCAATGGAGGGTTCAAAAAAAGAATGGGAGAAATTTGCAGATAGAGAAAAATTACAGGCTCAGAATTTTCTTAAAGCTGCAGAAGATGCAGGTGTGAAAAGAATAATCTATCTAGGAGGTCTAGTTAACGAGAGTTTAGAACTATCAAAGCATATGAGAAGTAGACACGAAGTTGGTAAGATTTTAGCATCAGGTAATATTCCTGTGACAGAATTAAGAGCATCCGTAATAGTAGGAGCAGAAGGTGGTTCCTATGCAATGCTCAGATACCTTGTTGAGAGATTACCATTAATGGTGTGTCCAAAATGGGTTAAATCAACAACACAACCAATCGCAGTAGATAATGTTGTAGATTATTTGGTTGGAGTGATGAAAAATCCAATTACTGCAGGAAAGACATTGGAAATAGGAGGACCAGATAAAATGACATATGAACAAATGATGAGACTATATTCATCAATAATTAATCGAAATCTAAACATCATACAAATTCCATTTTTGACTCCAAGATTATCATCATACTGGATTGATTTGGTAACACCGGTAAAGGCGTCATTGGCAAGACCGTTAGTAGACAGTTTAGTGCACGATTCGTATGTTAAAGACAACAGCATAAATGAATTAGTTCCAATAAATCTCAAACATATGACTGAAGCAATCAAAGAAGCCAGAGATGAGGCAGTAGCATTCAAACCTATTGGAAAATTACCTGAAGAAAAGACATCATACAAAGTTAATCAAAAATTACTTTTGATTTCACTTTGTGCCATGGCAATTATCGGTTCCACATACTATTGGATGGATGATAGAACAGATGTCTGGGAAATTTCATGGTTATTTGGGTCAGCTATATGGTATGTCGCAATTATTTTTGCAATTTTATTTGTAAGACAAAAAGCACGTTTAGGATATCTTATTGGAGGACTATTATCATGGGTAACTTTGGCATTTTGGTTATTTGATAACTTTTACGTTGTATTCCAAATGTCGGTAATAGGTGCAGAACCAAGTATAGACGTGACATTAAGGAATTTCATAGGAGCTGCATTTGCAGGATTGGCGATATTTTCATCTCACAACGTATTCCACAAAGTTAGAGTTTACCAGGCAAGGGGTGAATCGGTCAAAGAATCTGCCGGAGCAGAAGTTCCAAGCGGGGCAAGACCAGTCTATAATACAGATTTCACATAAATTAAAAATTAGTTTTTTTATTAAAAATAAAGAAAATATGTATTAGAATTAAGGAAAGCTGAGATGAGGATTTTCTTCTAATGCACTTTGTAGAATTTTTTGGACTTGAAGGTGTTTTGAGAGACATTCTCTTGTTTCAAAATTAGAGTGATCAAATACGGATTTGTCACAAAAGACGCAATCGACTTCAGGGTCAGTTAACATATTCAATTGACCGAATTTTCATTATAAAGGCTGATGAATTGTGATAAGTACTAAAAAACTCACCATGGTGAGTGTTGGTTTATTAGATGTGAGAGGTAAAAGTCCTCATGTCAAAGGCAATTAATGCAAATGAATTTTTAGAAGAATTAGACCATACTCACATAGTTCTATTTCACGATGGCAATAATGAAACAAAAGAAACAGAGTATAATTTTATCAAAAAAGGACTAGAAAATGGACAACATTGTTTTTACACGACTCAGAAACCTCAGAAAATTTTAGATGAAATGAAAGGATTTGGAATTAATACGGAAAATAACGAGCTCCTCCATATTGTCGAAATACCGGAGGCATTTGAAGACTATTCAAAAATGATATTAGATAAGGTTGAAGGACTTCCTGAAGAGGCCAAAATTAGAGTGATATCCACCCATTATTTTGACTTTAATACTGAAGAAAAAACTGACAGAATGGCTGAAATTGAACAATGTGTAGATGACGGTTTTGAAAAAATTAACGGTAATTTCCTCTGCTCATTCGAAGTTAGTCAAATAAATCAAAATCTAAGGGATAGATTCCTAAATCAACTGTTAGAATCACATAAAGCGATAATATTTCAGACAGAAGAGAAAGGTACCGAAGTATTTACCACTCCTTAGTCACTAAATACCAAATTCTTAGTTTTTGTATTTGTACCAGTACATATCTCGATTTATTAAAGTCTAAAAGAATGCAAAAATTATGGCAAAGGAGAGAAGAACACGTATACAGCTATATTTCGATATAATTTCAGCAATTTTTGAAGAAGAGATGGATAATGACAGTATTTCTCCTACACGTATTCAGTTCAAATGCAATACATCCTATGATAAACTGACAAAATATCTCAAAGAAATGAAAACTAAAGAAATTATTGATAGTAATGAGGAAATCAAGGTTACTGAAAAAGGTAAACAATTCCATAAAGATTATTCAAAAATTAATGAGCTTATACAAGAATTAAGTATACAGAATTAGATTCGAAGTAGAAAATTATTCAAATTTATGTTTCAATCATTAATGTTAGCACTAGGTATACTTATTAGGCACTATACCTAAAATAGGGCATGGTGTATCTTCGAAAAAAGAAGGTAAAAGGAGTAGATTATCTATATTTAGTAAAAAGTACATGGGATAAAGAAAGAAAAACATCTAGACAAGAGACCATCAAGTACCTAGGAGAATCATCATCAGTTACAAGAGATGACATTCCAGTAGAATTTAGAGAAGATGCAAAAATCAACTCTTTTTTATTGCAAAACACACCAAAAGATAGAGAAAAGCGTGAAAAATTAATTGACCAACTGAGAACTAAATTATTTTCGTCACTTACTGAAGGAAGTCTAAAAGACACAATGGACATTTACACAGCATTTGTATCAGGTAATACACTAGACCAATTTTACGAAAGAATTATGACACCAGTTATGGCAGAAATTGGATATTTGTGGTCAGAAGGAAAATTATCAATTGCAACTGAACATGTTGCAAGTAATATTGCACATAGTTTAGTGAAAGTTATTGCCGACGAAAATAGAAAATCTAAAAAAGATAAAGGAAAAATTGTATTAACTACACCTGTTGGTGAAGACCATAATTTAGGATGTAATGTACTTGATTCATTCTTAGTTTCAAAAGGCTTTACGACATTCAACCTTTCACCATCAACTCCTGCAGAATCTCTAATCGAGTTTATTAAAACTGCAAAGCCAGATGCGTTAATCGTATCTATAACATTAGAAGATAATATTAGATCGGGTCAAAGAATGGTTAAGAAAATCCACGAGGCATACAAAAAACTACCAATATTCATCGGAGGTTTAGCCTTTTCAGAAAAAACAAATTTCAAATTTGATGGAAAACTTATCACTGACGCTCATGCATTAGAACAAATTCCTCGAATTATAAAAAAGAAGTAATTACCACTATTTTGGCTAATTTCCACTAGGTTAAATATTCTAAATGTTTATGTCAATCATGGGTTTAACAAACGATAGTTTGATTGACACAGTATTTGAAAAATTTCCGGAAAAGAAAGAGATTACAGAACAAGGCGACGAAATTTTTGTAAACTGGAATTTCCAGGACTTTCAAGACGGCGGATATCTAAACTTCAAAGCAGACCGTTCAGATCTTTTTGCACTAAGCATAATGATTGAGAACTACGCATCAAAACATACAGCCCCACTACTTGCATCATTTGAGACAGACAAACGATACGAATTCGTTAAAGATAGATATCTCAAATTGATGAAAAAACTTCCAAGAACATGGGTTATTGGGAATTTTAACAACCCACATCTAGCTCAAGATGTACCAGACAGCTGCCAAGTACTTAGCTGTATAGGAACACCACTAGCAACAGTATGGGCAGTAGTGACAAAAGGTCCCGATGGTCCAATTGGACTGATAGCAGAAGAATACGGGGTTGGAAAATTCAGAGGTTTCTTTTCAACTCAACCAGGCGTAGTGCAAGCAGCTGTAGATGCGATGGGCGAAATACTAGTAACAAAGTTCGACTTTAACAAAAAAGAATATGAATTTGCTAAAGGCGGATACTAGTGCAAAATGACTGAAAAATCTTCTTTTTTTCCCAAAAATGTTTTCGGAGCATTTGGTATTTTATTTTTCATTAGTGGTGCAATAATTCCATTACAGAATCTGATAATTTGGGGACCAGAATTTGTTATAAGATATTTCATATCATCAGACATAACCGCAGAAAAACTATCTCTAGTAGTAATCGGGATTGGATTTTTTATGATAATTTATGGTAAGAGGAAACAAAATCAGATTTAAGATGAAGCACGATCTCTAGGATCCAATTGTAGCGATTTGTTATAACACTCAGAGGCCTCATCGTATCGTCCTAAACTTCGTAAAGCAACACCTTTTTGATTCCATAAATCAGGATCATCGGGTGTTAAGAGTAATGCCTGTTCAAAATAACTTAATGCATCTTCAAAATTACCATCTTCAAGATTTGAAATACCATTTTGAATTAGGTTTTCTATTTCAGTCACTAGACATCTATAATGTTACTCGGAAATAATCCCATCGTTCAGGATCAAATTTTTTAACAAAAATAACATTCTTGTCATTTTCTTTTCGTTCATCAATTACATCACGCATTGCAAAACTAGTCATGAATTTGTAACCTTTTGACTGAACCTGCATCATGAATAATTGTCTAAGCTCCCTACCTCCATGAAATCCCCAATATCCATTTTTAATTGCAACAGGTTCAAGAAAGACAGTATTATTTTTACCGCGGTTTCTATCTTCGAATTCTACATCAAAATTATATTTTTCCAAGGGGCCGCCTTTGGCAAATCCAATAATTTGGCCAGTCGATGTTCCAATACGAAGCATGTTAAGAATTGTATCAGGATCACGAACAGATTCAATAAAATCGTCTCTTGTAAATTGTAATGGTTTTGGTAATTCACGATAAATCGATAAAAGTTCATCAAGAGAATCATCTGAAAGTGCGCTTTTTTGGATACAAGGAACTAATGGTAATCCATCATATACGAATTGATTGTAAATTTGAATTTCTTCTTGACGTAGTTTCATGAAACCAACAATATTGTCTAAGAAGTTTTTTCTCATGTGTTTTGGAAGTCCATTTAAGACTCGCTGACACATATCAGGTTCATTATTTAGCATATCTTCAAAGAAAACAACTGAACGTCTAACAATAAATGCAGGATGCCAACTAGATGAATGAGCATTCATTTTTGCCATCTCCATTGCTTTCTGAAAATCACCTAAAGCATATCCGCCAATACGGTCAGAAATTGAGAGGAAATGACCTAGATCTCTAAAGTGTTTTTGTCGTTCTTTATTATCTTTAATCTCAGAATTTGAAAAATAATTTTGAATAAACTTTTCAGTTTTTGTAATCACATCTCCCGACCAAGGATAAACGGTTCTAGAAATTATAGAACAAATTAGATTTTGATCTAAATTTGCATCGGCAAGAAGTTTTTGAATAGTTTGATCTTTTGAGATAAATTGTATGACATTTTTTTCATGAGGTTTGTCTATTGATTTGTCAGGATCAAAATCATGCAAAAGTGCAGATGCATAAAGATAATTCAAATCATTTCGAGAAATATAATTATCCTCTAGTGCATGTATGCCAGAAAGTAGAGTAACATAGGTTACTTCAAGTTCATGATCAACATTGTGATATCCATAATAATCGCTGAATAATCCATTATTTTTGAATAATTGTATCGTGTAATCTAATAATTTTACATTTGCATCAGTAGCAAGTTTTACAGAAGAAAGTAAATCAAATATACCATTTCTTAACGATGGGGAATTTGCAAATTCCTGCATGTGTTAAACGAATGAATTGGGTTTTTAAGTTATTTGGCAAATGTACTGAAAATCCCAGATCTATTATAAAGTAAATAATGGTATTTTGAGTATGGGACTGAAACGGTACTTGATTACAAGAGGCCTAACAATGTTTGGAGTTCTAATGATTACATTACTGCTTACAATTTCCCTTGTTGGTTCAAATATGGATACAATTCTAAAACAAGGGATAATTTATCAAGTAAGAGCAGAGATTACAGAAAACACCACCATAGCGCAGGGATTTAACAATCCAGAAGAGTTTGAAAAGTTTGTTCAACAGAAAATTGATGAAAGAGTGAAAACGTTAGGTCTCGATACGCCATGGTATTCACCACAAAGACTTGGATACACGATGTATAAAATTTTAATTTTAGATTTTGGTAATGCCACATTTTTGACAAGTGATTCAGGTTCATCAAATGTAGGTGAAATAATTTTTGAAAAGATGCCAAAAACAATTTTGTTGTTTACCACAGCCACAATAATTATATCAATTATTGGAATTGTGTTAGGGGCAGCATCAAGTAATAAAATTGGTTCAAAAACAGATAGAATCACATCAACATTTGCAGTAATTAGCAGTAGTTTTCCGGTTTGGTGGATTGGGATGTTAATGATATTTGTATTTGCTTTTGTGTACCAGATTTTCCCTGCAAGAGCAACACCAAGTATAGAACCAGATGATCCAGGATATATTTTGGCGTTGTTATATCATATGGCACTTCCAGTGATAACAATTGTTTTAATTGGATTTGGAGCGTGGGCATATCTTGTTAGAAATTTTATGGTAGGAATAATGCAAGAAGATTTCATAACTGCAAAAAAAACTATCGGAATTAGTAAAAAGAAAATAGTTTATAGTCATGCACTTAGAAATGCAGCACCGCCAATTGTCACCATACTTGCATTAAGTTTGTCAGGGTCATTAGGCGGAGCAATAATCACAGAAGCAGTATTTGATTGGCCAGGGATGGGAAGATTATATTTTGAGGCCATTAGTGTGATGGATTTACCAATAATAATCGGTTCAACGTACATCTTGACCGTGTTATTTTTAGTGAGTATATTTATTGCAGATTTACTATACGGATATTTTGATCCTCGTGTACGTACAGGAAGTAATACTTGAGAAAGAAATATGGAAGAAAAAAATTTAATTGTAATATTAATAGATGGAGGAAGGATAGATTATACAAGTAAATCGAAGAGTTTTTCTAATCTTAAAATGAAATCATTATTTTTATCACAATCAATAACGTATGCACCGTATACAGTTTCTTCAATTCATGCAATATTCACAGGAACATATGGAACAAAAACAGGAGTAAATAGTTATTCTTCAGGTAAAAATTTTAAAAATAATGATTACAAAACATTAACAGAATATCTACATGATGAAAATTACTATACTAAAGCAGACATTATAGATTGGAAAGGTGGATTAATTATTCCAAAACAAGGATTTGATGAAATTGCAACGTATGATGAAGATAACGAAGATGTTAAGAAAAGACATATAGACATTATCAAAAATATCCAGAAAAAATCAGGTGGAAAGAAATTTTTTCTTTATTTACATTGTAGTGAAATTCATACAGGAATTAAAAATGAAGTTTTAAACAAATACAAAAATCACAGTAAAGCATTTTTTGATAATAATATAGAAAATGTAAAAAGATATAAAAAATTGTTTTTCAGAGTTGAGAGTTATTTAGATTCAATTTTAAAAGAAATTAAACATCAAGGAATCTACGATAACTCTTTAATTTTAGTTGCATCCGATCACGGAGTTAGTCAAGGAGAAAAAGTGGGCGAACATGCATATGGTGCATTTTGTTATGATTATACACTTAGAACTTTTGCATATTTTATATCAAATGAATTACCCAAAAGAGAGATTAGACAGCAAACGAGAACAATTGACTTCTTACCAACGATATTAGATCATTTTAATATGAAACTGGATAAAAAATATAAAAAAATTGATGGAACATCTTTGATTTCATTATTTAAAGGAGAAAAGATGATAGAAAAAATTGCATTTTCAGAGACAGGAAATCCATTATACGAAAAGGAACTTCCAAAATATCCAAATACATTTTCAGTTAGAACATCAAAATGGAAATTAATCTATAATGAACATAATAAAACTGAAGAATTGTATGACTTAAAAAATGACATATGCGAAAATAACAACGTACTCAATTCAGAAAAAGAAGTAGCAAAATTGCTAAGAAATGAGTTGAAAAAAGTGAGGATGACTAATGAGTAACATATCAACACATGAAATCAAAAGTGAATTTCTAAAAAGTAAGTTAGGGCTAACCGGAATTTTTATTTTGTCAGGATTAATTTTAATTTCGATAATAACAATTTCAGTAATTCCAGCGTCAACATTTCAAGAATGGAATAATCCTGAAAAATGGATTTTATATCCAAAGACATCAGTACCAAGTTGGGTGAATTTTTTATCCTTAGATAAGATTCCAGAACATAAAATTATCAATGCAGAAGTTTTTCAGTCACAAGAAAATGAGATTTTCCTTACATCACAGCAGTTTGGAGTATCCTTTGAGTATGATGATTTTCCAAGTGATTTTATTTTTGAAATGAAAACAAAATATACAGATTCACACCTAGTTCAAATCAAAGTAATACGTCCCGACGGAATTACATTAGAATTATTATCAACATCACTACCACATTCAGATAACGAGACAATTCATAATCAAAGATATTTCTCAACAGATAGTATGATAAAGAAAAATCTTAACACATACAAAAATAATTTTGACTTTGATTTTCAAGTAAGTTCAACTGAAATAATATTCTCAGAATTATATCAAAATCAAATACAAAAAGGCAATTATATTTTTATTGTAGACATGTATGGAATTGAAAAACACGTGGAAGTTTTAGAATCAAAGATGGTTTTGGGTGGAAAAGCATACGGAGTGATGGGAACTGATGAACTTCGGAGAGATTTAGCAATAGGATTACTTTGGGGTACACCACTAGCACTTTTCATTGGAATTTCAGTGTCAATTGGGTCAGTTGTCGTGGGATTGATCTACGGAGTTTATTCAGGTTACAAAGGAAAGAAAACAGATGAAGCAATGATGCGATTTAATGATGTGATCTATGCATTACCAGCATTACCATTTTTAATAATTCTAGCAGTTACTATCAGTAACAGTATTTTTCTGATGATTGGATTTCTTATGATTTTTAGCTGGGTAGGAATTGCTAAAGTCTCACGAAGTATGTCACTTCAAATTAAAACTAGACAGTATATCGAAGCTGCAAAGATTATGGGGCAAAAGGATTCAAAAATAATCTTTAGGCATATTTTACCTCAATTGTTACCATATGCATTTGCAAGTATTGCAATTTCAGTACCAGCAGCAATAACTACCGAAGCAGGGTTAAGTTTTCTCGGATTAGGTGATCCATCATTTCCAACTTGGGGACAAATTTTACATGATGCAAACACATATGGTGCAGCAGCACAAGGATTTTGGTGGTGGATTGTTCCACCAGGGATTTTAATTGCAATTACGGGACTGGCATTTGTTTTTATTGGAAATGCACTAGATGCAATAGTTAATCCAAAATTAAAAAGATAATCTATTCAGTAAGAGTGAATTTACGTATTAAATCAATTGATGAATCGTTTAACTTTATTGTATAAGTTGCAGCATTTGGATTTGAGTTTTTTTCTTCTGCCAACAGTTCAGTGAATTTTGTTTTTTCTTCTTCAACTGCACCGGCCTCATGTGCACATAGATTAAATGCTTTAAGTTGAAGATTATTTTTTAATAGATATGATATGAACTTTTTATAATTTTCAGTGCTATTCCATTCCATGTTTTTTTCATCACATGCAGATATCCAGACATCGACAGAATTATGAAAGAAAACTTTCTTCCTAATTACATCTAATGCTAAATCTGTTTGAGACATATTTTGAATCCTAAAACATTGCGCGCTTCATACTTGAACCACATCGTGGGCATTCTCTTGCATTGTAAACCTTGTGGCATACAAGACATTCATATTTTATTCCAGGTTTATCGGTATTTTGTCCGAATAAACCACCACCAAATCCACCGGAACCACCAGAACTAGAAGAACCGCCACCAAATCCACCTCGCATTCGACTCATCATTCTTCTTCTTAAGATTAATGGGAATGCAATGAAGAGAGCCAATGCAGCACCCAGTCCATATGGAAATGGAAGAATCATTTGTAAGCCAATACTTACAGCAAGAGATGCAAATAGGAAAATTAAATATGATTTGTAGTTAATCATGATAAGAAAATTATCCTAATTTCAAATATAAGGCTTATTGAGTAATTAACAATTAATTATTCATTAAGTATGGGAATTTGATTTCCAGAACTATCCCACGCAAAGATATCTTCATCCTCATAGGGAGATTTTACAATTACTGAAACTAACCCAAAAAAATTATGTAAATCCTCAGAAGAGGGTTCAGCGGTTCCTGTAGGATGTGAATGGACCATCCCAATATAATCAGAATCAAATGGAAGTTGATTAGCAGGGAATCCTGCAAAAGTTGGCCCAGTTTCATGAAATGGTGGAACTACTAAGCTTTCAACAAACATTTTACCCTTTTTTGAATGACCTTTAAGAATCAAAATCATTTCATCAGGATGAGTTATCTTACAATAGGAGATGATTCCATCACGAGTTTCATTTAGAAACACAAGACTACGTTCTAGTTTTTTTGTTTTAAAAATCATTGATTATCTGTAGAAATTGTATAAGATGTAGAGGTAACATCTTTGAGATTTGTTTCTATTTGGTGTAATATCGTAGGTAAAGAATTAGTGAGATCAAGATTTTCATCTTCAAATACTTCCAATTTGGATAAAGCATCGGAAACATCAGATTCATCATGTTTTAGGTTATTTTCAACGGTTTGGAGAGATTTAGAATCAAAATTTTCAAGTTTTTCAAGTAATCCATGTTTTTTAGTTTCAAATTTTTCTTTGGTGGAAATTAAGGATGGAATAAGATTTTTTATTTCTGCAACACTATCTTTTGATTTTGAAGTATCCTTTACAGATACAGAACCAGAGTCAATTCCGGTAACAATGGAATCAAGTATATTTTTAATTCCAGAAACATTATTTTCATTCAGTACATCATAAGGACTAGATGCTAATTTCGCGGTCAAATCTTTCAATTCCTTATCATGTGAAGATATATGGACGAACTTTCCAAGCGGTCTAGAAATTTTGGTAAATTCATCATCAATATCATGACGAATTTTTACTTCCTCATGATCATAATCAGATAATTGAGATTTCATGTCAGTGTATGACTTGTAGTCGGAAGAATTTTTAATTTTATTTATTTCATTTTCAAATGTTTTGATTTTTTCTTTCTTTTCATTTATTGTAGATTTTAGTTCGTTTATACGTGAACTTTGTTTAGATAGTTTTTCTAGTGTTTTATCACGAGATGCCAATAAGTCATTAATGAGTTTAACAGAATTTTCAGTGGCAGTAAAATTATCAATTAATTCATCTACCTGTTTTAGATTTTCAGTTAATTCTTTAAGATCATTTGTAAGTTTTTTAGCATATTTTGCTGCAAAAATGTGAATCACTCTAGAATGTTTTCCTAACATATCGCCTACTTTGTTTATTCCTGCAGTAGATGTTTTTTTGAATCGCATTACATCATCTGGAGAATTAATATCAGGAAAGGGATTAGCGAATTCTTTTTTTATGGATGCGATAACCTCTTTTTTTCCACGATTCACCATTATTTGAAAATGAGGATCAAGCTTATCAGGATCTAGTTCATCTTCAGATAATTCATTTGCAATTTTTAATAATATCTCTCTTTGAGGATCAATTCTATTTCTATGTGATTTTATTTCTGCTGCAAGAGTTCCTTTTCTAAGAACTACCATATCCTCCAGTATTTTTGGGATTTCATCTAATGTGATAGTTTGGTATGATGAGGTGAAATTTTCCACAGGTTCATCGTATTCAACTTTCTTTTTTTTACCCCAACCAAAAACCATAATCAAAAGATCAATAGTTGAATTATATAAATTTGAGAAGCATTGTGTTACAATATGAATTCAGGCTCAGTGAAGAAATCAGTAACAATTGATTCAGATTTAGAAAAAGTTTGGTTAAAAATTAGTAAAATTATAAAATTAGACTGGGTGGAAGGTCAAAAATCAACAAAATTTCTAGGAGAGAGAAAAAGCGGAGTTGGAGCTAAACGTTTAATCTCATTTGAGGATGGGTCAGATGTAGAAGAACACATAGTAGGATGGAGACCAAAAGAATATTTTTCATATATTGCAGTTTCAGGATTGCCGTTAGAGGCATACCATGCTACAATATCCATTGAAGAAAATAAACCGAAATTAGTAAAAATTACATGGGAATCTTACTTTGCATCAAAATCAAC
>JAOMEP010000002.1 GCA_028345965.1 Candidatus Nitrosopelagicus sp.
TTTTTGCGGTAGGTGTAGGTCCAGGTTCACCAAAATATGTCACAGACATAGTAAAAGAAGCAATATCACAATGTGATGTTGTAATTGGTTATGGATATACAATAAAAACAATTGAAGAATATGTCAAAGGTAAAAAAATACTTGAAGTAACAATGCAGAATCAAGAAGATGCATATCAAGAAATTGCTAAAGAAGATAACCATATAATATTAGTTCCATTTACAGGTGATGTTAATTTTTCAGAATCTGAAGTGGTTGATAGATTAATTGAGATTTATGATGAAGTTGAAATAATTCCAGGGATCAGCTCAACACAGGTAGCAGCATCACGTGCAAAAGTTCCAACTGATAAATCTAAAGTAATCACTATGCACATTTCAACATCAATTGAAGAGAAAAAATTAGAATTACAAAAAGCATTGATTGATGGATACAGCGTTATCCTTGTTCCAAGACCATGGCCAAAAGTTCCAGAAAAACATTTCATGCAATCCGAAATTGCAAAATATTTGAAAAAAAATGGATTTGATACATCGAAGATGAAAGTACATGTCTATGAATCAATAACTACAGAAAATGAGACTAGTTTTGAAGGGACAGTTGATCAGTTAGAAGACAAAGAGTTCTCAGACCTCTCCGTAATGGTTTTCAATCAAGCAACACTTGAATCGTATATCAATTTTGAATAGTTATGGGTAAAAAAGCACCAATGTGGGCTCCATCAAAAAAAGAATTAGAGAAAATATTAGAAGTAGATAATGTACACGAATTATTTTTAGTCGGGCAAGTCTGTATCGAAAGAATGTTAGAGAAAATATTAGAGAAGAAGTTCAATATTCCTATAGAAGCATTAGATGATCCAATGATTATGTGGACACAAAAATATTTGATACTTGAAAAATCCGGCCTTCTCAAAGGTAATGTAAAGAAAAATGTTCGCTTGATTAACAGTATAAGAAATAGATATGCACATAGATTGAAACCAGATGAAAAAGCGATTGGAAATAATATTAGAGAATTAGAGTATCTCGGCGTATCACATACAAGTCCAACCACAAAATTTGAAAAGTATAGAGTTTGTGTTATCAGTACTTTTACAGCATTAGAGAAAATGTTGTAAATTTATTAGAGAAAAAACATATTTCATATTATGAAGCCAGAAAAATGTGCATATTGTGGAGATATGGTAGATATTCCATTTGAATGCACATACTGCAAAGATCCATTTTGTGATGAACATAGACTCCCAGAAGATCATCGTTGTGTAAAATTAACGGTGATACGAGCAAAAAAGTTTGGGGAGAGAAAAGTGATTAGAGATGGTGGCCCTGGTTCCAGTAAATTTAAAAAGTTTTTTGGGAAATTTCGTTAGATCAATAATCTGCTTTAGTAGGATCAAGTTTTGAACGTCTAGCTTGGAAAAATAATGTAACAGCTAATGCAAGCATGACCAAAATTGACATCCATAATGGTTCAACATGAACATTGTTTTCTTGTGTAACAATCATTGCAGGGAAAACAACATAGATTACAGATAAAATTATCATTGCAACTCCTTGTGTAGATAATTTTTTCCATGATGAAAGTTTGATTCCTCTACTAATTAGTTCAATTACACCAAGAGCTATGAAAGGATAAATCGTAAAAGCTAAAAAATCAATTATATCAACTGAACCGGGATGAGACATGTTATTCTTCTATTCTAATTTTTAATGCAATTCCATTTGAAATTAAAGCTTGCGCATTTTCGTTAGGAATTGTTGCTATATCTTCAGGTTTGAATGGGCCATATTTTTCTAAATCAACTCCAACTATTTCATCAAATTCTTTCACAAATCTTACAGTTACAGGTTTTATTTTGTGTTTTGTGGAAGTAGTTTCTAAAAATTTTGATTTTCCATTAATTATTCCAGAAATTATCATATCTTTACGCTCATTCATTTCATCGTTTGAATCAATAACAAATCTTTCTTCATCGCTTAGAATACTATAAGATGTTGTTGGAAATTTTGAGATTTTTTCAAGTCTTTTATTTATTAAAAGTTCAGTAAGATTTGTAGCAGTAGAAATAATCTCATTTTTTGTTTTCTTTTCAATTCCATCATATTCTTCATTTTTTAATTTTCCAATAAAGTTTGATAAATTTCTGAAAAAATCTGTGCTAAGCTCCTGTATATCATCGGTTTGATATTCTTGCATGACAATTACATGAAGATTTTTTAGATCTAGTGATTCGAGAGTTGACATTTTAATACAAAGTTAATCTTAAATGGTACGTTTAATTCTTTTAGCTTGAAGTAGAAAATTGCCGTACAAAGTAATAGGTGGTAAAGCCACACAAGTAAAATATTCATCTGACGAGGTATTCTCTAGAATAAAACATGAGGATATTAAGTTCATAGATCTTCAATTTACCGGTTTAACAGGCAGATTTCATCATACTACGATCTCAGCAAATACATTTACTCCTGAACAAATGGAGGATGGACTACCAAAATTAGATGGTTCATCAATTGTAGGATTTACCGACATTGCAGATTCTGATTTAATATTAAAACCAGACCCAAGTACATTTGCAATAATTCCATGGGTTACAGAAAAAAAGACAGCTAGATTACTATGTGATGTATACTGGGGTGGAGGTAGAGGACGTCTTGAAAGCGATCCTCGAGGAATTTGCCAAAAAGCGGAAAAATATGTTAAGACACAAGGATTTGATTTTAGTAATTGGGGACCTGAAGTAGAATTTTTTGTATTTGATAAGGTACACTGGGATGTTTTAACACCATACAAAGGTCAATCATATTCAATCGAATCATCTGAATCACCATGGAGTCAAGAAGGAACTGGATACCCTATGGGATTACAAGAAGGATATTACCCAAGCACACCGTCAGATACTCTTGCAGAATTTAGAAATGAATGCGTAGATGTTTTGAATGACAATTTCGGCATTTTATGTGATAATCATCATCACGAAGTTGCAACAGCAGGACAATGTGAAATTGATATAAAATATGATTTAATGACTAATTCTGCTGATGGTGCACAATCGTACAAATATGTTGTAAGAAATGTTGCACAACAGTTTGGCAAAGTTGCAACAATGATGCCAAAACCAATATCAATGGATGCAGGTTCTGGAATGCACACAAATGTCAGTTTATGGAAAAAAGATGAAAATACATTTTATGACAAAGATGAAGAATTAGAATTAAGTCAAACTGGACGTTATTTCTGCGGGGGAGTAATGGAACATGCAAAAGCACTAACTGCAATTACAAATCCTACAACAAACTCATACCACAGATTAGTTCCAGGTTATGAAGCACCGGTTTACATTGCATGGAGTTCAAGTAATCGTTCTGCAACAATTAGAATTCCTGGTCATTTTAAGGGAGAAAAATATGCATATATGAAAAGAATGGAGTATCGTGTACCGGATCCAGCATCTAATCCATATCTTGTATTTTCAGCTGTGTTAGCTGCAGGACTAGACGGAATTAAAAAGAAAACAGAACCGGGTGATCCTGTAAAAGAAGATATTTACAAAATGACAAAATCAGAAAGGAAGAAACATGGAATTGACACGTTACCTGCAAACCTTGGAAGAGCTTTGGACGAATTAGAAAGTGATAGAAAATTTCTAACCCCAATTTTCTCAAATGAAGTTTTAGATAAAATTATTGAATTAGAAAGAAGAGATCACAGAGAAATTGCAATTAGACCACACCCACATGAGTTTTATCTTTACTTTGATGTTTAAGTTAGTTAGTTAACGGATGATTAGTTGATTCATAAATTAGAATTAATGAGATAAACATCATTCCTAATCCAGCACAAACCATTATTTTTGTAAGTTTTTGATTTTTAATTCCTAGAAAAATAACTATTCCCCCTGCAAGACCTAAAAAGATTGAAAGCATTCCAAATATCACATCTTCAATTTCTATTTCCAAAGTTAATGGAGTGAATATTCCAGATAGCAAAGCAACTGCAGATATAATGTAAGCATACTTCGTTCCTGACAGAAGAGTTGTTCTTAGATCAAAAGATGTTTTTTCTGATGGACTATTTTGTTCTTGTAGTTCTGCTTTTTCATCATTTTGAATAGAATCATCCTGTGAGTTATCAGAAAATCTTCTATGTTTTGCCATGATAATTTAGACTGAAATTGTGTTGATTAAAATTTTTGCTAATCTACATTCCCATTCCAGGTGGCATTCCCATGCCTCCCATACCTGGCATTCCACCCATTCCACCCATGTCAGGCATTCCACCTTCTGCTCCTGGTGGAGGTCCTGCAGATTTTGCAGTTGCGATGACATCATCAATTCTTAGAATCATACATGCTGCTTCTGTTGCGGCTGAAACAATTTGGTGTTTAACTGCTAATGGTTCAATAATATCAGTTGATTTCAAATTTCCAACTTTGCCTTTCATAACGTCAATTCCTGTCCATTTTTCACCTTTGATTTGTTTTGCACGTAAATGAGTAAGTGTGTCAATTGGATCCATACCTGCGTTTTCAGATAATGCTAAAGGAATTGATTCTAATGCTTCTGCAAATTTTTCTGCTGCTAATTGTTCACGACCTTGAAGTGATTTTGCCCAGCTTCTGATTTTTGTTGCTGCAAATGTTTCTGGTGCACCACCGCCTGCTACTATAGATGGTAATTCCATTACATCTCTTACAACCATTAATGAATCATGGACTGAACGTTCTACTTCATCAACAACTCTTTGTGAACCAGCACGAAGTAGTAATGTAACAGATTTTGGATGTTTACATCCTTCAACAAAGACCCATTTGTCTTCTTCAACTTTCTTTTCTTGAATTGATGATGCAGAACCTAAATCTCTTTCAAATAAATCATCCAAGTTAGTTACAATTCTTGCACCTGTTGCTTTTGCAAGTTTTGATAAATCACTTTCTTTTACACGTCTTACTGCTAAGATACCTGCTTTTGACAAATAGTGTTGAGCCATATCATCAATTCCTTTTTGACATAAGACTACATTTGCACCAGAACCAATAACTTTGTCAACCATTGTTTTGAGCATTTTGTTTTCTTCATCTAAGAATGCTTTCATTTGTTGTGGATTTGAAATGTTAATTTTTGCATCAGTTTCAGTTTTGTTAATCTCTAATGCTGCGTTTAAGAGTGCAATTTTTCCTTCTGTAATTTTCTTTGGCATGCCAGAGTGAACAATTTCTTTATCCAAAACAATTCCTTGGATAATTTTAGAATCTTTGATAGAACCGCCGGCTTTCTTTTCTACTTTAATATCATCAATGTCAACGGTATATTTTTCACCGTTCTTTTCTGCAACAGCTTTTACTGCTTTGACAATCATATCTCCTAGTTGTTCAGAATCTTTTCTAACTAGTTTTGTTTGCATAGATGTTTTTGCAATTTTTAATAAAATTCCATTATCAGTTGGTTCAACCTTATCTGCAATTTGATCTAGGAACTCTTTTGCTTTTCTTCCTGCCTTTCTGTATCCATCAACAATAATTGTTGGATGAACATCTTGTAAAACAAGTTCTTCAGCGTGTTCTAATAATGCGCCAGCCAATACAACTGCAGATGTAGTTCCATCACCTACTTCATTATCAGTAGTTTTTGAAATCTCAACTAGCATTTTTGCTGCTGGATGTTGCACATCAATTTCTTTTAGAATTGTTGCACCGTCATTTGTAATTGTAACATCGCCTAAAGAGTCTACAAGCATTTTGTCCATTCCTTTTGGACCTAAACTAGTATGAACAATTTCGGCTATAATTTTGGCAGCTGCAATATTGTTTTTTTGGGCTTCTCTTCCCTTTACCTGACTTGCGTCATCCTTGAGAACTACAACCGGCATGTTGCCTTTTGGAGTTTGTGCTGCCATAGATCAAAACGTCAATTTTCAAAATATATAGCTAGCTTCTTGTTTTTCTAGAAAATTAGAAGAAAGATCGCTGTTCTTAAATTAGGAAAATCAAGTTCAAAATCATGGCTGATTCAAACAAAGATTCGTATGACAAGATTTTCACCAGTCTTGAAAAACACCATGAATGGTTTGAAAACTCTATTCCACTAATTGCTAGTGAGAACATTCCTAGTCCAGCTGTCAGAGAGGCAGTAATGTCAGATTTTGGTAATAGATATGCCGAAGGTTGGCCAGGTGAGCGAGTCTATGCAGGATGTACCTACATCGATGAGGTTGAAATTCAATGTATGGAGTTGGCACAAAAATTATTCGATGCAGAGTTTGCAGATGTAAGAAGTGTTTCTGGTGTAGTGGCAAACTTGGCAATTTATTCTGCTTATTCAAATCCAGGTGATGTTATGATTGCATCATCAATTCCTGCAGGAGGTCACATTTCTCATGGTAAAAAAGAACATTCAGGAACTGCAGGATTAGTACACGGATTAGATATCGAGTTCTTTGCATTTGATCCTGAAGAAATGACATTAGATGTTGATAAAACAAAAGCTAAAGTTGAAGATTTGAAATCACAAGGGAAATTGCCAAAGATTGCAATGTTTGGTGGTTCAGTATTTTTATTTCCACACCCAGTAAAAGAATTAGCTGAATTTCTAAAGGGTCATGGCATGCATATCAATTATGATGCAGCACACGTTGCAGGATTAATTGCAGGTGGAAAATTCCAAGACCCACTTAGAGAAGGAACAGATACAATGACAATGAGTACTCACAAAACTTTGTTCGGACCACAAGGAGGATTAGTTTTAGGATCTGAAGAGCATGCAGAACCAATCAAAAAAGCAATGTTCCCAGGATTAACAAGCAGTCATCATATTCATCACATGGGTGCAAAGGCAGTTGCATTTGCCGAAGCTTTAGAGTTTGGAAAAGATTATGCAGAACAAACAATCAAGAATGCAAAAGCATTAGCTTCAGAATTAAACAATGTAGGATTCAAAGTGTTAGGTGAAAAGAGAGGTTACACCGAATCACACCAAACAGTTGTGAATGTTTTAGATTATGGTGATGGTGGAACAATTGAAGCTGATTTAGAAAAAGCAAACATAATTGTTAATCGTCAACTAATTCCTGGAGATTTGAAAGCAGGTCGTCACTATATGCATCCAGGTGGAATTCGTTTGGGAACATCTGAGATTACTCGTCTAGGTATGAAAGAATCTGAGATGAAAGAAATTGCATCTTTGTTGAAACAAGTTGTTGTTGATAAGAAAGATGCAGGAGAAATTGCATCATATGTTAAAGAGTTCAAGACCGATTTCAAAAAGACACAATACTGTTTTGATAACAAACTTGGAGCCTACGAATACGTAAAATTACGTTAATTTACAAAATCAGTTAGTAGTTGTTGTGAACCATCACCTTTTCCAAAGAGTAGTTCAATTTCATCAGACAAAGTCATGATTCTTCCTTTCAGATATGGATCCACATCATATTTTGTGACTAGTTTCTTTGCTAATGGCAAATATTTTTCAATTGAAGGTCGAGTAATTGTTTGTAATAGTTTGTGGCCACAAGTACATTTTTGAAGTAACGGCATTCGTCTATATTTTGCACCACATGCAGTACAACGGAATTTTTGTTTTGCATATGCGCGAATGTTTCCCATAATATCAGGAATTAGATGTGTTTGTATTAGATATGAAACAATGTCTCTTGTTTCAACTGCATTAATGATATCTGCATTTCTAATTTGCAAATCAAGCTTGTCAACCATTGATTCGAGTGTCGAGTATGCACTTCGTGATTTTGAAGTAGTTAGTGTTGTTGTATTATGAGTAAAGAAATGATCATAGAAGATATTTTCATCACCTGTATCTTTTCGCATAGCTAGAGTTTCAATATTTTTGATGTCACCTGATTTCTCATTATTTAATGATGATTCATAAAATTCGAGTGGAAATTCTTTTGCAACCTCAAAGTTGTGTGCCTGAGTTTGCGCCTCATGTGGCAAAACTATTGGTTGAATTAGTAATGGTGCATCCATTAGTCCACCAATTTTATCAGACAAGAACTGCCTTGAAAAGTTCAATAATGCATCTAGTAATAGCATGACAGAATCTGCATCACCATCTGCGTCTCTTCTTTTTGCAGAATGCCAAATTGGACTAGCAAAACAAACATGGGTTTTCGTATAACCAATTAACCTTCCTGTAATTCCTACGGAGGTATGTGGTGCAAGGCCAATAACTAAATGACCTAACAAATCCTGTGTATCTTTTAGATTGTAAAATGGTTGTTTGCCAAAAAATTTCTGCAGTTCAAAATCAACATACTTTGAAACATTAACAAGATATTCAGCACTTTCAAGAGGAATAATTACATCTTGCATCTTTAATTCAATTAATTGTTCATCATTTGTGATTGGATTTCCATCAATATCATTTTCATATCCAAGTTTTGTGATTTGCTCGACTGTTGTTCCTATCCAAGAGAGTTTGAAGTGTGTCAAAGGTGAATTTGTAGCATCAAATCGGACAGTGCCGTCTTTGAAGGCAGACAAACCAAACTTTTGTCTAATTAGTCCTTTTTCAAGAGGTTCTGGGATTTTTTCTTGATTGATTAATTTATCAACACCTTTGAATGGTGCTTTTGCGCGTATCCCAAGTTTTTCTTGCGCTGCCATCAAATTTTGTTTTAGCGGGAATTGTTTGTAAGAAAATCCATTTGCATCTCTTTTACATTTTTCACAGTGTGGTGTTTCTAATTCATCTTTACAAATTCTGCAAATGTAAAATTTTGTAGTTTTATTTCCACATTTTGAACAAACAATCCCAATTGATGGAATATTACAATTTGTACAACGACGATTATTCAGATTTGTGAAAAATGATTCTGATGCAACAGCAGCTTTCAAAATATCTCTAGTAATGCCACCTTTTTCTGCAACAGGAAATAGTACATGAACTGGCGGTTTCATTAGACGTGGTGCAGCCTTTTCAGGTCTTCCAATTCTAACACCAATTGACTTTGAAAATTTATTCTTTATTTCAATTCCAGTGGTTTCTGTTAACAGTTCTAAAACAGATTTGGTAGTATCAAAATTCAAGGTAGCACCAAAAATAAGGTGATTTAAGATTTGAACATCTATTCCAGAAATAATGATCTTATCATCTGCAACTTTATGTGGGATTCCTAAATTTTCAAGAATTTGTTTTGTCGAAATTTCATAATGAATTTCATTTTCTGATTTTAAGATTGGATTTGAAATTTTCTCAAGCTCTTTTGTTGTGATAAAATCCCAATAGTAGAGAAATTTTGGATGTAATGGAATTTTCAGTTCTTTTGAAAGTAAAATGGCATCAACAAATGTTGGAGTCTTTGTTAGAAATTCGAGTCTTTCGTCATGTTTGGAAAGTTTTGCTTTAAGATGTTCAGTCCAAACCTCTTCTACCATTGGAGTTGGAATTAATTCTGCATTATTTTCCAAAAAGTCACCAAATGTTATTAGAATATCACCTAGATGCAGAATCTTTTCAATGTCGTTTTTAATCTGAATTCCGTGTTCTGTATCTTGAATTTTGACTACATCGCCTCCTTTTAGTCTGACAATAGGCGTCTCAAGTGAGTCAACAAAGGCCACAGTTGCTCCTTTGCTTGGTTTGTCAAGTTTGATTTGTGTTCCTACCGCAATAGTATGATCTAAGATTTCAGCAATCACTGGATGTAACCCAACGCTAGCAAAACCTGTATTGCATGCACGTCCATATCTGAGTCGAAAACCTCCAATCTTATTTGGCATTGATAGCACGGAACGCCCAGTAATGACTTCTCTCATACGTTTTTCAGATGCATCATCACCAGATTCACCTTTTTGAACAGCACCCTGGACGTCGTTTAGCCACTCCCAACCTTCCAAGTTATACTTTTCAATTCGCTTTAGGAGTTTTTTTGATCTTCCAATTAATCCATCATTTAGTACACGTAATGCACCACCTCTTACTCGGTCTGTTTTAATTCGAGTCATGTTACGATGATTAACTACTTCATCGGGGTCTGTTCCTTCTCCTTCAAGTTCAACAGGTAAGTTTGAAATTACGGTTTTGATGTCATCATCAGATACATGAAATTGAAAACTTTGTTTTGCTTCACTTTCATAGATTCTTAACTCTTCGACAAATCTTCCAGTCTCATCATCAAAACAATCCGCTTGATATTTTTCGAGTCCAACTGCACGTCTCACATGATCAGCAATTAACATTGTAACAGCAGATTCAGTTCCTCCTGCAGATCTCATTGGTCCTGCAATGGATACAGAAAGATACTGAGAGCCATCTTTGTTATTTTTAATTTTAATTTCACTAATTCCTTGTAGGGGGGCAATTGTCACACCTTCTGTTACAATAGCTAATCCAACCCTGACTGCATGATCTAATCTATCTTCTAAACTTGCATCTGGAGATTGGTACTTTCCTAATGCAATTTCCTTTGACATTATCAAAGCAGCATTTTCTTTTCCGGTTTTATCTAATAATTCGCGAAGGGGCGTAGAAATGTCAATATCATGCATTTTAGCTACTCGTTCCGCCAAATCAAATGCGATTTTCGGCTCTATTATTCCAGAAGAGTCTAAAAGCGTTGATTTTGCAACTGCTGCGGTCTCAAATTCCTTGTAGACCTGTTGTGATAGTTCTTCATAGTAGTCAGAGTAATTTTGAGGAACCTTGATTTCTTTAAGATAATTTGCGGTAGTAGACATGTAGAAGGTTAGTTTTTGATGGCTTTGGCTATTTCGGTTAGTTTTTCCAAGTTCTTACTATCCTCAAGAAGGGTTCCAATTACCAAAGCATCTGCTCCTGCATCAGTTAATGATTTTGCGGTTTGAGCATCACGAATGCCTCCACCTACGATTAAAAATCCTTGAAAGACCTTTCTTACAGTTGCAACCATTTCTGGAGTTACGTTGGTTTTTGCACCAGAACCTGCCTCCAAATAGACAAATCTCATACCAAGGAATTGGGCTGCTAAAGAGTATGCAGCTGCGATTTTCGGCTTATCAAATGGTATCCCTCTAACATTACCTACAAACCAAGCAGATGTGCCTTCTCCAATCACCAAATAGGATGTTGGGAGAGGTTCTAAACCAAATTTGAGGACGTTTGGAGCACCAAGGGCTTGTGCCTGTGTGATGTAATATGGATTCTCAGAGTTCATTAAGGAACTAAACAGTATGGCGTCTGCCTGAGGCACAACGCCGGTAATGTTGCCAGGAAATAGAATAATTGGAATATTTACTGCACTTTTGAGGTTTTTGACTACCTCGGCCATCTCCATCTGATCAGTTGCAGATGAACCACCTACCAGTATTGATGTGGCACCTATTTCCTCAACATCTTTGGCTAGTTTTACAGCAGAATCTATCTGAGATACCTCTGAATCGATTAATACGAATAGTAATGGTGATTTTTTACGCTCAGAAATGAGTAATTCTTCTACTTTTCCAGTCATGCTTCACGTTTAATGATGACCCTTTAAGTTTTATTCAAGTATCGGTATACAGATTTGTATAGCTATGAGCGACCTTAGTAATTCTAATTTTTCTAATATTTTAAAGGAAATCATCAAAAAATCACTGTTTACAGAGAGACAAATTGAAATTATTCTAAAATCAAAGAATCTTTCTGATGTCGAATTTACTATGACTAAAGGCGCCTATTACAGGCAGGTTTCTCAGTCCAGGAATAAGCTTTCAGGCTTGTATTATTCATTCATAGTTCTAGGCATACTAGGCGTGGTTTTGCCTGATGATATTGATGTAATATCACAACTTTCCGAACGAATGAGTGTGATAAAAGATGGTGATGTTTTCCCTGAGAAGGAACAAGAAATCATTAGTGTGATAGAGCGTGTAGTCAAACAGACTACAGCAATGTGATTTTGTGCCTATGAGGAATGTTTCTTGTGTAATAGTGTGATGAGGTTTTGGTTACTCTAAGTGTGAAATAATGTTGTCCTATCACGATAAATCACAAATTCCTCATGATATGTCATGTTAGTTGAGATTCCAGACCTAGACGTGATATTCGGTCTCATATTGGCCTTCATAGGCGGATTATTCACATTATTCGTTTATTCTAAATTAAAGGCAGTTTCAGCCTCTAACAACCAAACAAAGGCAGATTCAGAGCGTTTAGAATTCTATGAAAGACAGTTAATTGATCTTAAAATCAAATTAGATGCTATTGACTTGGAAAATCTTAGCTTTTCTCAAGAAATACCACAAAATGTTGTAAGAAATGAGGAAAAAACAGTCCAAGTTGTAGAGAAACAGGTACAAATTGTGCCTGAGCAGGTCCCAGTTCAACCTAGAGTAGAGAGAACACCTAACATGAGCAGTGGTGATATTGTCGAGGCAGTATTGAGACTAATCACAGACAGGTCACGCACATCACGTGATATTCAAATCACACTAGGTAAGAGTAGAGAGCATATTTCCAGGACGATGAAGAAAATGTCTGATGATGGATTGGTGGAGAGAAACACCAACGCAAAACCATACAGCTACTCAATTACTCAAACTGGCCTTTCCAGGTTGTCTGGAACAGGTACAACACCTCAGACTATAGCCCCACAGACCTCCTAGTTGGATAAAATCAAGGTAATTTTTATGATCTAAAAGGTTTTTTGACTTTATTGAATTGTGTTTGAGATGTTGATTTTTTGGGGCTTTACTCATATTTTCTATTGTAATTTATGATATAATTATAAACATAATTAATTAATACTAGTTTATCATATATTATGATATGAGTGAGGTACCTGAAGAATTAGTAAAGATAACATCAGGTGGAACCATCTCCATACCTAAGCAATTTAGACGATATTTAGAGATGCAGAAGGGTGATTACCTCAAAATAGGCCTGGAAGGAGACCATTTAGTGGTCCGAAAAGTGCGTATTTCTTAGTTTTCTGAAAGTTTTGGGGCGGTATTTGTGAGTTTTAGAGTGTGATAAGCCCATTCTCTGCCTTTTTTGGCTCTTTCAACCTTGTTTTTAGAGGTAAATCTGGCCAAATATGTCGAAATTACACTAAGTTTGATTGGTTGGTTGTACTCATCCTCATACTTCTCTAGTATGTCTGAAGAGGTGAATTTGCCGGTTGGGTAGTATTTGTCTACTATATGCCATATCTTACCCCCAACTGACTCTACCCCAGGGTTGTCTGCGGTTTCTTCAATATTCATCAAGTCTAGTAAATCGAAAATTTTGAGGACTTTATCACGATTGATGTTACCCTCCAAGTTGAACTTGTATTTGGCTCCATCCTTGTCCTCTAGATCTATTCTAATTCTTTTTCCTGCCATTCAGATCAATTAGGATCCAACCTTAACTCATCAACTGATCTTCTGAGATTTGTTAACTAACAGGTTTGTTAACATTGACTGCCTAGCCCACGCCTGAGTGTTTTTTTGTTATTAACAAAATCATTCCTATACCCTCTAAAATTGGGGTGATTTTACGCCTAGACTGGAAATAAAGGGGTGATTTTACAATGTTAACAATGTTAACAGCCATCTTCACGCCTAGACTGGAAATATGGGGGTAAAATGGGCTTCTTTTCACTTTCCTTAACACATCCTTAACAGTTGTTAACTACCTTCCAGGCCTTTTAGTTTTTTATAAAATTCCCTCACAAATTTCATTTTTTGTTTTTATTTTTTGATATCCCACACACCTATCTTTCCAGTGTTGCCTTTTCTAATTTTTTTTAAATGAGAATTCATATTCATACTAATTTTATTTTATTTTATTATACAATCTAGTTTATCATTAGAAATGAAGGTGTCTGGGAGCGATCCTATCGATCTGAGAAGAGTCAACAAGAACGATCAGTCTTGTGAAGTTTTTCAAAAAGATCAGTTGAACTGTTGTTTTGAAATACAATATGATCTCAACATGAGTACAACCACCATCGATCCAATTGACCGTCTTTTAGATGCAGCCCAAAACGGCAAAACCCTAATCAAGAATAGAGACGTACTTCACTTCACATTTATGCCTAATCAGATACTTCACAGGGACCCTGAGCAGGAAAAAATCACTCAATCTTTACTTCCAATTTTAATGGAATCAAGACCATCAAACTTACTGGTGTATGGCAAGCCTGGAACAGGCAAGACTCTGGTAATTAAGAAAGTACTCTCAAAAATCCAAAAAAGGGTTGAAGAGGGATCATTTCCAATTAAACTAGCATATACAAACGCAAAACAAGAGACAACCCTATACGGACTATTGGTCTCCTTTGGAAGACAACTAGGCCTAGGAAGTCAAAAAACAAACGATGAAAAGATGTGGCTTCCAAGCACAGGCCTATCAATAAGTGAAGTATTCAACAGAATTCTCTATGTTTTAGACAAGAATGAAACAAACGCAGTATTCGTAATTGATGAAATTGATTACTTGGCAGAATTAATCCAAAAAACAGGTAAAGATGTTTTATACCAAATTACCAGAGCAAACGAGCGATTAACCACAGGCTCATTAACACTAATTGGTGTATCAAATGACCTCACCTTCAAAGAAAGACTAGATCCACGCGTCATTAGCAGTTTGAGTGAAGAAGAAGTCATATTCACAAATTACAATCTACCTCAAATCAAAGAGATATTGGATGCCCGAATCGAGGTGGCATTTGAACAAAACATAGTCTCAGATGCAGCATTAAACCTCTGTTCTGCTATGGCTGGAAGAGAATCAGGAGACGCTAGACGTGCATTGGACCTTCTTCGAGTAGCAGCCGAGATAGCAGAAAGAACCCAAATGCCAACCGTCTCAGAAGACCATATCAGAATGGCAGCAGAAAAGATTGAGGAAAACAAAGAGGTTGTAGCACTTCGCTCCTACCCATTACATGAAAAGTTACTAATCTTAGCAATTATGAAATCATCAGAGATATCCACAGGAGAAGTATATTCAACCTACAAAAATCTCTGTAAAGATATTCGCCAAAAAGAACTCACTCAAAGAAGAGTTACTCAAATGCTCAGTGAGATAGAAATGTCAGGAATTATTGCTGGCAGAATCGTCCACCAAGGCACGCATGGAAATACAAAGAAATTCAGAATTACGGTCTCACCAGATATGGTAAAAACTACCTTCAAAGATGAGATGCTACTACAAGATATCCTCTAACTGAGTTGTTGTGGCTCTGCATGTTTTGGTTCAATAAAGTCTGACTCTTGAACACGAAAATCCTTTTGGTAAACCTTCATTGTTTGTAGATTTACTATAATGGCCATTCCTGGGGTGGGTGTAATTCCTACACTTTCTTGGAAATCTGTCTGTCTTTGCCAAGCTCCTGAATTGACTATCAAAACCCCTTTGTACATGTCTAGTCCCACAAAATGAACATGTCCTGAATGGAAGATGTCTGGAATATCATCAATTACCATCATATCTTCAGTTTCTGGTGCAATTGGGGTTCTACTTCCGTAAATCGGGCTCATATGTCTGGCTTTAAGAAAATGTCTCATTACAGCAGCTGGCTTGTCATAACTAACTCCAGGTGTGGTTCTGACCACATCATCTATTGATTGGCCATGATACATCAAAACCTTAACTCCGTTTAGTGAAACCATTGATGGATTTCCTAACATGAAGAAATTCTCCCTATCCCATAATTGAGAATTGTATATCTTTGGGATTGCAGGTTGTGGAAGAGCCTTTCTTCCTGCATCGTGGTTTCCAGATATGAGAAATACTTTGATGTGCTTTGGTATCTTATCTAAAACCTCAAATGATTTTTTTAGTTGATCTTCTGTAGTGAATTGATTCAAAGTTTTTTCTTGGTTTGGGAAAACCCCAACTCCTTCTATCAAATCACCGCCTATTACAATAAATCTAATTTTTCTAGCTATTGGGTCTGCACTTGAAATCCAGTTGATAAATTCTGATAACTCCTCTTCCATGAAGAACTTACTTCCAACATGCAAATCTGATAAAAATACAGCATAAGTCTCAGTTTTTGAGCGATTTGTGGTATGTTCTGGTATGTCTGGGAGAAGAATTTCTTTTGCAAAAAATCCACCATTTTTGGCAGGAACTATCTTAAACATTGCAAATTGGTCCATGAGTAAAGTATCTGCGGTATCTTTCAAGTCTCCTTCAAAGACCACTATCTCCATTGAACTGGTAGGGTCTTCTAGAGTGATTTTTGTAATATTTCTATCCGACTTTCTATCTGAAACTAATCCCCACACGAATAATTCATCATCATTTTTTGTGGTTGATTTGACAGATTCAATATCTTTGATCTTTTTTGATTCTGGTCTATCAGACATTATTTGTTTTAATTTGTTAAATCTGCTAGCAAATAATTTGCCATATCCCTCCACACCTTCTGCTGAAGTAATCTTATCTGTAGGATCTGATAAAATCTCAAATTCCACCTGATGTTCTTCATCATCCTTTATTCCCAGATAAATCTCAAAATCTTCTTCATTTATCAAAAATTGCTTTTGTTTTGTCTTTTCTTTAACTACATCTTTGATAATCTGAGCCAATTCTTTAACGTTAATTTTATGTAAAATTTCTAGTGCATCTGGATGGATCTGAAATCCTTTATTTAATGCATAACTAACAGCTGAGGAAATTTCTTCATCCATTCCAAATAGTGATTAGAGTTTTAATTAAATCTGTTTTACAACAAAACCTCAAATATAGATCGATTAAACGTGCACCATGTTAACAATGAAACGAATAATCTTATTCTTCATTTTTACAGCAATTTTCACAGTCGTATATGGTGGCTCTGCAGTAACAAGTGAGCCTACTGAAGAAGAAATTGAAGAAGTAATGAGTTTCTTTGAAGAAATTATTGATACTATAGATGGAATTGGCATCTTTGTACATAATACAACAATAGCATTACCGATGTTTATTCCAGGTTTTGGTGTAGCTTGGGGATTGTTTTCAGCTTATTCAACGGGATTTGCATATTCTGCCATAGCAGCTTCAAATGCTCAAGTAGCCCAACTAAACCCGCTGGCAGTACTTTTGACACCATTTGGATTGATGGAGATGGCGTCCTATTCACTTGCAATGTCACGCAGTACGTTACTTGCAAAAGATGTATTTCAAAAAAATTGGAATCAAATTAAAAGCGATAAACTGATCATTTTAATCGAAATTGGCATTGTTGTAACATTATTGTTGATTGGTGGTATTGTCGAAATGTGGATGATAGAAACTGCGCAAGGAATGAACGGATAGCATAAAATACTCACAATATCGAGAATTTGTATGGCAAGCATGAAATGTGTAACATGTGGAATTGGATTTTTCTCAGCAGATGGAGGAGACAAATGTTCCAAATGTAGACCAAGTGTATCTCAAGGTACTGAGACTCACAGTGGATGCGGTTGTGGCGGGCACGACTGCTAACTCTTCTTTTTATCTAAATCACGTAACATTTTTAGTCATAACGAATTTCATAAAATTCAGCTTTGATACAAGATAAAGTTGTAGTAATTACTGGCGCATCTAGTGGAATTGGGTATTCAACTGCTAAGGCACTTGCAAAAAAAGGTGCAAAAATAGTTGCTGGAGCAAGAAGATTAGATAGATTAGAAACTTTGAAAAAAGAAATTACTGGCGACGGTGGTGAAATTATTATTTGTGAAACAGATGTTACCAAAAAATCTGATTGTGATAATTTAGTTAAACAAGCAATTGAAAAGTATGGAACAGTTGATGTTTTGATAAACAATGCTGGATTAATGCCTCTTAGTTTTGTAAAATCTTTAAAAATTGATGAATGGGACAGAATGGTAGATGTAAACATCAAAGGTGTACTATATTGTACTGCAGCAGTAGTTCCTACAATGGTTGAGAAAAAATCAGGCCATATTGTAAATATTTCATCTGTAGCAGGAAGAGTTGTTTTCCCTGCTGGAAGTGTATACTGTGCTACAAAATTTGCAGTAGCTGCATTTACAGAAGGATTGAGACAAGAACTCTCTGTACGAAAAAACATTCGAGTTACCAGTATTGAACCTGGAGTTGTACAAACTGAATTAACCAACACAATTACTGAACAATCATTACAAGCATTTGTTGATAAACATAAAGAGATGGAAGGTTTGCAAGCTGAAGATATTTCAAATGCAATTATTTTTGCACTAGAAGCACCAAATCACATGAACGTGAATGAAATTCTAATAAGACCAACTACTCAAGAAGTATAATTATTCGGATTTAGTATCTTTTTCTCTATTCATATGTCCTAAGAGCGCTTTGATTTCTTTACCCATATTGTTAGGATCTTTTCCTAAATCCAATTTTTCGGTTATAGTATCTTTCAACTGTAAATTTTCTAATTCAATTCGTCTTTTTTCTACACAGTGTAAATGATCACTATCTGTTGCAGAAATTTTCTTGCAGATCGAACATGTTCCCATGCCTTCTTTTTGGTTCACCACGATTTAATTATTTCATGTATGAGAGGTAAAATCTATACTGATTTTTAGCCTATAGAATTAATTCTTTGACTCTTCCAAATATACCAACACGCAATACTGCGGTTTGGTTTCCATCTAGCTGAATATTTTTCCATAGTTTTTGGGTTAGGTAGTTCTTTTAATGAAAACAAATCTCTAATCCCTTTTTGTATTCCTAGATCTCCTACTGGGAAAACATCTTTTCTTTCCAAACAAAACATTAGATAGATTTGTGCCGTCCAATTCCCAATTCCTTTGATTTTTGTTAATTCTTCAATTACTTGTTCATCTTTTAATTTTGAAATTTTTCTAAAATCAATTTCTTTTCGGATGATCTGTTTTGATAATCCTTTAATGTAATTGATTTTTGTGCCTGAAATTCCTGTATCTTTTAATTTTTCGTCACTTGTAATCATAACCTGTTCTGGAGTAGGAAATTTTTTGTAAAGTTTTAGAAATCTCTTTGTAATTGCTGTGGCAGATGCTTCTGATAATTGTTGATAGATTATTGCCTCCACGAGTGTTTGGTATGAATTTTTTGTAACTCTCATTGTACATGGACCAATTTTTCTTATTAATGGTTCAAGTTTTTTATCTAAATACAAAGATGAAACCTCTTTTTCATATTTACCTGAAGTTTGTAATTTTAATCCAATAGTAATATTTTCAAAGTTTTTTGCTGTTGGATTTTTTTTGTATTCTCTAGTTAGATTAATTATCTTTAATTTTGTTGGTAACTTTATTTTTTTTTGAATAATTTTTGCCAATCCCGTTCCAATCAAAATTGCCTGCGTTGCACCTGTTACATTGGATGGCTTTCTATTAGTACTTGAACTCTCAAAATCAATAATTGTATTTTTATTTTTTCCAACAATCACATGTTTGTCTATTGTACTTAATTCTCCATGATCTAATCCTATACTATCTAAAAGATAACATTCTCTCAAAATATTATTCAATACTAAACGAATTTCTTCTAATTTTATTTCAGGCTTTTTTGCCCAATCAATAATTTTTTCACCTTCAATATACTCCATTATCAAAAAATTTTTTGAATTTTTGATAAACTTTGGGCCTACGTCAATTTTATTTGCAATCTTGAGTAATTTGGCTTCATTTGTCATATTTTTCCTTGGAGAATCAATTCTTCGAATTTTTAACGCTACAACATTCTTGTCTTTTTTTGCAAGAACAACCATTCCCACATATCCCTTTCCAAGAATTTGACACTTTTCAATCTGTAATGGTCCGGTGAATGAAACATGAGTAATTCCTAATTTTTTTAATTCTGTTAGTCGTTTTTTAATCTCAGTTTGTTTTCCCTCTGGAAATACTAGAATTTTTTTGTAAGGTTCTTTATTGAAAACGCTAATTGGTTGAAAATGCTGTGTCATCAGTAGTTATCAGTTTTGAAATGCTCTTTTTAACAGATTTGCTTTGTTTGTCTTTTCCACTTGTAATTTTAAATCCCTTTTTGAAATCATTTCTTAATCCCTTTGGAATTCCTGATTGTCCGATATGATTTTTAATTAAATCATTAAGGTATGTTTTGGCATTTTCATATCTTCGAGTTTGTAATGATTGCAATTTCCCTTCCTTATCTGTCCACATTAATTTTGATTTTTTGGAATTAATATTGATAAATTTGGTTGCAAACTCACCAGAAAACACATCCGGTCCTGTTCTTATTTCATTTTTTGATATGGTTAGTGATTCTAGTAAGAATAACAAACTAGCTTTTGTTTCGTCATATGCTATGGCATCATTTCTAAGAACATTAAATCCCTCATTAATCATTTGAGATTCAATTGAGCTAGACGCACGCTTAATCTGCCCATAAACAATGTCATCACTCCTTTTTTTGTATGTAAAATTCACAACTAGTAAATTTTTTGCAATTTCAGCAGGAATTTTAATTTTTGATTTTTCCTTAAAGTATGAAATTGAATTTTTCTTTAAGAAATTTCTAGCAATTAAAATGAAATTTGTAACATTTTGAATTGATATTGCGGCTCCAAGATTTCTATTCCTATCTATTGGATCAATTATTACTATTGAAGATTCGAATTTTCTTGGAGATTCTCCAATCATTTCATTATTTTGCACTTTTGCAATTCTCTTTAACACGTTTTCAAAGCTACCCAGATAGTAAACTAAAACTTCACAAACATAACCACTAAATCCCTGCTTTGCAATCTCTGCTCCATACATTCCGTTAATTTTTAAAAAACATTTCAAAACTCTAATGTCATCTTTCATTGAACCCGTTAGTTTTTCGCTCATAAACTCTGTATGAAATGTTGATCTATCAGCTGCACTTTTCCATTCTCCTTTTTTAATATCATAACATGGTACAACATTAACTCCTACTCCATCAATCTCTGCTTCAACAAATGGATGTTCAGAATATCTTACATACGGTTTGAATTTTTTTAGTGAATCAAATCCAATTTTTTTACCAATTATTTCAAAATTTTTTTCAGTTGTTGTTTTTTTAAATTTTACAAAAATGTCAATATCAATTTTTTCTGGAGTCCACGTTTCTTTTGCATATGAGCCCCCAAAATGTACTGACACGATCGCTTTTTGTTTCTCAGCTTCTTTGTTTACAAGACTAAAGACCTGATTTGCAATTTTATCCACTTTTTTTCTTAGTATGTTGTTTGGAATTGCTATTTGTTTTGATTTTTTTATGATATCACTTTTCATTTTGCATTAACCTCCAGTAAATCTGAATATTCTGGCCCCTTTGGACTTAAAACACTTCTTTTTACTTTGATTTTTGATACAGTTTGTATACCAAATTCAATAGTCTGATAATCTTTCATCATGACTGAAATGTCGTTAATTTTCTTTTTTACTCTAAAAATTGTCAAGTGAGGTTTGAATTTTTTATCATTTTCAAAACCCAATGATGTTAATTTTATTCCTATTTCATTTGCTATAGAGGTTAATTTCTCTACACCATTTTCATCAATTCCAATCCAGATTACTCGTGGATTTTTTAAATTTGGAAATCCTCCTACACCTTTCAACGATAAATCAAAAGAAGAAAATGATATTTTCTTAATAGTATCTTTTACTTGTTCACATTTACTTTCATCAATTTCTCCTAAAAATTTCAACGTAAAATGAATCTGATCAATTTTTGTGGGTTTTGCATCAATCTGAACATTTTTTTGGAATGTTTCAATATTCTTCAAAATTTTGTCACTAGAAATTTCTACTGCTACAAAAACTCTCATGAAAAATAAAATATTAGTAATTATTTATCGCTACCTTCATAGACTAGTCATTCAAAAATAATCTGTGTCAAAACTAGTTGTTTGTTTAACTGGAATGCCTGGTGCAGGAAAATCAACTATTGTTTCAAAATTAAAAGAAGGCGGTTATGAAACATTCAGCCTTGGTGATGGTGTTAGAGCTGAGGCTAAAAGACTAGATTTGGAACCTACAGGTGAGAATCTTGGTAAACTTATGTTAAATTTACGTGAAAAAAATGGACCAGGTGCAATTGCAAAATTACTTAAAAATTCTATTGAAAACTCAACTCATGAAATTATAATTATTGATGGCATACGTTCAATACATGAAATTAATGTTCTAAAAGAAACTGGAAATGTAAAACTTTTAGCTGTAAACGCATCTGCTGATACAAGATTTAATTTTCTTCGTGAACGTAAAAGATCAGATGATCCGTTAACAAGAGAAAAATTTGAAGAACGTGATAATCGTGAAATTAGTGTTGGTTTAGAAGAAATTATTGGACTTGCTGATGAATCAATTGAAAATAACAATATAACAATTGAGGAAATGGTAAAATCTGCAATCAAAATCTTTCAAAAGTGGATTGAATAATGAATCAAAAAACAACAATTCAAATTTTCTGTCAAATCAATCCATCTGAAGATCCTGAAAAAGTAAAATCTGCAATAAATAACATTTTTCCTGAAATAGAATTAGAAATATCTGATGCAGAAATTAGTGGAAAAACAAATAATTTTTCAATTCTGTCACAAATTTCAAAATCAATTCATGAAAAAAACACCAGAAACACCTATCAACGTATTCTCAAAAAAAATAGTGACGGTGACTCCACTTGGTTTTATCTCAATAAACAGGCAGCATTTGTAAATACTGTCGCCTTATGCAGTGAAGCAAACGAATCATCTTTAGGTCCAATTAAGATAATTTTACGCTCAAACGATATAGAACAAGTAATTGATTCTATCACAAATTAGACAACTAGCTATTTCTATCCATTTTGAGAGCTTTTTTTTAGCTCAGTTATGAAAAATCGATTTTTACAGCATTTGTTATGAAAATACAATTAGCAATAATTGGCGCAGTATTGGTAGCTGGTGGAATTTTATTCTTACCTGAAACAATGAGTCAATTTCCTGCAGGTACATTAGTTCTTGATGCATTAGTTGCAGATGCCACTAACATTAAGGAATACAATCAGCATACAAGCCAAGTCGGTGATACATTGTATGATGTTGGATTAAAGGCAGGAGATACAGTAGTAGATGTTGCAGGTCAAGTTGAAAACACTATTGATGAAACAGAAATCCCTGAGATTGACTTTTTAAAATTTGATGAATAATCTAAATTTCAATTTCAAGTAGATCTTTTGCAGCTATAACTGACTCGTGAATCTGTTTTGCTTCATTTAGTAAAATTGATTCGTCATTATATCTTGCTGAAAAGTGTGTTAAAATGAGATTTTTTACATTTGCATTTTTTGCCAATTCTGCTGCTTCTTTTGCAGTTGAATGATTTGTTTCAATTGCTCTATCTTTTAGTTCATATGAAAATGTACAATCAAAGCTCATGTAGTCGCTATTTTTGAAAAACGCTTGTAATTTTTCAGTAGGACGTGTATCGCCTGAAATTCCAATTTTCTTACCTGGTCTTTTTTCACCTGTTACTTGTGATGAATTAATTTTCTTACCCTCTACTTCTACGGAATTACCATTTTGTAACTCCTGCCATAATTTCCCTTCCGGAATTCCTAACTCTTTTGCTTTTTCTGGATAAAATACACCAGCTTTTTCATTTTCTATAAAACAATATGAATACGCAGTAATTCCGTGTTGTGCCTCACAACAATTTATCTGATAATCTTTTTCGTTAACAACATTACCTTCATTTACAATTGTTATGAAAACAGGAAATGGTAATCCAAAATTTAATACTTTGATATTTGCAGTAATGAATTCTTCAATTCCAGCTGGCCCATAAATCTCAACAGCTTCTGTTCTCTTTTGTAATGACATTGTTTGTAAAAGACCCAAGACACCTAAACAATGATCTCCATGTAAATGTGTGACAAATATTTTCATTTTTTTATTCCACGGTAAACCTGCTTTCAAATATGCAACTTGGGCTCCTTCTCCTGCATCAAACATCAAAACTTCATTTTCACGAACAAGACAAATGCATGTTAATGAACGATCAATGGTCGGTGCAGCAGCTGAAGTTCCAAGATAAACTATTTTCATAATGTTATTTTCATCTCAATGCATCAGAAATAACTCTTGATACATCTACTTTTGCTGATTCACCAGGTATGGTGTTTGTACTAATAATTTGAGTAACACCTGCATTTTTGATCTTTTTTGTAGCGTCATTAACCAATAATGCATGCGTACATGCAACAAAAACACGTCTGCATTTTTGTTTCTTTAAAAATTGGGTTGCTTTAACAATACTTCCGCCAGTACTAACCATATCATCTACCAGAATTAAATCTCGATTTTTCACATCAACTTTACCAGAAAGTATATTCACTTTTCCAGTTTTTCTGTCTCTATGTTTTTTCAACGCAATGAAATCTGTTTTCAAAAGATTAGAAAATTTTTCAGCTCTTTCTTTACCCCCTAAATCTGGGGATATAACCAATGGATCTTTCATTTTCATTTTCGTAAAATATTTGACTAGTACTTCCATTGCAGAAACATTTTCTGATGAAATTTTTAATTCTTTTAATGCTAATTTGCTATGAATATCAACTGTGAGAACTTTCTTTACACCTGCTGCTTTGAGTAATTTTCCAACCACCCCGATAGTGATTATTTCCCCACCAAGAAATTCTCTATCTTGTCTTGCATATCCCATGTAAGGAATCACTGCATATACTTTTGAAGAAAATTTTTGTACCTTTGAAACAATACTCAATAATTCTAAAAGATTTGAATCAACTGGGGGATTAGTTGATTGAACAACTACAACTATGCTTTTTTTTGGAATTTGGTTAATTGTTATTTTACTTTCTCCATCAGGGAATATTTTCTTCTCGGTCTTGATATAGGGTGATTTTAATTTTCTAGCAATTCTTTTAGCTAAATCTGATGATGCATCTCCACCAACAACTGTAAATTTTGCCATTAAATCAACGAATCAAAACGGATTCTTAAGTTTTCGTAAGACTATTTTTTACATTAATCTCCTTTCTTTTGAAAAAATAGCTTGTAATTGCTACTATACTAACCCCAATAATCTGTATTCCAAGCCAATCTAATCCCTGTAATGGTACTGCTTCAAATGTAAATGGTGAAAACAATGGGAATTTTGTGGCTGAATTAAGTAAAACATCTGCTAAGAAAACATCAAATGCAATGTGTGATAAGACTGCACCAAATGCAACAGCACAAATTCTGATATCTTTTCCTCGTAGAATTACAAAAAATACCATAGACACAATTACTGCAAATGGAATTGAATGACTCATTCTTGAAACTAACTCTATATCCAAAAATTGTAGTAAATGATCCGAATCTAAGAAGATTGCAAAACTTCCACCTAGAATGATGTATCTAATACTTAATGTTCCCAACCCAATTACTGCGCCCCAAAAAATATGACCTAACACATGTTCATACGTAATACTACTCACTACAAGCGGATTTCCAATCACAACTGTAAATTCACTTTCAGGAAAAGAGCCACCAATCATTGAAAATGCAAATGAGACTATTGCAAAAATTATTGAATTTTTTAAAATGAACTTAATAATATCTTTCAATATGTGTTTTGAATTTTTCCAAATAAATTAATCATTACTATTCATCTCCTGCTTCACCACGACCTAAATCACCTAATCCATACTCATCCATCACTTCATTACGCTTGGAATCTAGTTGATTAATTTCCTGTTCTTCACGTTTTTCATCACCTTGGTAAACTGTACGTATTGGCCATGGTATTCTAATATCGAATTTCTTGAACTCTTCGTACATAATCAGACGCATATCGCTTTTTGTCTTGAATTGTGCGCCATAATCTCTTACGTAAACCCACATTGAAAAATCCAAAGAAGAATCATTGAACTTGTCAAATCGTACAACTGGCTGTGTTACATCCACATGAATATCCTTGTCACATCCACAACTAGGTTTGTTTTCTTCAAGATATGGACATCTATTTTGTCTTACAAGATGTCTTCCTCTTGCATCTGTAGCTTCAATCATAGCACGTTTACCAACTTTGACTAAAATTGATGTAACTTGCCTTGGATTATTCAGATATGATACCCCAACATTTACTACTGCAGGAACAAGTTTGATTTCTTTTGTATAATTAATTATTTCTGCACTAACCAATTGTCGTGTAGGAATAATTGCAACTGATTCATTTAATCCATGACGAATGTATGTCACTCTTGGTGTAATTTTATGTACATATCCATTATATCCACTTTGTAATTGTATTCTGTCTCCTTCTTTGACAACCTTATCTTTTCTGATAAGAATATACGAAAAGTAATTCTCCAATGTTTCTTTTAATGCTAATCCAACACCAAATGCAAGTCCTCCTGTTGCAGTTGCTAGCACTATCAAATCTACTTCCCACCATGATACTACTCCAACTAATACTCCAACAAAAATTAAAATTGGTAAAACCTGTTTTGCAGATTTTGGAACACCTTCTTTTTGTTTACGTGAGTGTCCCGGTGGTTTGTTTCCTGAAATTATTGATTCAAAACCTGAATTTCTTTTTTGTTCTCTCCAGATATCTATAGGATAAATCTCCTCAGGTAATACACCTGGAAATAATTTTCTTCCAGATACATTCTTTCCTGTTACACAAGCTTCAAAGTATAATTGATATTTTTTTCGTTCAGATTTTTTCCATTTTTCATAAGGTTCTTTAGAATTTTTTTCATAACTTCCAATTGGGGCTCCCCTTGATGTCCGAAAGTTCTCTAAGTATTGTATTCCTTCATCGGTTTGCAAGTAACTATTGAATTCTTCTTCAGTTAGATCATCTGGTTTTTGTTTTGGTGGAATCCATTTGTATAATTTATGAAATAAATCGTCAGCATCATCTGGAAAACCTCTCATTTCTCTCCAGGCTTCAAAATCTTCACGTTCAAGACGTGAACTATCACGTTTTGTTAATGCTATTGGAACTAACTGTGAAATTGTATATCCTATTACCAAAATATTCAATGTGTTTAGCATTTTTGCAAATACTTCACTAGGCGCTAGCTCTCCTTCTATTTGCATAACTGTTGACTCTTCATCAAATAATTCAAAAACTTGAATGTACATGTTTACAGATGAAATTAAAGCAATTGCTAAAAATGGTAAAATTATTTTTCTTGCAAACCTTGCAACATGTGGTCTTGTATGGTTGAATTTTTGAGTTTTAATCCAAAATGAAAATTTTCGATAAACTACACTAATCACAATAATTCCAATTATCAGTCCAATTACCGCTAATTGCAAAGATACTGATGATGCGATCAACTGTGATACTGTATCAAATTGCCCAACTGAAATCTCACTAATTTCTTCTGCCATCTCTAATATTTTTTGAGAATCCTAAACTTAAGTTAGTAGATTTGTCGTCAAGTTTTAAAAAAACTGTCAATTTTTTTCGAAAATATGCATTTTCAGGCATAATCTCTTCGTAAATGTCAGATCCTAAAGTTTAACAGAGGATTTATTGTAATTATGGAATGGCTCAAACAAGTAATCAACAAGAATCGATCTGGACAATAGATTCTTCACCAAAGATCAAGTCATACACGCTTTCAAATCTAAGGAAAATTCCACAAATTGAAAATTTTACAGAAGAACAAATTTTTGAAATGGAGGTAGTTGGGCATGTTTTACCTTTCAAGGCAAATAATTACGTAATTGAGCAATTAATTGACTGGGATAATGTACCCGGTGATTCAATGTTCAATCTAACATTTCCGCAAAAAGGTATGCTCAAACCAGAGCATTATGAAATGATGGCTTCAACTTTAAAAAATAATTCATCTGGAAAGGAACTTCGAGACATGGCAAATAAAATCCGTTTACAATTAAACCCACATCCAGCTGGTCAAATGGAGCTAAATGTTCCAATGCTAAAAGACGGAACTAAACTTTATGGAATGCAGCATAAATACAAAGAAACAACTCTCTTTTTCCCAAGTCAAGGACAAACTTGTCATGCATACTGCAGCTTTTGTTTTAGATGGCCACAGTTCGTTGGTATGGATGAAATGAAATTTGCCATGCAAGAAGGAGATGATTTAGCACAATATGTCAAAGAACATCCAGAAATTTCAGATATTTTGTTTACTGGAGGAGATCCTATGATTATGCCGGCAAAAATATTCTCTACATATATTGATAAAATCTTAGATGCAGATTTACCAAATCTTAAAACAATTAGAATTGGAACAAAGGCCTTATCTTATTGGCCATACAAATTCATCTCTGATGATGATGCTGAAGAAACACTTGAAACATTTAGACGAGTAAACTCAAAAGGAATTCACCTTGCAATAATGGGGCATTTCAATCACTTGGCAGAATTAAAAACAGGTGCTGTAAAACTTGCAATCAAAAATGTTCGAGAGACAGGTGCTCAAATTAGAACTCAATCTCCACTTCTTACTAACATTAATGATGATGCAGATATGTGGGCTCAAATGTGGCAGAAACAAGTGGAGCTTGGTTGTATTCCATATTACATGTTTGTTGTAAGAGATACTGGAGCACAACATTACTTTGGAATACCACTAGTCAAAGCACATCAAATCTTCCAACATGCAATTCAAAAAGTAAGTGGATTAGGAAGAACAGTTAGAGGTCCAAGTATGTCTGCTACTCCTGGTAAAGTTCAGATTGATGGTGTTTCTGAAATAAATGGAACCAAAGTTATTGTACTGAGAATGCTTCAGGGAAGAAATCCGGAGTGGGTAAACCGTCCATTCTTTGCAAAATATGATGAAAATGCAATATGGCTTGATGATCTAAAACCTGCTTTTGAAGATAAATTCTTCTTCGAAGACGAACTAAATGAAATTAAAGACCAGAAAATGAAAAACATGAATAGTTAAAATATGGATTTTTACAGGTAAATGATATGAGAAAAGAGTTTGTAGTTATGAGAATTGATGCAGCCCCGGACGGTGCTCCATATGTTCTAGTTACTCTTTCTTTAGCCAAGGATATGGCAGAAGGAAATCAACCTCCAAACCCATCTACAACAAATGTTATGGGATTTTCTAACATGGATGACATGATGAAAAATCTAAATAAAATGATCTCTGGTGGTGGAATGCCAGGCATGATGGGCGGTGCAGCACCAGGAACAACATCAATCAAGCTAGATATGCACGAATACAAACAACTTGGTTTGTCTGTAGGCGATAAGGTCAATCTAGACATCTCAAAATCTGAAACATTAGGCGTATAGATCTCTTTAAAAATCTGAAATTTCTATAATTTTCATGGGCGATAAATCTGACGAAATGGTTCAAAACCTCAAGATGGAACTTGATATTTACAAAGAAAAAATAAAATCCATTTTCTCCAAGAAAAAAAATTAGAATTATGAGTGCTAGTGAATTTCTACGAAATGAACATCAAGATATTTTACGTCTTGAAAAAGTAATCACAAAATCCTACAAAGCATTGTACAATGGAGTAGATATCCCATTTTCTGATATTGATAAAATAAATTTTCTAATTGCAGAATTTTTAGATTCTGTACATTTTACAAGAGAAGAAGGATCTTATTTTCCCTGTGTTGCGTCTTATGATCATCTAAACAAGGAAATTCGTGAATTGTTAATTGAACATGAATTTAGCAGAAATATAGCAAGATCAATTTCAAAAAATCTCAAATTATGGAAAGAAGGTCAAGACAAACGTGAACCGGTTGCTAGATTTTTGAGTGTATATTCGACATTTCTGATAGAACACATGAAAAGAGAAGAAGCATTTTTTGAAAAAGCAGAAAAAGAAATTCTCTCAAGAGAGGAAGAACAAGAGATGTTTGAACAGTTCCAGTCTATATCTGCAATTGCAGAAAAGGTTACCTCTCTTTTAGAAGACATTGATTATCTAGAATCCCAAGATTGGGCAAAATAACATTCTTAAGCGGTAATTTCTCTGCCATTTACATGGCCTTTTGTTTATGGATGACCGGATTGCCTTGTTCAGGTAAAACCACCATAGTAAGAAAACTTGCTGAAACTATACCAAATCTAGCCATTTTAGATGGTGATGAACTAAGAGAATGGTTCTCACCAAAAGACTTTTCAAAAGAGGCAAGAGATGAGCATAACAGAAGAGTTGCTCACTTGTCAAAATTACTTCTAAAACACAACGTTTCGATGGGCGTATCATTAATTAGCCCATACAAAGAGAATCGTGCAAACGCAAAAGAGATTATTGGTGATGACACCAAATTCTTTGAAGTTTATGTCAATGCTTCACTAGCACAATGTGAAGAGCGTGATGTCAAAGGAATGTATGCAAAAGCCCGTTCAGGAGAGATTAAGGGTTTTACCGGAATCGACGACCCATATGAAGCACCAGACAATGCTGATTTGGTACTAGATACTGAAAACAAATCTCTTGATGAAAGTGCCGCAGAAGTACTGGAATTTTTGAAATCTAAGAATCTAATCTAGAAATAGCATCTAATGCATCTTGATGAATTAATCCATTAGTCACCAATATTCCATTTTCATGATTTACTATCTCTGTATTGTACACTAAATCATTACCAGACATATCTGTCATTTTCCCACCTGCCTCAGAAATAATACGGTTAGAGGCACAAGTATCCCATTGTTTCATCTTGTTTGTAGTTGTTAGATAAATTTCGGCGTCTCCGGACGCAATCTCTGTTACCTTCAGTGAGCTCCCAATACTTGTAACAACTGCAATCTCCATCTCATCTAACAATTTTTTTTCTTTTTCTGAAAGATGATGTCTGCTGACTAAGGCATGACAATTTTGTATTTCTGACATCATTGTAACCTCAATTTTCTCCCATTCTTCATCATGACAAAATGCTCCTTTTCCAGATTCAGCTAAATACATCTTCTTTTTGATGGGCCAATAAATCAAACCTAGAATCGATTTGTGTTTTTCAACCAATCCTACCATTATTGTAAACTCTCCTGTCCTGTTTACAAAATCGGTGGTTCCATCTAATGGATCAATTATCCAAACCTTTTCTTCTGATAATCTTTTTTTATCATCCGTATCTTCTTCAGATAAAATAGTAATTCCAGTCTGCCCCAAAACCTCTTTTAGAATTTTGTTACTTTCAATATCCGCTTGAGTTATTGGAGAGTCATCATCTTTTTTTTCAGTTGAAAAATCTGTTTCATAAACCTCGAGAACCTTTTCACCGGCTCTTACAACTCCATCGATAATTTTTCCTAATTCAGGCAGATTTGATTTAAAAGGTAATTCGCTAATCATTCTTCAAATCTCTATTTGCTAATTCTGGCTTTAGAGTCCATGCTATGGCTAGACCTACAAATGGAACCGATATCAATCCTGTCATTTGAACTATAATCAATAGTTGCTGTTGGGCTAAATCTGGTGTTGTTATCAACCATGGAAGTGGGAGTGATAAAATGAACCAAACTCCTACTAAAAGTCCAACTATCTCGATTCTCTGTTTTTTCCTAGCATTCATGGTAAAATCACTCTGTTCTCATCAAATTTAATTCTTGAACTTTATCCCAAAGGTAACTCTTCTATTTAGAATGTAATTTATGGCACTAGCGACTGCAATTCCTATTCCTGCTCCATACATGTGATAAAATGCACTACTTTCAACCAGAGTGACCGTAATCCCTAATTGAATTGCCATTCCAATTGCGCTAACTACAATAAATTTCACATACATGACTGAATTTCTCTGATCTTTTACAAAACTACCAAAAGTCCAATATCTATTGAAAAAGAAATTTGTGGTAATTGAAACTGAGATTGCAATAATTTGAGATGCAACATACCAAAATCCACCAATATCTGTTAGAAGGTATAAAATTCCTAAATTTACTAAAACGCCTGTTGCACCAACTATGTAAAATTGAACTGCGTGTTTTGCAAATAACGATAATCCGCCTTTCTTCTTTTCGTCTTCTATCGTCATGTCCCTGATTATTTGACCTTCTATAATTAACAATAGATTGAATCAATTATAATTTTCAAAAAACACTAGTTTTTTTTGTAATAATTTGTCAAATCTCTTAAATATGATAATAACGTATAGTGATTAATGCGGAAGGATGTAAATCCTATCGATTAGACTTGCGTGGTCCTGCAGAGCAGAAAATAGAGTTAATGCACATTGATGCTGACAAGTGAGGGAATCTCACATTGCTTTGCCGAAGGGCCACGCCCCCATTTAATCAGTCTAGATACTTCTATCTATTGCAATCAATGAAATGCTAACTGAGCCTTTCAAATTTCCAAATCGCTGAATATTCAAATCATAATTACACACATTTTGATTCTTACATTGCATACCAGAGATTTCAAAATACTTGTTTCCTGAATAATCCCAAGTATAGTATTTTGAGATTCCAGTATCTACTAATTCTCTTTCTAAGATGAAGGTTTCTGAGTATGGCCCAAGTTGAATTGATACCCGTTCTGGGGAATCACCCATAGGCACAAATTCAAATTTGTATGGAATATTTTGTTCCAGAGATATAGCTGTAAATTGATGTGAATTCACATCATGAAATTCTGGTCCAGAAAAGCGAAAACTCCAAATCTCTGAATCGGCACGTTTTTGCTCATTTCCACCTGGATTCATTGCTGCACCATATGCCATTGAAACCACAATGGCAACAGCAACTATTCCACCAGCAATCAACGTTTTATTCATAATCTAGGCATGAATTTCCCAGATTATAGTCATTTTGTTAATTCTAGTCATACAATTTCTATAATTTGTGAACCATTATTCACACCGGAAATTAATAACATATTTCAAAACAGTACGCATGGCAAGTTTCCAAGACAAATGGGCAGCTCCTCAGAAGCAAAGCTTCATGGACAAACTTGGTGATACTCTCAAACCAAAAGGATCACTAAAACCAAGAGTCGAAATGGCTGTAAAACGATTACAGGCTCAAATCGGAAAACTTGATGGCATGTGCCAAAAACTCCAAGAAAGAGACCAGAAAATTTTTCAAAAAATCGTAGCTGCTCAACAAGCACACGATACCTATTCAAGTAAAGTATTATCAAATGAACTAGTAGAAGTTCGTAAAGTTAACAAAATAATGTCTAATGCCAAAATGGGATTAGAGAGAATTGAATTAAGATTAACAACCTTCCACGACTTGGGAGATACAGTCACCACATTGATGCCAACAATCGGCCTCATGAATGGACTCAAATCATCACTTGTCAAATTCATGCCAGGTGCAGACCAAGAGATTGGTAGAATGACTGAGATGTTAGGTGGACTAATGACTGAAACCTTCAGCAGCAGCGGATCATCCTTCGGAGTTGAAGAATCAACAAACGCCGAATCTGATAGCATCCTTGCAGAAGCAGCAGCAGTCGCAGAATCACAATCAGGAGAACAGTTCCCTTCAGTACCATCAACTGGATTAGAGCAATTTAACGTTCCAACTTCTGAATCAAAATTTATGTAGATTTTCTAGAAACTGGAAGATTTATCTCGTGACTCTTTGAAACTAGTAATTCTCTTTCCTTCGTCATCGATGATTTTGTCTATACCTGATAATTTCTCTCTCATTGATGAGATTAACGTACCAACTTCATCTGCCTCATTTTCAACCGTATTTCTTTTCTGAGTAAGATGTTCTATTCCACGTGTTTCTTCATCGATATAATCACTAACTTTCATTAATTTTTCTTTCAAATTTTTAATGTCTACTGATTCTTCTTCAATCTCTTTTTCAAGATTAGTTCTCTTTTCTTTGAGGTTTGCAATCAAGCCTCCAACATAATCAATAGCCTCTTCTAATTTTGCCCGCTTGTTCATCAATGATGAAATTCCAATATCCGAGTCTGATTGACTCATTTCTTGAGGTGGTTCAGGCATAGATTCAGCTGGTCTTTCTTCCATCATTTCACCACCTTCGTCTTCTTTGGAAGAACCTAATAATCCAGTCACGAATTAACTTCATTTTCCTCAAATAAAAAGATGAACGGACGAATTTTACGCACATTTTACACATACGAAAAAATACAATTTTCCACAACTTTCATCAAAATTGCCATTTTTAGTCGATTTTTAGGCGTTTCAAACCCGTTCCGCTATGCGTTCCGCTGTGAGATTTCAAAATGTTCCTCATAAAGCTCTTGATCTTAAACTAGACCATGTCAAAACAACAATACAGATCCGAAATGGGAATAATGGGAGACATCTTAGATGTTACCATGAATGGAGGCCAGCAGGGCGTCATTGTGTCTGCAATCTCCAGAAGAGCAAACCTATCTCACTATGCCGTTCTTGATAAATGTGAAAAATTGATCAATGCAGGTTTAGTCGAAACAAGACGTGATGATAGAAATCGCAAATTCATGATAACTGAAAAAGGTCTAAAATTCTTTGATGAATTCAAGAACTTCCAAAACCTCCTAAATTCGATGAATCTGAGGTATTAGAATTGAACCAAGAGTCAGCTTGCTGTGGTTGGTTGGAAGATTCCAAGAATGATGGAATGCTTTTAAGCCCAACCGAAGCCCTGATTTTGATGGCTCGCGTACCCCTAGCAGTTTTTGTCCTAATTCTGCTTGCTATGTCGGTACCGCTACAGCACTCTTTTGGCTCAACTCGAACCCTCGATTTCTTCCTTTTTCCTGATGGGTCTACACATGTCACTTATTCTTTAGAATCTGATCCATTACTTCCTGATACTGAAGTTTCACTTTATGGTGATTCAGTAGAAAATCTTGTTGCAGAAGATGAAAATGGATTTCCTTTAACTACAGAATCTAACAAAAATATCTTACAAGTAGAGACGCTGGGGTCTTCAAATATTCTGATTAATTATGATACGTATTCACTAATTTCAAAAGATGGAAAAATTTGGTCATTTGAGATAAATTCTCCAGTCGAATTCAATGTGGTAATGCCAGAAAACTCTGTCATTGTGGGAATGTCAACATTTCCTATTGACATGAATGTAGATTCTGACAGAACAAAAATTCTTCTTCCTAGTGGAATGGCTGAAATTACATATTTCTTAACAGTCGCAGAATCATCCCAGGTCTTACCAACTGAAGAAACTCTTGCATCAGAAGGTGATAATTCTATGATGTATGTTGCAGGTGGAGCTGCTGTAGTAATTGCAGCAATAGCAGCGATTGCACTAAAGATGAAAAATAAACCAAAACAAATTGTTTCAACTTCTCAAACCACAGTTTTAGAAAAGAATGAGCCTTTCAATATTGAAAAAGTTCTAGAAATGCCAGATCTCAGAGAAGATGATAAAGAGATAATCAAATTTATTCATGAAAATGGTGGCAGTGCATTAGAAAGTGATCTTAGAAAAAAATTCCTTTTACCTAGAACAACAATGTGGAGAGCAGTAAAAAGATTAGAAAGATATGAATTAATTGAAATCACTAAAAAAGACCAACAAAACCTCATAAAATTAACAAACGTAGGAGATAACAAGAATGAATAAAATTTATGGTATAATTGCAATCTTTGCCTTTGCTGGTCTTTTGTTACCGACATCAGCTATGCAAGTTGAAGCTGAATCAGATTTAGATTACATGTTGAATATTGCTGAAAAAGCAAAGCGTTACATTAAACACAATATTGATGAGATGGAAAATTCAAACACTCAAGACTGGAAAAACAGACAAGCTGTACTAGAGATTTACAACAAAAGTACTTATGAAATTGATCAATTATCAACTGCAATCGAAAATGGAGATGTAAAATCTGCAAGAGAACATTTCATATCATCTATGAGTAAAATCAAACAAATCAGCCAAATGCTAAACCAAATTGCTGAAAATAAAGCACAAGATGCAGCATTACCAGATCATTCTCAGATTATCAAAAGATATGAAATGAATTATCAAAGACTTCAACAAATATCTGATAAAATTGGAGCGGATGTTGACTTTTCAGAAATGAAAGGTCTCATATCTCTTGCAAAACAAAATAATGAACAAGGTGAAAGTGACAAAGCAAAACAAACAATTGATCAGATTGCTTTGAAAGGACTTGAAATCTATAAATCACTTCAATCAATTAATGAGAAAAATAAGATAATTCGCGCACAAGCATTAGCTGAAAAATATGTAGACAAAATCAATGTACTAATTGTACAAGCCAAAACCTCTGGTTTACTAGATTATGTTAAACAATTAGAGAATACAAAAACTCAACTTGTTTCCTCCAATTCTACATCTCAAATCACAAAACATATCAGAATAGTTATTACAATAAATAGTGATATACAAGAAATCAACAGAAACAATCTACAACAAATTGATGTTGATCAAATACAATTATCTCAAAAACAAAAAATCACATCTGAACTCTCTCAGTTAGAGACTAAAGCCAAGTTACTTCATTCTGAAGCAAAAGAAAGCAATGCGGCATTATATTATGTGGAAAAAGCAATTACCATTATTAACGATTTGAGAAACAATCTAGATGATTCTGAACGAAAAATTAATTCAAAACTACAATTAATAGATCAACTCCTAACAAAAGCAGAGAAAATAGTGCAAGAGTCAACATAAACTTCATATAGATTTCAATCCCGTTTTTCATTATGACTTCAAAAGCAATCATTTTTGGTGTTGGGCTACCAATGGTAATTTTTGGAGCATTCATAGCACTAGCCATAGCTCCACTTGCTGAAGGAGTAGTATCGACAATTGAATTTGTTGGATCTTTGATTGGAATATTAGGTGTTGTCTTTATGATCTCAGGCATGTTCTACAAAAAGGAAATAATTATTCAAGAATAACTGTGCCTAAGAAATTCACATCCTTTAAAATAACCTTTGAAATCAATTAAGATCACATGGATAAAGAACGTGTAAAAAAACTCGTACGTGAATTAATCATTGAAATCGGCGAGGATCCTACTAGAGAAGGTCTAAAGGACACTCCTAGAAGAATCGCAGACGCATATACTGAAATCTTTTCCGGATATGACTCTGATTCTGAATTATCTGTTCAATTTTCAGAAGACTCTGAGATGGTAGTTGCGAAAAATATTCAATTCTATTCAATGTGTGAACATCACATGTTACCATTTTACGGAACAATACAAATTGCATATATTCCAAACGGTCGTGTCTTTGGAATATCTAAACTAGTTAGAGTTGTAGAAAAATTCTCAAAGAGATTACAAATTCAAGAAAGAATTACAAAAAACGTTGCAGATGAGATTTATGCTCAGGGTGTTAAAGGAGTAGCAGTAATGGCAGAAGGCGAACATCTCTGTATGAAAATGAGAGGTGTCAAAAATGATGCTCAAATGACATCTTCAGCATTTCGAGGGGTATTTGAGGATCAAAAAACCAAAGAAGAGCTACTCAAAGCCATTCAAAACAAGTAAGATCCTATCAAAAATTAAATAATCCCCTAATTAGAAATTCATCATGCCTGCAAGAAATAACATACACGTTCCAGGTGAATCATGGCCATTTTTCTCCTGGTCTATTATTGAATTTGCAATAGTAATTGCAATTGCAATAGTTATTTCATGGCAAGTCAACCCATTCTTTGAAGATTCTGTAATGTCTTATGGATGGGAATGTGAACAAACATCACAAATAACCGACTGTAGTATGGCAGATGAAGAAACTGTTAATCAGGGCTCACTTAATTGGATATTTTGGGGAATAGTGGGTGCAATCTTTGCTGGATGGTATATGGGCGCTCGTAGATTTGTTTTAAAAAGAAAAATACTCTAATTTTATTTCAAATATTTTGTCTTATCTGTAATCTTTGCTTTCTCAAATGCGATTTTTCTATTATTACAGGATTCACATTTTCCACATTGCATTTTACCACTTAGATAACAGCTCCATGTTTTGAAAATTTCATTTCCTAAAACCTTGTAGCCTTTTTTTATTAAATCACTTTTTGAAATATTTTCTGAATATGGAGACCAAATTTTAATTTCCTTTCTAATTTTATTTTTAATTCCATCATATTCGCCTTGATTTAATGCAGATTGTATTTTTCTTGTAAATTCTGGTCTACAATCTGGATATTGTGTATCTCCTTTCTGTGCTCCATATGCAACTAATTCTGCGTTTAGAGTAAATGCCCATGCTGTAGCAATTGAGAGAAATATTGCATTTCTGATTGGAACCACAATTGAATATTCAAAAGAACTAGGCATCTTTTTCTTTGTATTAGTTAGAACGTTGCTATCTCCGTACAGCTCCTTCATGAAGCCAATGTCGAGAATTTTATGCTCTTTTAACTTGAGTAATTTTCCAATACGTTTTGCAGCCTTTATCTCCTCAGATGCTCTTTGACCATATGCAAATGTAATTCCATACAACTGGTATCCTTTTTTCAAATATGACATCATGCATGCTGAATCTAAACCTCCACTTAGAATGATAACTGCTCTTTTCATTTTCTTTTTATGATTTTAGGACCTTTACTTGGTTTACAAACAAAAATTTTAGATTCTTTTTTTGCAGCCTTAAATCCCCGTTTCATTGCATTAGAAATTTTCTTTGAATCATGTTTTTTATCTGTAAATGCAATCACTGATGGTCCTGCACCACTGATTGTAACTCCATATGCACCTGCAGCTAGTGCATTTTTTTTCACTTTATCGAATCCAGGAATCATATGTTTTCTTGCTGGTTCAACAATAACATCTTGCACTGATTTTCCAATTAATTCTGAATCTCTCTCTGAAAAACCTGCAACTAATGCTGATGCATTTGAGATATTTTTTACCATGTCTAATAATGAAACTTTTTTTGGGATAGCTCCTCTCGAAACCTTGGTTTTTTTTGCAGGAACCTTCAATTCTGGTACTGCTACACACAAAACTAAGTCATTTGGAGGTTGCATCTTTACAACTTGTAATGGTTTTGTCTTGACTATCACAAATCCACCTAATGCTGATGCTGCAACATTATCATAATGTATTGTACCTGCACTAGCTTTCTCACCAATTCCAGCAAATTCAACTAGTTCTGCATCAGTTAATTTCAAATTGTATAACTTGTTAATACCTACTGCACATGCAGAAGCTGATGCTGCACTACTTCCCATTCCATATCCTGCAGGTATATTTTTTTTAATTTTAATTTCGATGCCATCTTTTATCTTAAATTTTTTTTCCATTGCAGATACAACTAATCCAGCAGTATTTTTTGATGGATTCAATGGAATATCATCTGAACTAACTATGACAATTCCTTTTCCTTTCTTTGTTAGAACAACATTATCATATAGTGCGTCAAGTGCCATACCAAACACGTCAAATCCTGGTCCCAAATTTGCAGTAGAGCAAGGAGCACGTACAGTTACTGATTTTACCATTAATCTTCTATTTCTTCGCCCAAGTTAATAGTTCTGCTTAATGCACTTTGCAGATTTACCATTCCATCTCCTGTTGCATTAGAAACTGGAATCAAATCTTGTTGGAAATCATGTCTGTTTAAGCTTGTTAACATATCTGATACTAGAGAAAATGTATCTCCATTGACCTCTCCTGCTAAATCTGCCTCTAACTGTGAATCTGTTCCTGACCAGCTTAACACTTTTTCTAATTTTTCTTGTATCAAGTCTGTTTTGGTAATTACATTAACTGTTGGCAATCCTAGTCGTAATCTTATTGATGTTGACAATAATGTTAGTGATACAAAATTATTTGGAGTTGAAACCATTGTTCCATCAAACAAAAACAGGTTCATTTTTTCTTCTGCAATAAACTCATTTACAAAAAATGGCCCGCTCTGTCTGTATGCAAATAATTCAATTTGCCCTGGTGTATCAACTATAAGATAATCTGGATTAATTGTATCTGCTTCTTTTTGTATATCATCAATTTTTGTGGCAATCAAATCATTTGCCATTATCAAAGAGCCATTTGATCCTAACTCGTATTGTTCCATCAATGAATTAAGATCAATGTAATCTCTAACATCAATATCTGGTGAATATGGTAAACTTGCTACTCCCGGATCTAGATTCAACGTAATTGGAAATGTGGCATTTTTTGCATAATATTCCTTGAGTTTTGAAGTCAGTAACGACTTTCCTGCCCCTGCTGTGCCTGTAACAAAAATAACTTTCAATGGTTCGACAAAAATTCTTTTTTATTCGCTTATATTTGAATCTCTTAAAAATTGAGCAATGAACTGGCGACTAGCAGTAATTCCTGTTACCCTCATACCTATCATCATAATTGCTGTCCAATTTGACATTGAAGCAGAAGATATTTTTGCAATAGGGGCTATACCTTTCGCATTAGCCGTTTTAGCAATAATGACGAAATTGGGATTACAGGGATTAAAGCTTGCGTACATTGCACGAACTTTTCTTGGTCCATTTGATTCGATAAAACGTCTAACTGCAATGCGTGTTGGTAGTGAGTTTATCAAATTTACAACTCCAATGTTTGTTGGAGCAGAGTTTGCAGTCATCTATTACATGACAAAAAAAGGAATACCAACATCAAAAGCTTCATGGGTTGCATTATTAGATATTGTAACTGAAGTGTTTGCAGCAGGCGTACTTTCAATTCTAGCAGGAATTCTTGCATTAATGTACGGTGCATATGTTGTTGGAGCCGTAGTTTTAGGAACCGCAGTTCCAATTACAGGATTATGGATTGTTTTATTTTTCATGTCATCAAAACGTACATTCACACTTCCTAGGGTGATTTCATACATTGCCACTACACTAGGAAAAGAACGTGGAGAAAAATATGTCAAACAAACCAATGGTTGGATTGAAGATGTTTGTGTGATGAGTAGAGAAAATCTTCATTCTAGTAAATCAAAAAAAGTGTTCATTGTAGGATTTTTTGTATCAATTGTATCTTGGATATGTTATGGAGTATCATTTTTAATAATTGCCGATGGTGTTGGTTTCGCAGTAGAGTTCTTTGATTCAATTATGGCAGTAATGGGCGCAAATGCAATTGCTAATCTTCCAATTACAGTTGGTGGTTCAGGATTAGCAGAATTTGGGATAATTGCTTATCTAAATAATTTGGATCCTTTTAATTTATCTGCAGATGTTGATCCACTTCAATGGAACGCTGTAATTGGATGGAGAATTGCAACATACTACGTACCAATTGCTGTAACGTGGATTTTATTAGTAAAATTAGCATTAAGTAAAATCAGTAAACCAAATTCTGCATGAACAATGAATTTTAAAAATAAGGTTGTAGTAATTACTGGTGCATCTAGTGGAATTGGTGAAGCAGCGGCTGAACAATTTGCTAAAAAAGGAGCAAATATCGTGCTTGTTGCAAGAAGAAAAGAAAAGCTAGAGCAAGTTGAGAAAAAACTTTCTAAATATTCAATTCAAACTTTGATACAAGTTTGTGATGTATCTGATAAAAAACAAGTAAAGAAAATGTCTGAAAAAGTAATTGAAATATTTTCTAAAATTGATGTACTAGTAAATAACGCAGGATTTGTAATTTATGGCAAAATAGAGGAATTATCTATTGAAGATATTGAATCTCAAATGCAAACCAACTATTTTGGTATGATAAATTGCACCAAATATTTTCTTCCACATTTTCTGAAACAAAATTCTGGCCATATGGTAAATGTAGCATCAGTTGGAGGAAGCTTTGGGGTACCTGGTATTGCATCATATTGTGCAACAAAATTTGCAATGTTGGGATTTTCTGAAGGTCTACACCACGAACTTCATGAAACTAATGTTGGAGTGACTGTTGTAAGTCCAATAATGGTTAGAACTAGCTTATTTGATCATCCATCATTCAAAAATTTTACAAAATTTGCAACAGGAATTTCTTTAAGTTCTGAAACTGTTGCAAAAGCAATCATCAAGGCATCAGATTCATCTAGATTAGAAATTGTTGTTCCATCATTTGTACGAATTGGAATCTGGTTCAAACAAACATTTCCATTTTTAATTAATCCTATAATTGGAAATCGATTTAGAAAGCAGCTTGCTAAAAGATAATCATACTACACAACAATAATGCCAATCTTTATCAAAAATTCAATCCCTGTTGCAAATGTTTTATCATTAATCTGTCCATCTGCCCACCATCCTGCATTAGTTTTAATCCATTCAGGAACACTTGATTCAACACTTGATTCACCTTCCATAACTGGAACAACAATAATCTCTTGTTTTATCAAAAACGTAATTCCGTCAATGAATGCAGAGTCTGGTATCTGTCCATCTGCCCACCATCCTGCATTATTTTTTACCCAATTAGGTATCTGATAATCCGTTTTTACAGCAGATTTTCTATCTATAATCAATGGAAATTCCACGTTTGCAACTTTACTGCCATCTAATTTTTCAAATTTTAAAATAATTACTCCAGACACATCTGATGGAATATTCCATTCAAAGTCATTCTTATTTGATGGCCTACTTTCAGTTGATTTTCTATCAGAGCTTACATTACTTTTTGAGAAAATTTTCTCATCATCATGGAATATTTTCAATTCGTAAGGTACTGCAATTGGTTTATCTTTCAAAAATGTATCTAAAATATCATAACGTATTACCGTGTATTCTCCAGATCTTAATTCTTTAGTCCACCATAAATTAACTTTAAACTGACCATTTTCTGTTACACCTGATAATGGTAAATCCCTTTCTGGTTTTACAACAATTGTAATTAAATCATCATCAAATTCATTATTTGAAAAAATTTCCTGTAATTCTTTTTGACTTACAACAATATGTACAATTCTATCGTCAGATGAAAAATCATCAATATTTATCATCGATTCAGGTAAATTAATTCCATTTAATGTTGCAACATATTTTGAAACAAGAAGATCACCAAATGTTTTTGGTACTAAAACTTCTTCGTGAATTACAGTTGTTTGATCAATAGTTTCTTGATTCCATTCAAATGGAAATGAAAATGAAATTTCTTTAGTTTCTACATTATAATTAAAATCTGTTATCTGATCAAAAAATGTAACAATTCCTAACTCTTGTTTGCCATAGTTAATATCATTAATTTCATACCGTGTAGTTTCTTCTATAGAAATTCCTAGCTCATAATTTACAGGATTATTTAAAACATTATCGTAATTATTAATTGTAATCACTGAAATTTCAAATTCATACAGTCCACCATTTTCAAAAATTTTTCCTTCAAAATTATACTGTTCACTTGCTAATCCAAAAAAAGATGCAAACGTTTCACGTTCCATGACTTGTATTTGCTCATTATTTGATGGTGTAAGATTCATTATCAAAATTCCATCTTCTCTTTGAAATGTTTCCTTGATTAGAACATCTCCTGCTTTGATTAACTTAACTTGAAATGTTACGTTATCAATTGATTGTACTTGGTTTGAATCAATATTTGTAAAAGTTTCAAAAAAGTTAATTGAAATTTGTCTAATTCCTTTTTCTTCTCCATCTATATCTGTGTAAATTGTTGATGAGTTTACTTCTAATGTAGCTTCTATATCCCCAACCATTACTGGTGGCATTGTTTCAGAGCCAAGTCCATGACCAAATGAATCTGAAATTTGTCCTGCAAATAATACTCCTAGAAGAAATATCGGAATTATGAGGAATTTTGAACTCATACCATTATTTCGTTCATTTCTATAATTAACTGATATTACATATTCTTCTTAGGCTCAATTTAGGCACAACCAAACAATTAGGATTATAAACCAATTCTGCAATGGGTATACATTATGGTTAATCAAGGCGCCTCAAAAGATGCTTGTCCACGTTGTGTCAAAGGCAAAATGGTCACAGATAATGAATCTGGCGAAATGTTTTGCTCCAAGTGTGGTTTTGTAATGTCAGAAAAACTACAAGAATCTGGTCCTGAATGGCGTTCCTTTACACAAGATGAACATGGTGACAGAGCAAGAGCTGGTGCACCTACATCATTAACAATGCATGATATGGGTCTTGCAACTGTAATTAATCCTGTAAACAAAGATGCATCTGGTAAACCACTTACTGCATCAATGAAAAATACAATTGAAAGATTAAGAACATGGGACAGTAGAAGTCAAGTTCATGAACCAGTTGATAGAAACTTTAGACAAGCATTCAGTGAACTAAATAGATTAAAAGACAAACTCGCAATTTCAGAATCTGTTGTTGAAAAAGCAGCTTACATTTATCGTAAAGCACTAGACAAAGGTCTTGTAAGAGGACGTTCAATTTCTGCATTAATGGCATCTGCACTATATGCTGCATGTCGTGATACAGAGACTCCAAGAAATCTTAAAGACGTTGAAATTGCCGCAAACATCAAAAGAAAAGATATTGCACGTTGTTATCGTTTACTTGTAAAAGAATTAGATCTAAAAATGCCTGTTACTGATTCAGTACAGTGTGTTGCAAGAATTGCAAGTAAAATTGGTATTGCAGAAAAAACAAAACGTTATGCAATCAAGGTCTTAAAAATTGCACAAGATAATGAAGCATCTGCTGGAAAAGATCCAATGGGATTAGCAGCAGCAGCATTGTACCTATCATGTGTCAAAAATGGTGAAGATAAAACACAACGTGACATTGCAGAAGCTGCAAATGTTACCGAAGTTACAATCCGAAACCGCTACAAAGGCTTAAAAGAATCTATAGACGTATAAAGCAATTATTTATCTTTTGTTTCTGTAACAAAACCACCTGAACCTTCTGGTGGTGGAATTTTCTTTGCTCCGCCTAATCCAATTGTTGTAATTATTACAGATGTTAGTATAATGAAAAATATTATCTGCGGATAAGCTTCACCGTTCTGCAATCCCATTGTAAGCGGTATTGTAGCGAGTACCGCAGCAGCTAATCCTCTTGGAATCATTACAGATGTAACTTTCTTGTCTAATCTAGAAAATCCACGTACAAGCGCTGTATGCGTGATAATGATTCTTCCAACATAAATCGCCACCGCCGCTATTACTCCGAATATGACATATTCAATTTGACCAAAGCTTGCTAACAGTCCTACGAAGACGAAGAAGAATGCTCTAACAATGAATGTAACTTGACTGTGAAGTGAGTTATCTATGGTATGTTCTGGTAGTTTGATTCGTAATTTCTTGAGCAGATATTTTTTGTTTCCAAGCATTAATCCAAATACTAGTGCTGTTAGTGCTCCAGATTCTCCAAACGAGTTTGCCAAAAAGAATAGCAAGAACAAAACACCTAATGTGAGCATGTAGTTGTGCTGTGCATTACTTAACTTGGAAATTATAAACATCCATGGAATTCCTACTCCGAATCCGAGTATCAAGCCAACAGCAATTGCTCTTCCAAGCGTTTCTCCCAGAAGATCGATACTAAATGAACCTGATAATACCGCCTCAAACAAAATGAATGCAACAATCGTTGATAAAATATCAGTTAACGCAGATTCAAAACTTAACATTGATTTTGCTTTGTCTGAAATTCTCAGTTTTCTTACCAAACCGAAAACAATAATCGAGCTACTTCCACCTACTATAGTTCCAAGCAATATGCTGTCAAGCCACTCCCATCCTAAACCATAATGAGCAAACGTTCCAACAGTTCCAACAGCTGCTGCAAATCCCAAAACTACAAGAATAACTGAAAAGTGTGCAGTCTTTAGAATTTGTCCAATCTTTAGATTGTATCCACCATCAAACATGATGATGATTAATGCAAGTGCTGCAAAGTATGGAACAATTTCTATAACTGCAGCTGGTTGTACGATTCCAATTACCGGTCCAATCATAACTCCTAGTATCATCAAAAACGCAATGTCTGGAATTCCAGTCTTTTTGAAAAATGCCTCACCTAAAACACCTAAAATAATTACAACACTTGCTGCAAGTAACAAAATTGGAGCAGACGCAATGAGCGAACCTTCTCCCATTGAAATCTCCCCTATGAAACTTTGAATGTTTGCTAATCCATTCAGTATTATCTCCATGCCTGGATAATCGGCATCAACTTCCGGAAGTGGATTTCTCTCAAAATATGATCTGACTAAATCTCGAGCATTAGACTCTGCTAGCGCATCAGTATCGATTTTTGACAAAAACCCATCTTTGAACAGGTTTTGAAACTCCTCGAAAATACTCAGAAAAATCAAATTCATGATATTTCAGCCTCATTAATGCTAATTTAAGATTGCATTATAGAATTATCGGGAAATCTGAGCACGTAACTTTTCATATGCTCTTGGAGCATCCTCTTCTTTGAGGACGATAACCAAACCATCTTGGGTGAATAAGGCATCTGCCATATCGATTCCATTGTAATGCAAGATTTCAGTAACAAATGCCATGACATCAGAGCGACTATGATTTTCTGGAACCGCCACCTTGATTTTTGCCAATCCGGAATTGAACTGATTTTCTCTTGGCAAGGACTGAAAATGTCGTCTAACTCTGTCGCTATCTTCAGCTAAAATTCTAAACGAATCTCCAAATCTGAAAAACTCAGAATCTGTAAACTCTTTATGAAACTCGTTGAGCATTTTTGCCATCTCATCTCCTGCATCAGTCATATTCCATGATAGGCCCATGATTCCGTCAGTCAGGGTTAATCTGGCATCTTTGAGAACAGGATCGTCTATCATCTCATCTGTGGTCTCAAAAGAGTCAGCGTATCGCTTTATGGCTACTACTATGGTATTGAGGTTTACAGGGCCTCCCATTGTTTTTTCAACATCAGCCTGAATTTTGACTGCCAATGCTGTAAAGTTAATCACATCCATCTTCATGCAGTCGTAAATTGAGCGGTTTCTAGTAATGATTTCACGTACTACTTCAGGCATAGAAACACCGCTAGTTCTCATAGAGTGTAATATATGAACAGATATAATAACATTATGTAATTTTAGATCGCTATTGTAAGTATATTCATGAATAGAAAATAAAACTTATATAATGTCATACCTATTACATTATAGAGGTAAATATGACAACGTTTAACAACGAAATCAACAGAATCTTCAAAGAAATGTCACGCTCCTTTGGAAGTGTAGATGACATCTTTGAGGCTCTACAAAACACTAACGGGGCTTCTGGTCCAGTCTACTACGGTTATACCATGACCGTTGGACCTGATGGAAGACCCGTTATCCAAGAGTACGGAAATGTCAAGCCAGACACTTTACCTACTACAGACGCTTGTGGATGTGACAACCAACCACCAGCAGCTACTGCCGAGAAAAGAGAACCTCTGATAGACACCTTGGTTGACGACAAAGACCAAACTCTCAAGATTGTTGCCGAGATGCCAGGTGTTGAAAAGACCGATGTGAAAGTCTTTGTGGATGAAGATATTGTCCACATTGATGCCAAGCATGGCGAAAAAGACTACCATGTTAATGTCCCAATTCCTCACAAGGTCGATTCAGATTCTCCAAAAGCTACCTATACGAACGGCATCCTTGAACTAACCTTCAATTTGGATACCAAACCAAGCGGTAGATCTGTAGACGTACTCTAATTCCTTTTTTTCTAATTTTTGTGCCTAGAATAGGCTATTTTCTATCCAGAATTGATGAAAACTTTAGAATTTGATACTGATATCATCTCAATCATCTTAATTGGAATACTTTCTCTTTCTGATGCTTCCTTCATCTCATCATGATGCATATCATTCAGATGTTTTAGAAACTCTTCTTCTTTGATATCGTTTTTCTTAAAATCACAAGATGGGTAAACACAGTTGAAATTCAATAATTTTTTAGTAGATTATTTGTATAAAAATGACTAATATCTTCCGCGTCCACGGTCGTCTCTTGCTGGTTTGTGATCTTGGAAACAATCGTTACAATAAACTGGTTTGTCACCGCTTGGTTTGAATGGAACTTGACATTCTTTACCGCAATCTCCACATGTTGCGTCATGCATTTCTCTTGGAGGTCTGTCTCTTCCAAATCTTCCACCACCACGACTATTTCTACCATATCCGCCTGCTCCGCGTCCACGGTCGTCTCTACCTCTACCATATCCACCACCACCGCGTCCGCCGAATCGGCCTCCACGGTCGTCTCTTGCTGGTTTGTGATCTTGGAAACAATCGTTACAATAAACTGGTTTATCTTGTCTTGGTTCAAATGGAACTTGACATTCTTTACCGCAATCTCCACATGTTGCATCGTGCATTTCTCGTGGTGGTCTATCGTAACCCATAATCTTTCTGAACTTCCACTACATTTCCCCTAATTATACTAAGGGATCAATTTCAAATTAGACTTAAACATACAAAATGCCTTCATCTGACATGCGATTTTTTGGTAAATCAAAAGAGGAGAAGATGGCTGAAGCGCAGGCAAAGCAAGCGCTAAAAAACGGCAAGTCTCTAAAACAGGTTCTTACTGCTCTAAAAGAAAATCGCGACCAAATTGAACACAGTACAGGTAGGAGACCCGACATTGATGACACAACAAAACTCTTCATGCAGAAGGTTCTCAATGTCTGGATATCTGAAGGTCGTGACATTGATGATGAAAAGTTCTGGGAAGCAGTTGATTACAACAAGCAGTTTGATTTTCCGGTTGAATACTATGAAAGATGATATTCTAGAAAATTTTAACTAAATCCTGCATATCTACAATATGTGGTAAACACTGATTCTAAAAAACTGAATATTCTAGAAGTTCTCAAAGAAACTCCGATGTCATATTCTGACCTTAAATCCAAATGCGGTTATCGAAAGGAAAATTCTAGAGAATTTGTTAATTTAGTAAAACTAGGATTGAGGTTGAATCTTATTCGTTTAGAACGTGAATCTAGAATTTACTGGTTATCTTGAACTGATTAATCTAATTCCTTACTAACATGTCGGATAAGACAATTTCACTAATTTTTCAAAAGAATCATTCAGTTAAGATATTCTAGAAAATTAACAATTTGGACAACTAGGACCTGTGTCCTTTTTGGCTTTACCATGAGCCTTTACCATATGTCTCATCAATCTATCTGTTGCAGCAAAATTCATTCCACAAATTCTGCACAATGTGCCAGTAATGACCACTTCTTTTCCTTTGTTTCCAAATAGACCCATAGTCAAATCTCGATAAAATTAGTTAAAAAATGTTTTTTTGAAAACAAAAAGAGATAGTGGGTCTATGGTTCCACTACTGCTAGCTTTTCATAGATTCTGTCGTAGTATCCGTTTTTGTCGCTAGCTGGTGCGTAAAATTCTGCGGAAATTACATCACCAACGCTTGCTGAACAATCACTAACTACGACTGAGTTACCCATCTGGGATTCACCAACACATCCGTAGTCGGTCACTGCAATCACAGTAATTTGTTCTGCGTATTCTGTTGGCATCCAGTTCCACGGAGCAAGCAATAGTGTTAGGATTACGGCTATTCCTGCTACAGCCAGTCCTACCATTGCTATCCGCGATATACTTTCGCTTTTGAGTGATGTTTGTTGCATTTTCCTCACTATACTTAGGCGTTCAGAAGATATAACCAAGTGCTAAAAATAAGAACTAGTGGTAATTTAATTAACTAATGCCATTGCTCTAACAGGTGAGCCTGTAGCATTTTTGAGTTTTAGAGGTGCTACAATTAGATGAAATTTTTCTGAACTAATTTTATCAAGATTTGTCAAATTCTCTACAATCAAAATATTGTTTTTTGCTAAAACATGATGAACAGAAAATTTTCCATCTTTTCCCAAATCTATACTTGGAGAATCAATTCCAACTAGATTGATTTTTTTTGATGCTAGATATTTTGCAGCAGATACCCCCAATCCTGGATTTTTCATAAAGTAAGACTTCTTGTTTAGATTTTTCTGCCAGCCTGTGTGAAATATGATAGTTGAACCATCATCTATTTTTCCATATTTCTTCTCAAATTTTTGTATGTCCGTTTTTGTAATTGCTTGATCCGAACCTTTTCTAATTTTTATCAAAACGGCCTCTATGACTAGTCTTTTAGTCATGATCTGGTCAATTTTCTGACCTTTTTTGACAAAATGATATGGTGCATCAATATGAGTTCCTGTATGAGTACTAAGAAATAGCAATTCTAGATTATATCCCTCTTTTTCAATACTCTCCCAATTTATGAAGTTAGGTTGAGGCGAGCCTGGAAATGTTGGAATATTTTCTGAAATTGTTAATGTTAAATCAATTACTTTCATATTTACTGGTACATCTATGAAAAGTTAAATATTGTATTTGAGGCTTTTTGGTATTGCCTATTTCTTATGTATTGATCAACTCAAATCTAGGAACAGATGTTCAGATCATTAAAGAAGTAAAAGGAATGTTAGCAGACCAAAATGACGTTAAACTCGAAATTCAAGGAGTGTACGGTGTTTATGACATACTTGTCAAACTATCGTCTGATAATAGTGAAAAATTGAAATCAATCGTAACAAATGATATTAGAAAAATTGAAAATGTTCAATCTACCCTAACAATGTTGGTAATTGAGCAACAAGAAAAATCATAATTTCTTTAATTCTTCTACTAGCCCTAGAATCTCATCTTTTGTGTTGTATACGTGAGGAGAAATTCTTAATACTGGTTTTTCATAAATTTCTCTTTTCGCAATGATTATTCCTTTTTGAGCCATTGTGGATACGATTTTTTCAGGGTCATGTTTTCCAATCTCAAATGAAACTATGCTTGTTCTCTCAACCTCATTTTCAGGACCAAAAACTTTGGATTCTGGAATCTTTCCAATTTCATCTATGAATAAATTTGATAAATTTATGATATGTTTTCTGATATTATCCCATCCTAATTTTTGTAAAAATGTAACTGAGGATTCCATTCCTGCTAATCCAACGTAATTTCTAAATCCCGTTTGAAATCTGTCAGGTAATTCTTTGTATCTTATACCATCCGTTTCATTTGAATCTGCAGATTCTCCTCCAATGTTGAGAGGTTCTAGCAAATCACTAGATTCCTGCTTACAATAAAACACTCCAGTGCCCATTGGTCCACACAACCATTTTGAACCATTAAATGACATAAAATCACATCCTGTATCTGCAAAGTCAAAATCACCAATACATCCAACAGTTTGGGCTGTATCCAAAAAATAAGGGATGTTTTCTTTTCGTAATTCTTTACCAATTTCTTTTACTGGTAAAATTAAACCTGAATTGTATAATCCATGACTTAGTGCTACCAATTTTGTTTTTTTATCTACCAATTTCTTTAAATCTGAATCTCTAAAACCGCCATTTTCATCAACTGGCAAACTTCGCACATCAATCTTTTTTCCAAGTTTTAACCAGGGAAAATAATTTGCATGATGTTCATGTTCTCCACCTCTAATTACAATATTGGAATCATTTTCAAACTTTATTCCATTTGCAACATTGTTTATCCCATCAGTAACGCTTTGTGTAATTATGATTTCATCTGGTTGACATTTTACTACTTTTGCAACTGCCTTTCTTGTTTTCCCCCATAACTCTTTCATGAAAATTTCAGATTCTAGAGAATCCGGCCCCATCTCTGAATAATCTATAAGGAATTGTTTCATTGCTTCTATGCTGATTTTAGGCATTACTGAAACTGATGCATTGTTTAGATAGATCTTATCAATTTGAAATTCTTCAGAAATTGAATCAAAATTCATTATATATCCGATTCAAAAATCATTACTGTTGGATAAAAACCATACAACATTTGAAAATTTTCAATTATTAGAAGAACATCTAACCTCTTCTAGTTCAAACCTACTTTTTTATGAAAATGCATTTTCCAAAATCAAACTAATTCGAGAAATCATATCGAAACAAAGTCTTCCAGTCTTATACATTGATCTTGATTTTCTTTTCTCTGGGTATGTTAAATCAAAACTTCTCGAAATCCCTAATCTTACATTATTCACTACATTAGATTCAGGAATAAATGATCTTCTTCCTAAAATTTTTGTAAAACTCTCAGAAGAACCTCATTTGGTAATATTTGATTCAATTAATGGACTATACAACACACTATCTAACGATGCAGATTCTGGAAGACTTGCAAATTCAATCTTAATGCTTCTTGCAAGAAACGTTTCGTTTTCAGACTCAATTTTGGTGATTTTAGCATTGGCCGGAAAAAAAGAAAAAGATTGGATTCTTCCAAACGGTCGACAAATTCTTGAAAATAACGAAATCAAAAAGTTTACAATTTCTGATCGATCCAAAATTATATTTGAAAATTAATTTTTTCAAACGGTGTTATAAAAAATTCAAACGGCGTTATAATTCGCGATTTTGAGGTAAGTTATATTAAGATCAATTTAGCATAATTTTTCATGCCAGTAGCAATACTTCCAGACATTGGAGAACAAATGTGCATTGGATGCGCTTTATGTGTTGAAATTTGTACCTCTTTAGGACCTGATGTATTAAGAGTAAAACCAGTCGAAGGCTGGAAAAGAGGAAAAGCATTTGTCTTTTATCCTGAAAGATGTATCACCGACGGTGCATGCATCGGAGTTTGCCCAACAAAAGCAATCTTTTGGATGAGACCAATGGACTTTACAGTAGGACAACCTGTCCCACTATACAGAAACTCTGTCTTCGTCAAAGGTTGGACTGAATTAGTAGATTAAGTCCAACAAAAATTTCTTTTTATTATCTTTTATCTTATATTATGATATCATATTGCATGTATTATGACCAAAATTGGAGATGCTAAGCGAAAACTTCATGGAAAACTTACTGGACGACCAGATAATTTTTCCTGGTTAATTGATGGTAAACTTGCAGGAAGTGCAATTCCTACATCAAAAAAAGAAATTGAATGGATGCAAGAAGAAGGCGTTAAAACAATTGTAACAATTAGAGAAGAACCATTAGATGAAAATTGGGTAAACGAGATGAATTATCTACACGTTTTATCCGATGATATGGGCGTTCCAAGTTTTGATGATCTAAAAAATTCAGTAGATTATGTTCATCAAAAAATTGAAAATAAAGAACCTGTAATGGTACACTGTTTAGCAGGTTTAGGACGCACCGGAACAATTCTTGCTTGTTATTTGATAAAATATGAAAAAATGTCAGCCGAAGATGCAATTCAGCATGTCAGAGAACAAAGACATGGTTCAATCCAGTCATTTGTACAAGAAGAAATGATTTTCCAGTATGCAAAAACTCTAAATGACTAATCTACTCTGGAATTGATTCAGAAACTAATTTTCCATCAACGATTTTAATTTTTAATCGTATATCGTCTTTGAAAACTAAAGTCAAACCACCTTCAGCATCAGGATCTTGGACTTCAATAATATCTTGCATTCTTATTCCATCAAATTTTGCCATTTTAAATCACTCCGGAATTGAGACGGTTTCAATTTTACCGTCTACTGCTTTAATGAACATAAATCTATTATCCTTGAGAATTATTGTAATTCCGCCTTCTTTATCTGGTTCTTCAACTTCTAAAACTGGCTGTCCAAGTAATCCATCGTATTTTGCCATACTATAACACCAAATTCAACTAATTAATACTTATTTCAATCTCACCTGATTGATTCTTGGCATCGCCTTTCTTGATGTAAGGATGTGTTTCCCATGAAGCAAATGCTTCTGCAGAAATTTTATGATTACCTGTTCCTAACTCTGATGCATTAAATGTGAATTTTTCCTCAAAATCAAAAAATTCTTTTTGTACATCTTCTTCAGTTAATGCAATAAATGGCTCAAAATTCTTTGCTACTTGAACCCATATTCTTCTATCTTTCATGGGATTTACCAACTTTGGATTTCTGGTCCAAAAAATTGATGCCTTTCTGTATGTGTCTACAGGCTTGCCCAATTCATGTTTTCTAATACCACCTTTTGCTAATTTTATGCCATACTTTAGTTTGATAGTATTATCATTTTCATCATATGCTTGTGTCCAATTTTTTTCATTAAATGCATCTCTTAATCCACCTGTTAATGAAAATCTGGCAGTAATGGTGATTTTTTCATCACTAGCAAATTCATCTTTTTCTTTACCAAGAGTTATTGCTGAAATCTGAGTTTCGGACATAATTGACATTGATTTATATCCACAATAAGTTCTTTTTTGATCAATTGAACATTCAATTAATTAATTCAGATAAAAAAGAAGCCAGCTTGGCAATTAAAGACGCTGATATAGGCGCTCTCTACATTATTCAACACGAACTTCTAAAAGACAAAAATACAGATTTTGCAGGTGTTATAATCAAACATCCATTAACCAATGAAATATGGATGAGAGTTAACTCAAAATCTAACCCAATGACTCAGATTTCTGCAGCAGCAGATACTGCAATCGCTGAAGTTGCAAGTTTACAAAAACTCATCAACTCAAAAATAAAGTGATTTTCACAGATGAAATTCTGTCCTACCTGTGATGTCAGGCTCAAAAAAGATTCTAATACTTTAGTTCTAACATGTCCAAAATGTAATTATACTGAAGGCGGCTCAAAAACAGAAAAACAATCAATTTCACAAGAATCTGAATCTGACTTTCTTGTATTGGAAGAAAATGAAGGAAAAGATGTTTTACCAACAATGGAAATTGATTGTGAAAATAAAGATTGTGATAACAGAGAGGCTGTATGGTGGATGCTTCAAACAAGAAGTGCTGATGAACCCACAACACAATTCTTTAGATGCACAAAATGTAAACACACTTGGCGAAATTACGCATAAGGTTTAACTTTACCATTCACGACAAAATAATGATTTGGTTTTTTCAGCTAAGACAAATGGGGCAGAAGAATGGAAGGCAATCATCTCTGCAATTTCTACACTTGTAGAAGAGGCGACATTTGAAGCAACTGTGGAGGGAATATCTTTTAGAGGAATGGATCCTTCCCATGTAGCATTAATTGATATTAACTGGCCAAATTCTGCATTTGAAAAATACAATTGTGATAGTGATATAAAATTTGGAGTTCGTATTGATGAGTTTTCAAAATTAATAAAAAGATCCGATAAAAGTAATTCAATTGAAATTAACATATCTGATGATAACATGCTTCTTGTTACAATAGGTAAGAATAAAAAATACAAAATGCGATTAATTGAAAGTTCGGCATCTGATACGCCACTACCAAAAATTCCCTATGATACAAAAATATCATTAACATCATCGGCATTAGATAAAATACTTGGAGACGTTCAAGTGGTCTCTGATTATCTAACCATCACTTCTAGTGAATCATCTACTACATTTTCTGGTAAAGGTGACTCTGGAGAAGTTGATATTTCATTAGAAAGCAGTCAAGATGAAATTCAGGAATTATCAGTAAAACAAGAAAGTACTGGCACATACAGCCTAGAATATCTAAATCCTATAATCAAGGCTGTTGGTAGTAGTGTTGATGTTGTTACGTGTGAGTATTCTACAGCAAAACCTCTAAGAGTTGAATTCAAGGTTTCAAATTTAGGTCAAATTCATTTCTATTTAGCTCCTCGTGTTGAGAGTTAGAATTTTAAGACCAATTGTTCAAGTGAAACAGATTTGAAATTAGTAGTAAAGTTTGGTGGAACGTCATTGGCAACTGTGAAGGATATCATAAACGTAGCAAAAACTGTGAATAAAATTGCAAAAAAGAACAAAACAGTAGTTGTATGCTCTGCAGTAGATGGTGTCACTGATGAATTAATTCAAATATCATCGTTAATAGAAAAAGGAAATAAAAAAGACGCAAATAGAATGCTTGCAAAAATATCTCAAAAACACAAACAGTTTGCTGCACATCTAGTTGTAAATCCTAAAATTTTAAAATCACTTTCAAATAAATTGAATTCTGATTTATCAGAATTAGAAGAATTAGTTCGTGGATTAATTTTACTAGGAGAAGTTACACCACGTTCATATGATTATCTAATTTCTTTTGGTGAACGACTATCGATTGATTTGGTATCGTTTTCATTACAAGAATTAAAAAATAAATCCGTACCATTGAGTGGTAAAGAAGCAGGAATAGTTACTGATTCTAACTTTGGTGATTCACGACCTCTAATGGATACTACAAGAATCCGTCTTTCAAAAACAATTAACGAACATTTAACAAAAAATACTATTCCTGTTGTAGCTGGATTTGCAGGTGCAGATCAACATGATCATACCACTACATTTGGTCGTGGTGGTTCTGATTATACTGCAACAATAATTGCATCATGCATTGACGCAAATGAAATCTGGTTGATGAGTGATGTTGAAGGAATGATGACTGCAGATCCAAAGTTGATAAAAAATGCAAAACTTCTCAAACAAGTTTCATATGCAGAAGCAATTGAGATGGCTAGATTTGGTGCAAAACAGATCCATCCGCGAACATTTGAACCATTATTGTCTAAAAAAATCCCAATGCGAATTAGAAGTAGTTTTGATGTTAATAATCAAGGAACTCTTGTCACATTACCAAATTCTAAATCCCAGAATTCTGTAAAGTGTGTGTCTGCAATTAGAAAAGTAGGATTACTTGATTTAACCGGCGGTATATTGTTTGCAGGACCTGGTGCTGCAGCAAAAATCTTTTCAGTTCTTGCTAAAAATGACATTAATGCAATGATGGTATCGTCAAATCCATCAGAATCAAGCATAACCATTGTTGTAAAAAAAGAAGATCTTCCAAAAGCAGAAAATGAATTAGAAATTAATCTACTTGGAACAACTCTTAAAAAAATTGAAACAATTCCAAATGTTGCGATAATTGCCGTAATTGGTTCTGGAATGAGAGGTAAAGTTGGAATAGCATCTAGAGTATTTCTTGCAGCACAAAAATCAAACTCTAATGTTATGATGATTGCACAAGGCTCCTCAGAACTAAACTTGGCATTTGTTGTAAAAGATAATGATTGTAAGGCAGTAGTTCAATCACTACATAATGAGTTCAAATTGAACAGCATAAAGTAAGATAAGGGATAAATTATTCAAACAATCTTCAATTTTCATGGAAGGTAAACTGTACATTGTTGGAGTTGGTCCAGGTAATAACGATCATATGACATTTCGAGCAAAACAAGTTATTGAAGAAAGTGATACTATAGTTGGTTACACAACTTATGTCGATTTAGTTCAAGATTTGATTCAAGGAAAAGAAATTCATAGTTATGCAATGACTCAAGAAGTAGAACGTGCACATCAATGTATTGATTTAGCTAAAGAAGGAAAAATTGTATCACTTGTTTCAAGTGGTGATCCTGGAATTTATGGAATGGCTGGATTAATTTTTGAAGTACTTGCAGAATCTGGTTGGGATCCAAAAAGTGGTTTACATGTTGAATTAATTCCTGGAGTCTCTGCATTGAACTCTTGTGCAAGTATAATTGGTTCTCCATTAATGACAGACTTTGCGGTTTGTAGTATGAGTGATCTGATGGTTCCGTGGGAAATTATAGTAAAAAGAGTAGAGGCGGCTGCACAAGGAGACTTTGTTTTAGTAATTTATAATCCTGCAAGTAAGAAAAGAATTCATCAGTTGCAAGATACTCGAAAGATATTACTAAAACATAGAAAACCAACAACACCTGTTGCAATAATTAAAGGAGCATACAGAGAATCTGAAACTGTAATTATGACTGATTTAGAACACATGGAAAATTATGAAGAGCAATTAGGAATGACTAGTACTGTAATTGTTGGTAATTCTTCAACATACAACTTTAAGGATTTAATGATTAACCCACGTGGTTACAAATCAAAGTATAATCTTGAAGAACCAGAAATGAAAAACTAGTGACTATTTTTAATTAATTCAAACAATTCATTACTTAATGAAATTTTATCTCTAATAGGAGCAATAATTTTAACCATGTATTCTCCTACTGTATTTTTCAAATCACCTGGATGTAACTTCTTATGAGCAAAATCTGCTTCTAACTCTTCATACGAATTGTATGTTATGTTTCCTCCAAATTTTTCGGGTCTTTCTATTGATATTGCATCATATTCGTGAAATACAATTTGTCTTGCAAGTTCCAAGACTGGATTATTTTCTGTTAATCCTTCTTCACACCAACCCTTTCTAATCTTCTTTGTAATCTCATCATCAGAATTGTGTATAAAAATTCCAGAATTTGGATCTGATTTACTCATTTTTCCTGGTTCTGTTGTGGCATCACCTTTTGGTTGTGTTAATCCTGGTAACAATGAATGATGTACGGCAACAGGAACCTTCCATTTCATTTTTGGAAAAATTTCTCTTACTAGCATGTGAATTTTTCGTTGGTCCATTCCTGCGTGAACAATGTCTAAATCTAAAGAGTGAATGTCTGCTGCCTGCATTGGTGGATATAGTAATTTTGCTAAATCAATTTTATCTTCATTTTCTGATCTCCCCATAATTGTTAGTGTACGCATTGTTCTTGCAAGTGTCATATGTTTTGTAAATTTCACAAGTTCTGCCCAATACTCTTTTTTTGAATCATAAAGTTCTGTACCCATTACAATGTTTACACCTGGACAAACTAATCGAAATGCATCTGCATAATATTTTGAAACCTTAGAAATTGTCTCTAAATTTCCACCAAGTTTATCATTAATCAAAGTGTGCCAGTCTGCTAAAAATACAGTACAATCAATTCCTGCTTTCATGAAATCATTAATTTTAAAACCTGTGCTGATTAAACTTCCAAGATGTAAAAATCCAGAGATCTCTAATCCAATGTAGTGCTTTGGTTTTGAGTTTGTGTTTAAAAGTTCAATCAACTCTGCTTCATCTTTTACTATTTCTTTTGTAGGTGGTCTTTTGATTAATTCTACTTTTTCCGCAACATCCATTTTAACAGATTTTTCTTTTGTTTATCTATAAAGTATTGTATTAATTTTTATAATTATATGATAAAATTTGTCGATGTCTATTTTCTATTACACACTAAAAATCTAACATTTCTATTGTATTGTTTGTAATTTTATCAATTGTTTCTGGATAATATTCATTCAATATTCCTTCTATCTGTTCAGGATTTCTTAATGAATACTTGTTTGAAGGTATATCGTATTGTTTTTGAATAATCTTTTCTTTGAATAATTCATTTAGATTAACAGATACCACTGAAGGTGATTTTTTGATAAAATCTCTAATTTCAAGTGATGTAGCGGTTCCTTTCTTAAGTAAAAATAAAATTAATTTTCTTTGGCTTGGTTTTGTCATATATTTACAAATTTTAGCTTCTTGAGCTGATATTCCTGCAGGATATAGGCGTGTCACTCTTGGTGTTCTTTCCAGTTCTATTCTTTTTTCATCTTCTAATTTTTTTACATAATGGCTTAGTGTACCGTTTCTAATGTTTGAAACCCTCATTATTTCATTAAACCTGATTCCTGGATTTTTATTTACAATTTCTAAAACAGTTTTTCTTCTATCCAATTACTTCTCTATTCTCTTTCTCATTTCTGAGAATATAAATCCATTTTTCTATTTTTTTTATAAATTTCTAAAAATATTAAATGTATATTATTAGATTCATCGTTTGTAAAAAACACCGACCGCGAATAATGCTGTCATAATTAATATCGAAATATCTAAAATTTCCCCCCCGCTAAACATATCTTTCTCAGGATGTGGTTGTAAAATTTCTGAATACATGTAAGCTGCTTGTCCAAATGCTAAAACTCCAAATGCAAATGCAGAAAATAACATTCTAGAAATTTTGGTTTTCATGTACGCAATTCCTGCCATTATTGACAAAAATACTGCTAGAACAAAACCAATCTCATGAATTGCAACATGAAGTAAATGTTCACCTTCTAAAACCTGATTCAAAATCAATGGTATTGATAAGATTGCAATTGAACCAACTATTGCAATAAGAAATATTGAATATTTTTTTTCATTGATTAAGTATGTCATAAAAGAATACTCATTCATGAATATTTAATCGAAATGAAATTTTTATTACTAAATTACTCTTCAGGCAATAATTCTTCTTTTGATTTTCTAGGTCTTGTACTCAAATAGAATGCATGTGCACTAATCAAAAATCCTACAGACCAAATTTTTGTTGCAAATATCAAATTCCATGGTCTATCTGGATCTGGATAGTGTACTGCTAGTTTGTCTATGTCTGGTGTTGTTCCATCAATTACCATTTGTGATGTAATTTCTGCATTTAGTACTGTAAAACTCCATAAAACTTCGTACAAACAAATTACTGCAAAACCTAACAACATTAGTTGAAGTAAGGCCATTCTGTATGATTGTAATCCAACTGTTCTCTTCCAACCAATTCTTGAAACACAATACCATGAAATTATACATGCAAATGATAACCATGTAGTAAGGTTTGCAAAGTTTTCAAATGGAACATGTGTGTTTACTAAAACTTCTCCCATTACATAATATCCAGTTTCCTGCCATTCGCCAATCATCATGACCATGCCGTATATCATGATAGTTACCATCATTGCAGAAGCAGCATAAAATATGTACAGAAAAACTCTGTATTGCTTGTCACTTTCTTGTAGATGACGAACTTTCATTTCATCGGTTTTTAATAGACCTACTATAAAGTCATTTCAATCATATTATACGATGAAACTAGTAACCATCTTTCTGTCGTTGCCTGTTAATCTCATTTTTTCTCTCATATTCTTTCAAGATATCGTCAGGTGTGAGGTTTAGCTCAAGTGATGCTTGAACAACAAAGTGCCAAATGTCTATCAGCTCTTCTCTTGCTTCTGCTTTATCAAATTCAGTTGGTGTCTTCCACCACTTCCAATTTGTAGTACGTTGTAGTTCTACTGCTTCATGCATTATTGCAGTACACAATGCAGATACTTTACCTTCAGTATCTTCTGGATATCTGTCAAGATTCATCATCTCTGACAAACCTTTTTGCATAGAAAAAATTGAATCCAGTCTATCTTCCATAATTTATAAAAAAAAATCTTATCTATAACTCTTCAAAAAGTAACCATTTTCTCATACTGTCTTATTCTTTTTGAAATATCTGATTTCTTTAATGATGTTAGTCCTGCCAATCCATATTTTTCAACAGCAAATGATCCCATTACATTTCCATAAATAATTGATTTTTTAATTTCAGAAAAACCGGTCTTATTTTTTGCAGCCAAGTGTCCAATCATTGCACCTGCAAAAGAATCTCCTGCACCGGTTGGATCTACAACAGATTCTAATGAAAATCCAACTGATGGAAAAATCACATCTTCATGAAATAGCAATGCACCGTGTTCTCCTTTTTTAATTACAACATAGTTGGCTCCCCAACTCATCATTTTTTTTGCACATTTGATCAAATTGTCTTCTTTTGTGAGTAATTTTGCCTCTTCATCATTAATCACTACCGCGTCAACTGATTTTATCATTTTAATTACAGCATTACGTTTTGTTGCAATCCAATATTCTATTGTATCACACATTGAAAATTTTACATTATCAAATTCTTTTATTATTTTTGCATTTTGTTCTGGATCATTATTTGCTAGATAAACAAATTCTGATTTTTTGTATACATCCGGTACTTTTGGTTTAAAATCTGCTAGTACATTTAGTTCTGTTTTGAGTGTTTCACGCACACTCATCGTTGCATCATACTTGCCATCATATCTGAATGTCTTACCATTTAGAACTGTTAGTCCTTTTAGATCAAGATGGTTTTTCAATACTGTGTGATATTTCTTAGGAAAATCACTACCAACAACCGCAATTAATCCTGGTTTTGTGAAAAAACTTGCTGAAACTGCTGCAAATGTTGCTGCTCCTCCTAGTACATTTTTCAAAGTTTTTTTTGGAGTTCTGATTGTATCTAATGCAGTTGAACCAAAAACCGTTAACATGTATTTTTTAGTAGAAATTATGTATAAATCCCTTGTCAAAAAAATTACTTGTTAATGATTTGTGTATATCTTTTGATTATTTCTCTAAGCTACTTTGAGCTAGTAAAATAAATCAATATTTGCTTAGATTAGATATGGCAAAAATACGAATCAAACAAGGTCCTAATGAAATCGAGATTGATTCTAGAGACTTTTATGTTGATAATGATTCTGTAGCCGAAGTAGTTGAATCACTAAAACAATTACTCAATGAAAGATCGCAACCTGATGTAATGAGTTCATTAGAAGATGCTGAATTCCATGAGCCTGAATTTTCATCTCCATCTACAATTGCAGTTGATGATATTAGACATAAGTTAAGAATTTTAGAAAAAGACTCTTTCTTTGATCAACCAAAAACTGTTGGAGAAACAGTTGCACAAATGTCTGAATATGGTTGGACCGCAAGTCCATTTGATGTATCAGTTGCATTAACAAAGATGGCATTCAACAAAGAATTTCTAAAAAATACTGTAGATGATAGAAATCAATATGTTTCAAAAGAAGCACTACTAACAAATTAAAAATAAATTTTAGATAATCTATACATACTTTGAAAGTTATATCATACTATGGATGAAAAACAAGAAATTCCAAAAGAAATTGATGATCATTACAAACTATTTGGAAAAGAAGCATGGGAAGTAGAATATGGTGACAAATGTCCCTTATGTAATTCTAGATTTGATGAATTTGAAGGATGTGCTTGTGATTCAAAAGGCGACTAGTTTTTCTTTAGTTTAAAAATAACTCCGCTAATAATTCCTACAATAATTAGTCCTACAATAATTCCTACAATAGTCATACTATTATCAGAATTCTGCGTTTGGCTTTTTTCCAATTCATCTGCGAATGATAATTCATTCACTTTCTCTTGATTTGTTTGACTGTATTGTGCTGCTAACTCTGAAGCTGCTTGAGTTCCAGGTATTGGAAGTGCAACTCCTTTTTCTTCATCTACTTTTGGTAAAGATTTTACTTCTCTTGATTTTATATTTTCAATTTGTTCTAATCTTTTTTGATGTTCTTCTGGTGTGGCTCCAATAATGGAAACAATTCCTTCCCCAATTGTTCTAAATGATATACTTACATGAGTTTCATTTTGAGAAAATTCTGTTTTTCTAATTTTATCTACTTGGTCTAAACTTGTATCATCTTTTTCTGTAAAGTATACTTCATATGGATTTAAAAAATTTTCTAAGGGAATTTTTAGTATATACAATTGATCATTACCCTTAACATCAAAATTTAGTAATTGTGTTCCTCCTTCTATGAATTCTATTTCAAAAATTTCTTCATTTGATAATAATTCTATTTCAAACTTACCTTGACTAGATGAAATTTCTTTTGTAGATATTTTTTCATCATGGAGATATTCTAGCATTACCCCACATCCTATACAATTAATTCCTTTTGCGTCAGAAACATCTACCGGTCTGGAGTTTACAAAAATAAATTCTATATCTTCATCAAACATTATCGTTATGTCAAATGATGATTGAATATTTTTTTTCCATAATCCATCTTCTAGTTCCATGAAATTATCTAAATCATATTCAGCAATCAAATCATAATTACCTGCTTTTTGATTTAAAATGATAAATTTTGATTCTTCAAATGTTGTTTTTTCATATGAAGAATTTAGTTTATCTCCGTCTTCATCTGCAACTATCAAATTTGAGTGTGGACCTGGGAATATTTCTATAAATCTAGGTCTGTCAGCACCCCATGCCCCTGTCTCTATTACATGTCTAACATGAATATCTGAATTTTTTCCAACTTCAAAAATTATTGTCTGCTGCTCGATTAATACGCCGTTTTTTTGTTCAAGTAATTCATCTAAAGTCTCTTCGGCAAAAATTTGTGGTGAAATTGAAACTAAAACAACTGAAATTATTATGAATAAAAATTTCTTTTCCAAGGTTTTACTCTGATATGGAAACTTTGAGCATTTTTGCATCTTCTAGAGGACAGTCATTTCCATCCCTATCAAGACTTACTATTTTATCTGCAACATCCATTCCTTCTGTTACCTCTCCAAATACTGTGTATTCTCTATCTAGGAATGTGCTGTCTTTTGTTACTATGAAAAATTGTGAACCTGCACTATCAGGATCTGTTGCTCTTGCCATTGAAACAATTCCTCGTAAATGTGATCTTGAACTAAATTCTCCTTTAACGTTGAATCCTGGTCCGCCCATTCCCCACTGACTTTTCATGTTTGGATCTTTAGTATTTGGGTCTCCTCCTTGAATCATGAATCCCGGAATAACTCTATGGAATAATGTACCATCATAAAATCCATCATTTGCTAATTTTACAAAACTCCTTACAGTTTCTGGTGCTAACTCTGGCAACAAATTAAATGAAATATTTCCGTGATTGGTTTCTATGTTTACGCTAGTCAATGTCGCAACGACATGCGATTATCATAATAACCTTTTGATCACAATTATTTTTTCAATGAAAACCTTTTATCATTGTAATAATTTCATGATTTTTTTCCATGAAACTACGAATGACGTTTCTATAATTTTGTTAATTGAAATTTTATATAGATCAGTATTACACGATCCTTGTGAATCGTACTAATCAAAGCACTGTAATCAAAGCAGCAATCAATTCTTTGCTTGATAAAGGTGTTACAGACAAACAAGACATCTATACTAAAGTCGTTGACGAATTAGGAGTGCCAAGACCAACTGTAAGAAGAGTTGCTCGTGATTTGAGAAATGAACTTTTAGAAAAAATCCAAATACTACAATCTGATACTAAAACATCAACTGCTACTGTAGAAGTTCCTGCAGAGCAATAATTCCCCTTTTCTATATTGAACTAGTTCTAAATCTACCATTAACGTTATATTTTGGAGATTTTTCTTGTTCAACAATGGGTTATGTAAGAAACCATCTCGCCACGCTTGTTTCAGGCGTATGGGCGATCGTTTTGACTGGATTATACTTCCCATTAGTTGACTTTGCACCGTCACTTTCATTCATTTTCACAATGGCTGTGCCAATCATGTGGTTCATGGTATTTGTAATCTGGATTGCTCAACTAGCAGCAGATCGCAATCACGGTGCATCTCATGATCATGATGAAAAAAAAAACCATGAATTAACAGAAAAAGAAATTACTACGTACAAACTAGGTTTAGAAAAAGATCTTTCTGATATACATGACGCAAAAGATGATGAAATAACACACCTAAAAAATGAAATTGAGAATCTTAAGACAAAAGTTGAGATTGAAACAATTCGTGCCGAAATTTATAATCTAAAAATACTAGCACAACAAAAATAATTATTCTTTACAGTGTTCACACTTGAATTCAAAATTATGATTCTTTTTACAACTAGGACAACTTTCTGCGCCTCCAAAGTGACATTCACATTCACACTTCTGGCTTTCTTCTATTTCCATCACGATGAATTATCAGTCATCTTAATATATTATTGATGCAATATTTTTTTTAATGAAGACAAAAATTGGAATTTTTGCTGGATTGTTTGTACTAGTTGCTATGATTGGAATGTCACCATCATTTGCTGATTCTAACACAACTGTACTTTCTACAAATGACGGTGTACAACTAACAAAAACAGTTGTATCAATGTCAATTTCTTCTGATAATACAATGCCATGGGGATTCATTGAAGGTACAATAGAAAACCACGCAGATGGTTATCCTGTAATTGTTCAAATTTATCAAAACGACGAACCAGTTCATTTTGCACAAACTAGTGTAAATGAAGATGGTACATATGAATACAAATTTCGTGCAAGAAACCTAGATGGAAATACCGTGGTAAATGTTTACGAAGGTGATTACGAAGTCAAAATCTTCAAATCAATACAAATTACAGGTAAAAATCTAATTTAATTTCTTTTTGCCAACTCTAATGTTTTATCTACCATTTCATTTAATCTAGATTTTACTTCTTCATCTGTAATCTTTCCATCTACAATTTTTTCTCCTGTTGAATAGACCGCAGTAGGATTCGTAATTACTCTGAAATATGACATTAATTGTGTAAACAATGTTTGCACGTCTCCAAAGCTAATCATGCCACCTGCAACAATGGCAAGTCCTGCAGTTTTTCCTTCAGTTTCCTTGTAACTAACAAATTCAAATATATTTTTCAAGGCTGCACTAAACATGGAATTATAGACTGGAACTCCAACTAGCCAGATATCTGCTTCTGTGATATCTTTAGCAGCTTGTAATGTTTTTTCATTATAATTAACCTCATTAGCAGCACCTTTGAAAGATTCGAAACCATCATCTGCCAGATTGATGAATTTTACATCTACATCTTTTTGATTTACATATTCTAAAACATATTTCATCATAATCTGGGTATTGCCATTTTTTCTTGGACTTCCAGATAAAACTACAACTTTCATGTATCTTGTCGACTATTACATAATTTAAGTAATAAAAAAGCGGGCTCGAAGGGCTTCGATCCCTCGACCTATAGCTTAGGAAGCTACTGCGCTATCCATGCTGCGCCACGAGCCCAGCAGAAAAATAACTTGAAATAATTTAAGCTTACTTGATATTGGATTTAATCATTTTTTGAATCATATTCCAAGATTCATCTTCTTTTTGTTCCCATTTTTCAAAATAAATCACATCTTTTAGTTCTAATCTTGGAAGCCAACCTGAACGTTCTAAGTCTGGTTTTTTTTCAAAATTTGTTACATGACCAAGGCAAAGATATGCAACAGGTACAATATGTTCGGGTAAATTCAATTCTTTTCTTAACACATCATTAGATACTATGCTAACCCAACCTAATCCGATATTTTCTGCTCTTGCAGCCAACCATAAGTTCTGTATTGCACCACAAACACTGTAAATTCCTGCTTCAGGTATACTTGTTGTTCCTATAATGAATGGTCCAAATTTTGTGGGATCATATGTAACGCAAACATTGACATCTGATTCCATTATTCCTTCTAATTTCATCGAAAGATATTCTGATCTTTTTGGGTCTTCAACTAATTTTGATGCTCGTTCATGTTCTTTTTGAAAAGATTCTTTGACTTTTTGTTTAGTTTTCATATCTTTAATCAAAATAAAGTTCCATGGCTGTGAAAATCCAACAGATGGTGCATGATGTGCAGCATGAAGAATTTTCGTTAATGTCTTTTCATCAATTGATTCTTGTGTAAAATGTGATCTAACGTCCCTTCTTGAGTATACTGCTTTGTAAAATCCTGCCTTTTCCTCATCTGTAAATTTGTCGCTCAATTTTCTAGCCTCATTTTCAACATGTCTTAAACGTTAATAATGTTCTTTCAGAATTTTTAATTCGTGGGCTTGTGGTCTAGTTTGGTTATGATGCTGCCTCGACATGGCAGTGATCGAGTGTTCAAATCACTCCAGGCCCACTTTTAATTTTAAAATTAAGACCTAGTATCAAAATCTAATTCTACAATACTCCATGCTGATTCTACAGTCATTTGTCCTGATGCAGCATATTGTATAACTTGTCCACTGACTATTTTCTTATAGACTGTTTCATTCATTTCTGACATTACAATAGTTAATTTATTTTTTAATGGAATTTCTGCATCAGGGTAAAATGCAGCACGTCCTGGCATTGCCACATCTTCTGTTGAGTAGGTTCCACTTCCAATTTCACTTCCATCGGCATACAACCTATACGTAATTACTGGTACAGTAACTGTAACCTCACCTGGATTTGCAACTAGGAATGTTACTTTTAGTGTTGCACGACTTTCAACACTGTTTACATCAGTTAGTTCAACAGAATCTAATTCAATTGTAGCCATAGAAAGATCGTCATTATCCAAACTTGCATAATAAACAATTCCTCCCATCATTCCTAACAATGCAAGAATTGCAACAACAAGTATCGAACGACCTGGTGGATTCATTATAATTTTTTTAGGTTTTATACTAAAAAACCTTGTTAAGAGTCAAATAGAGTTCTAATCATTAATTGTCATGGCACTAGAGCAAGCATTACTAACATGGATTCACATTACAAGTGCAGCAATTTGGGTTGGTGGCTCGTTATTCATAGGTGTTGTATTTGCACCAATTTTAAAAAAAATGTCAATGCCTGTTGAAGAAAGGATACAATTAATGGTACAAGTTGGAAGACGTTTTAATAAATTAGCCTTACCCGCTTTGTTTATCTTAATTGCAACAGGAATGTATCAAGCACATCTTGTATTACAAAAATCTGATATTTTGTATGAAACTAGCTATGGTCACGTTTTAATTATTAAAATAATTTTAGTTGCAGCATTAGTAATTTTGTATGCTGTTCATGTGAGAATAATTAGAAAAGATGTTGAAGACAAAATTATTGCTAAAGAAATGCCACAAGAAGAATTGCAAAAATTAAGAAAAAAAATTATCATATTGGGAGAAGTAACTGTTGTTTTATCCATCATAATTCTATTCTTAGCATCAGTACTCAATGCTGGTGGACAATTATGATTGGATTTCTGATAGGTAGATTCCAACCATTCCATTTAGGACATTTAGAGGCGATAAAATTTGCATTAACAAAAGTTGAGCATCTTCATGTTGGAATAGGTAGTTCAAACAAAAGTCATGAAGAAAGAAATCCTTTCACTGCTGATGAAAGGAAAAAGATGATTTTATCATCGCTAGATGATGAATTACAAAAAAACTTGTCAATTCATTACATTCCTGATGTTAATGATCATTCTAAATGGACACATCTTGTAGATGAAATAATTCCTGAATATGATGTCGTTTTTTCCAATGATGATTTTACTCATGAGCTTTACGGTAAAAGAGGAAAATCAATTATTTCTGTAGAATTGAAATCGCGTAGTGATTTATCGGGAACAAATATTCGAAATCTAATCTTAACCGATCAAAACTGGAAACAGTTTCTTCCTTCAGGAACAGTAGATGTTTTATCTGAAATTGATCCAAAAAAACGATTGTCAGATCTTTAATTATAAATAACCTTCAAACATCTTAAGCTTAGGAGATATAGAATTTGGAATATTTAGTAATGTTACCGGGTCCAACAAACGTACCAGAACGTGTTACACGCGCAATGGTTACTCCATCAATTAACCATAGAAGTGACGACTTCGTTGAACTATACGAAGAATGTGTTAACAACACAAAAAAAATATTTGAAACAGAAGGTGATGCAGTTTGTCTTTCTGCTTCTGGAACAGGTGCAACTGAATGTTCTGTTGTAAATTTAATTAAAAAAGATGATAAAGTAATAATTCCAGTTAATGGTGAATTCAGTACTCGTTTAGCACAACAAATTGAATGGGCGGGTGGTCAAACAATTAGAATTGAAACTGAACCTGGAATAAATGCAACTTATGATCAAGTAAAAGAAGCATTTGATAATAATAAAGATGTTAAAGCATTCTACTGTGTTTGGAATGAAACATCAACTGGAACCATGATTAATTATCTTGATAGAATCAAAGACTTGACATCCAGAAATGATTCTTACTATGTACTTGATGGTGTATCAATTGTTGGTGGAGAAGAACTTCACATGGATAAATGGGGAATTGACATTGCAATGACTGGTGCACAAAAAGCATTTGCATGTCCACCTGGAATATCACCAATTTGCATTAACGGTAGAACTAGAAAATACATGGAAGCAAATCCACCTAATACAATGTATTTCAATTTACCAAGATACTTCAAATATTATGAAGAGGCAAAACATACGCCATTTACTCCTGCATTACCAGTTCTTTATGCATACAGAGAAGCAATGAGAATAATCTTAGAAGAAGGAATGGAAAAAAGAATTCAAAGACATAGAACATGTTCTGATGCACTTTATTCTGGACTATCAGCAATAGGATTATCTCCATTTGCAGATGAAAATTCTCGTTCTACAGTTGTAATTGCATTAAATTATCTAGATGGATTAGAAGATAAAATATTCAGAGATACATTAGCAAAGAAATTCAGAATCTTAGTAGCAGGTGGATTTGGAAATCTAAAAGGTAAAGTTTTCAGAGTTGGCTGTATGGGTGAAGTTGATCGTTATCACGTTATGAGATGTATATCTGGAATTGCATCAACATTAGCAATGATGGGTTATGATACTGACGCTCAAGCAGGTCTTAAAGTAGCTGAAGAAAAACTAAAGCCACTTGATTCCCTTTAGCTTAATATAAGGAAATTCAAAATCGACAACGTTGACATTCAAAAAAGGACAATTAATTTTACTTGATTATACTGCTAAGATCAAAGATAGCGGTGAAGTTTTTGAAAGCACAAATGAAGAAGAAGCAAAAAAACATTCAATTCATGATCCCAATCTAAAATATATGCCAAAACTTGTTTCTGTTGGAGAAGCATGGGTTCTCAAAGGACTAGATGATGCTTTACCTGAAACGAAAGCAGGTGAAAAAAAGACAATCGAAGTTTCTGCTGAAAAAGGATTTGGTGCAAGAGACAAAGGTAAGGTTAGAATGATTCCTCTAAGAAAACTTGGAGAAGATCAAGAAAAAGTATCCGTAGGAGATACAGTAGAAATTGATAACAAAAAAGGAATTATTCGTTTTATTGGTTCAGGTAGAGTTCAAATTGATTATAATCATAGATTTGCAGGAAAAACAATCGTCTATGATGTTGATGTAAAAAAATCTCTTGATACAGACGATGATAAAATATCTGAAATTTTAAAATCAAGATTACCTGTAGAAAATGACCAAATTAATTTCAAAAAAACCGGTAATGTGGTAGAAATTACAATTCCTGAAGAAATTTTTAGAGCAGATGGATTAGCAATTATTAAACACTTCACCCAGATGGATTTGTTCAAATTTGTTCCATCACTTGGAAAAGTAAATTTTGTAGAATCATACGAAAATAAAACAGCCAAAAAAGAAGATAAATCAGTAAAAAAAGAAGAAAAACCAGCAAAACCTGCTGAAAAAAAATCTAAGTAATTATAGAACGCCTGTACTTTTTGCAAGCTTTAGTGCATCTTTTTCAGTCATTTTAACTTCTTTTAGTATTGTATATCTCTCAGGTCGTAATGATTGTGCAATAACTAATGCTTTAGCTAAAATCTTTGGTTTTAATCCAATCTCTTTTGCTGTAGTTGGTGCACCCGAGTTCCTCAAAGTTTTTACAATTTTTTTCCAATTTTGTCCTTGTAACTTTGCAATCATTATAGAACCTATTCCACATTTTTCTCCATGTAATCCAATTCCAAACTCTAAATGATCAATTGCATGTGAAAAAAGATGTTCTGCACCTGAACAAGGTCTACTACTTCCTGCAATACATGATGCAACTCCTGCACTGATTAACGCCTCAACAATTATTCTAACATCGATTTTATTTTTTGAAAAATTTTCTGCACTTTCAATTAATATCTCTGCACTCATTGAAGCAAGGTTTGCTGAATATCTTCCATAATATTCTCCTACCTTATCACGACCTAATTCCCAATCATGAACTGCAGTTACTTTTGCCATCAAATCACCACATCCACTCGCTAGTAATTTTTTAGGAGCTTTTTTGATTATATCTAAATCCACAAACACACCTAGAGGTGCAGTTGCGACCAGTGAATGTGGTTTTTCACCTCTAACTGAAACAAATGGGCTTGCAATACCGTCATGTGATGCAGAGGTAGGTATGCTAACAAATGGTTTTTTTAGATTAAATGCACATAATTTTGCAACATCTACTGAGCGTCCTCCTCCTAAACCTATGATTATGTCACTTCTTGTTAATTTGACTTTTTTTTGTATCGCATCAGTTTCTTTTACTTGATTTGATTTTGCTAAATGCCAAACAGCTGCAATTTTCGCATTTTTTAGTGACATGTCGATCTCTTTTCCGATTATTTTCTTTACATTCTTACCGGAAATTATTGAAACTTTTTTTGGATTAGAAAGTGATCGTAAAAATTCTCCAACTTGTTCAATGTTCTTTTCACCAACAACGATCTGTCTTGGAAGCTCCATTGTGTGGGACTTAGCCTTCTTGTTCAATACTTCGATCCTATGACAAAGTTATTTAAAAGGGTCTAATATCATTGATATTATCTCAAAACGAGGTTAATCTTATGTCAAACAATGTTGAAGAAAAAATATTACACGGAACAACCACTGTAGGTATCAAGGCTACAGACGGTGTAGTCTTATGTGCAGATATGAGAGCAAGCGCAGGATATTTCATTGCAAATAACAACACAATGAAAATTCAAAAAATTGAACAACATGTTGGTCTTACTTTAGCAGGTGGTGTAGCAGATGCACAAAACATTGTAGATGTACTACGTTATCATGCAAATTTACACAGAATTCAAAATCAAGAACCTATCCCAGTTAACTCATTAGCAAGACTAACCTCTTTAATGTTCCATCAAAACAGAGGTTATCCATTCATTGCAGACATCCTAGTAGGCGGTGTTGATGCAAAAGGTCCTGCTTTATTTAATATCGACATGTTTGGCTCTGTAGAAAATAAAAATTATGTAACAACTGGTAGTGGTTCTCCAGTTGCATATGGTCTGTTAGAAGAAGAATATACCAAAGACTTGACACTTGAAGATGCAAAAAATGTTGCATTACGTGCAGTCAAAGCAGCCATAACACGAAATATTGGAACTGGTGATGGAATCAATGTAGCATTGGTTGATAAAAATGGATTCCGTCTTTTAACAGAAGAACAAAAGAAAGCAGTACTTCCTCTTTAAAATAATTGCAAAAAAAACAACAGCAGCAAGCAGATCAATCTAGCCAGAATATAATGGCGACCATACTGACAAGTATACCCAAAGAAGCAAATGTCACAAAAATTGATTATGAGGGTCCTCGTATTGCTCTTTATACAGATACACCACGCTTTTTGATGGAACATAACGACATAATTTCTACCCTAGTTAATCAAATTAAAAAACGAATTGTAATTAGAACTGATGAAAAAATTCGCAAGTCTGAAGAAGAAGCAAGAAAAATTTTAGATACCTTAGTTCCAGATGATGCTGGATTAGAGGCTACTTTTTTTGATACTGCAACAGGTGAAGTTTCAATTGAATTAAAAAGACCGTGGCTTTGTCAAAGAAATGCAGAAGAATTCAATCATACAGAAGTTACTGAACAAACAGGTTGGAGATTAAGAATAAGAAAGTCAACTACAAAACCATCTAATACAATCAAATCAATCAATTATCAATTAAAAATTTCATCTGCAGATAGAGCAAAACAACTAAAATCTGTTGGTGAAGAAATTTTTAGACCTAGACTTGTACAAAAATCTGAGGTATCATTATTAACACTAGGTGGATTTGGGCAAGTCGGACGTTCCTGTATGCTTTTGACTACTCCTGATAGTAAGGTGTTAATTGACTGTGGAATTAACCCTGGTGCAAGAACACCTTCTGAAGCATTTCCTCGTTTAGACTGGGCAAATATTTCATTAGATGAGTTAGATGCTATTGTAATTGGGCATGCCCATTTAGATCACACCGGATTCTTACCCGTATTAACAAAATATGGGTACAGAGGGCCAATTTATTGTACTGAACCAACCCTTCCTATGATGAACTTAATTCAATTAGATGCGATCAAGGTTGCAGGTGCACAAGGTCGAACACCAATGTATGCAGAAAGAGACGTTCATCAAATTATGAGACAAACAATTGGTCTTTCGTATGGAACCGTTACAGACATTTCACCTGATATCAAACTTGTATTAGCAAACGCAGGTCACATTTTAGGTTCTGCATCATGTCATTTTCATATTGGTAATGGTGATCATAATTTTGTTTATTCTGGTGATATAAAATATGGAAAAAGTATGCTTTTAGAAAGTGCTGATACAAGATTTCCACGTGTTGAAACACTATTAGTCGAAAGTACATACGGTGCAAAAGAAGACATTCAACCAACAAGAGAAGAAGTTGAAGGTGCATTCATCAAATCTGTAAATGAAATTCTCAAAGGTGGTGGTAAAGTTCTAATTCCAATTCCAGCTGTAGGACGTGCACAAGAATTAATGATGGTTATTGACAAGTATATGAAATCTGGTCAATTAACAGAATCACCTGTTTTCATGGAAGGAATGATTCAAGAAGCTACTGCAATTCATGAAGCACATCCTGAATATCTTGAAAGATCACTAAAACAGAAAATTCTAGAAACAGACGATAATCCATTTGATTCAGAATACTTTACAAATATTGAACATGCAGATGGAAGAGATGAACCGTTAAGGGAAGATTCACCATGTATTGTAATTGCTACATCTGGAATGCTTGAAGGCGGTCCCGTTTTAGAATATTTCAGAAATTTTGCACCAAATCCAAAAAATAAGATACTTTTTGTTTCCTATCAAGTTAATGGAACCTTAGGACGAAGAGTCATGGATGGTGCAAGACAAGTGACAATTATGGGAAGAGACGGAAAAGTTGAAGTTGTTTCAATTAATTGTGGTACAGAAAAACTTGAAGGATTTAGTGGTCATAGTGATTATAATCAATTAATGTCATATGTACAAAGACTAAGACCAAAACTTCGTAGAGTTCTTGTTAATCATGGAGAAAGAAGAAAATCTCAAAATCTTTCATCAGCAATTAACAGAATGTATCGAGTTACAACTCATTACCCACAAGTTCAAGAAGCTATAAAATTATTTTAAATCATAATCTGGTTTCCAAATTTTTACATTTGGTGGGGTTACAATGATTCTTTCTTCTCCTAATCTTGCAATGTCTGCTTCTGCATTACGTGCAATAACATAAAGCTCCTCTACAACCTTACGTAACTTTTCAACATCTGATTGTGCCAATGGTGTAACTCTTAAAATGAGAACCATTCCTTTTTTGATGTCTTCTTTTATTGAATGTAAATCACTAGGATCACGAATAGTGATTGCTTTCAAGTACGTTGTGTTTTCTTGTTTCTGCACAGCTATATTCCCGATCTACACCTTCATAAACTCTTTTGATCTATTTAGCCTCAAAAATTACACGACACACAAGTCTTTTGTAAATTTATGCAAAAGAATTGGGTTTTTTTGTGTTACAACTAATGAATCTTCAATTCGTACACCAAACTTTTTTGGAATGTAAATGCCTGGCTCTACAGTAATTGCCATATTTTTTTCTAACTTTGTAGAACTTCTTGGTCCAATTGTTGGTAATTCATGTACATCTAATCCAATACCATGTCCAGTTGAATGAATGAAATATTTTCCATAACCTGATTCATCAATGATTTTTCTACATGCATCATCAATTTTTTTACAATCTATGTTTGGTTTAACAGCTTTTAGTCCAGCTTTTTGTGATTCTTTAACAATTTCATAAACATTTTTTTCTTCAGTAGAAATTTTTCCTACTGCAAATGTTCGCGTTGCATCTGAAACATAACCTTTGTAACGTAATGTTAAATCTACGACAATTAATTCATTTTTCTTAAATTTTCTATTAGTAACTTGTGCATGTGGTAATGCTCCATTTGGTCCACCAGCAATAATTAATGGATTTAGTGTAGAACGATATCCTGTGTCAAACATTTCATTTTTTACTGCATATGACATCAAAATTGCTTGAAGTTCTGATTCTTTTTGCCCTACTTTAATTTTCTTCTGACAAATTCCAAACATTTCATCAATTATTTTAGATGCCTTTTTTAGAATTTTAATCTCATTGTCATCTTTGACTTCTCTTGATTTGTTAAATGGCTCAATTGAATTTTTAATTTTTGGAAATGTTTTTTTCAAAGACTGCATTACAGAATAATTCTGACAATCTGTACAAACCTTACCTTTCAAAAATTTCTTCAATGTTAACAAAGAACTCATTCCACGATCAGATTGAATTACTGTACATTCAATTCCTTCTTCTTTTGCACGACCAATTTCCAATTCTGGAGCAATAATCGTAGTCTTTCCATTCTTTTCTAAAATTCCAATTGCTTCCCCCCAAAATCCAGTCATGTAAAATAGATTTTCTGGTTCTAATGCAACTAACATATCACAACCTGTAATCTCTTTACAATTTTTCAAGAGTCTCTTTCGTCTAACTTTCAATAATCTTAATGCATTCTTAATCTGAATTTATGTTTGGTGTCTAGATAATTCAAAATAGTTATAAAAATAGAACAAAAATTAGTGATTACGCGATAAGACTCATCTTTATTCTTTATCGGCAATTCTATATCGTAGATATTTATCATCTGGAGAAAATTTTGCAGGATGTACACTTTTTGTAGCTAGATCACACTTTCTACAAATTTCTTTTAGTGTATATGCTCCACATTCTGTACATTTTCTTAATTGAAAACGCATTATCCTTCACCAATCTTTATCGATTCTTCTCGTGTAAAAACATAAACTCCATTTTGTTTTTTCACACTTTTTTCTATTTTTTCTAAAATTGGTTTTAAAGATTTTTCTGCAGTTTTAAAATCTTGAGAAACTAAACTTAATCTGTATTTTGGTGCACCCAAATATGTTATCTCTATTTTTGCATCTTCAACATTTTCTGCATCTTTTAGTGTTTTTTTGATTAGTTCAACCCCGTTGGATTGATTATTTGAAATCTCTAAAATTCCCCTTAATTCCACTGATGGAAGTTTCATTTTTGAACAAATATCTTCAATAGTTGTCATTACTTTCTTTTGAAGTTTCAAATCTTCTATCTCAGTACTTCCTTTGATTGCAATATTCAACATTGCATCATAAACTGAATCATATTTTGACAAAAATTTATCTTCTAAATCTTCAATTTGTTTTGTAGTTAATACTGATTTTTCTTGAATATTTTTTAAAATTCCTTGTTCTTTTTCAAATCTTTTAACATCAAGAAGTTTCTTTTTTCTTTGATCTTTTGAAATTTGTTTTAATGATAGATCAATTTCCTTTCTACCGGTTTCAACTTTTTTTACTAGTAAGACTTTCTTTTCTCCTTCTCTTACGTACTTGTTTACTTTACGTACCCATCCCGGAGCAATTTCTGAAACGTGTAAAAATCCTTGAATTTTATTATATTCATCGAGTGTGACGTAAGCACCATGATCACTAATTTTTGTCACTGTTGCAATTACAATCTCACCAGTTTCTGGTAATTCTTGCGTATCTGATACCATTCTACTTTTTCTCTATCTGTTAAGGTTAAAAATCAATTCCTTTCTTTGCCTTTATTCCAGATTTGAATGGATGTTTGATCTCTTTCATTTCTGTAACTAAATCTGCTAACTCAATAATCTCTTCTTTTGCATCTCTTCCTGTTAAAACAAGATCTAAATTAGAAGGCTTTTCTTGTATAATTTTTATTATTTCATGTACATCTATCAAACCCAAATTAATTGCATAGTTTATCTCATCTAGAATGATTACATTATATTTTTCTGAAAAAATTTTTTCTCTGCAGATTCTTAATGCTTCTTCAGCATATTTTTCATGTTCTTCTCTTGTACTCGTGTCGTCTAATATTCCAACAAATCCTTTTCCTATTGCAATTAATTCAAAATTTGGTTCTAATTTCTTTGAAGAATCCATTTCTCCATAATGCCATGATCCTTTGATGAATTGTAACATGCACACTTTGTGCTCATAACCAATTGCTCTCATTGCCAGACCTAATGCTGCAGTGGTTTTACCTTTTCCATTTCCTGTATAAACAATTACCAATCCCTCTTTGCTCATATCTACACAAGAAAATCATCTAGTAAAAACATTGTAAATATTAAATTAAATCCATTTAAATAAAAAACAACATTAACAAAAGAAATTGAGAGTTCCAAGATTAGTAATTGCAGGTTCGACTAGTGGTGTTGGGAAAACATCAATCACTAGTGCAATAATTTATGGGCTAAAAAAAAGAGGTTTTTCAGTACAACCATTCAAAGTTGGACCTGATTATATTGATCCAAGTTACTTGAGTTCTATTTCAAAAAATGAAACTAAAAACTTAGATGTTTGGTTAATGGGAACACAAGAATTAATTCAAAGCTTTACAAGAAATTCAAAATCAGATATTTCAATTATTGAAGGTGTAATGGGTTACTATGATGGATTTGGAGGAAAATCAAATCTTGCAAGCACACATCATGTTGCAACACTACTTGAATCACCTGTAATTTTAATTCTTGATGCAAGTAAAACTTCTCGTTCAATCGCTGCAACCGCATTAGGATTTATTAAATTTCACAAAAACTCAAGAATCTCTGGAATTATCTTAAACAAAATTGGAAGTAAAAAACATGAAGATCTTTGCCGAGCTGCTTTACTAAATCTCAAAATTCCAATAATTGGTGTTATTCCAAAAAATCCATCAGCTAATTTAGAATCAAGACATTTAGGGTTAATTCCTGTTCGAGAACAAAAACATCTTCATAATAAAATTAGACAAATTTCAAAAGAGATTTCTGATTATCTTGATTTTGATCTAATTGAAAAAATTTGTAAAACAGCATCCTCTTTAAATAAAATAAAATCTGTAAAAACCACAAAATCAAAAATCTCAGTTGCTATTGCACTTGATAATTCATTTAATTTCTATTATCATGACAACATTGAAGCATTAAGACGTGAAGGTGCAAAAATAAAATTTTTCAGTCCAATTAATGATAAAAAAATTCCAAATTGTGATTTAATTTATCTTGGTGGTGGTTTTCCTGAAATTTTGGCTTCATCACTAGCAAAAAACTCGTCAATGAAAAAATCTATAAAAAATAATGCTGAAAATGGAACGCCAATTTATGCTGAATGTGGTGGACTCATGTATCTTACAAATTCAATTACCTATGGAAAGAAAAAATCAAAAATGGTTGGTCTATTTGATGTAGATACTATAATGACAAAAAAAATGACATTAAATTACACTGAGGGAAAAATTAATTCAAATTGTATTTTATCTAAACCACGTAATTTCCGTGCACATGAATTTCACTATTCAAAAATAATTAACGTACCAAAAGATTCAAAATTTCTTTATGATTTAAAAATTGGTGAAGGAATTTCATCACATAAAGATGCAATAACTGAATATAATACAATAGCATCATACTGTCATCTTTATTTTGATAGTGCAAAATTTGCTTTAAATTTAATTCAAAATACTTTAAAAATTTAGTTAATTCCTTGTCTTAACAATTTGTATAATGCATTAATTATTGCAGATGCACAAGGACTTCCTCCTTTACGACCAATATTTGTTATAAATGGAATTTCTGTTTTTGACAACTCGTCTTTTGATTCCACTGCAGAAACAAAACCTACTGGCATGCCAACAACCAATGCAGGCTTTACCAATCCTTCTCTAAACATTTCCATTACTTCTAAAAGTGCAGTTGGGGCATTTCCTACAACAACAATTCCTCCATCAATTTCTTTTTCAGCTACTCTCATAGACATCTGTGCTCTAGTTTTTCCTGCTTTTTTTGCAGATTCCATTAAAGATGGATCTGAAATATTACAAATCATACTATTTCCAAAATCTTTTGGATTTTGTTTATTCATTAATCCAATAACACCATTCACATCTGCAACTATGCTCTGTCCATTTTTTAATGCATTAATTCCATTTGAAATTGCATCTTTATGAAAAAGAAGCTTATTTTCTCTAGCAAAATCAAAATCTGCGGTTGAATGAATTATTCTTCTAACAATTGGCCATTCCATTTCATTGTATGGATGAGAACCTATCTCATTTTCAATGATCTGCATACTTTCATCTTCTATCTCTTGTCCTTTCCTAGTTTGCATCTTCTACCTCTTTAGCTCTTTCTAAAATTAAATCAATCATTTTTTCATCTGTACCTAAGTGTTTTGTAACAAATACTTTCTTTAAATTTGCATTGTCTAAAGCTGGTAATAGATCGTTATTGACATCTATCTTCACATGAGCCCCTTCATGTAAAAAATAAAAAACAATTATCAAAACTTCTGGACTATTCTTCTGACATGCCTGTATTCCTTCTTCTATTGTCGGTCCTTCAATTTCTAAATAACAGCGACTGACATTTCTATAAGATGGTTTTAGCTCATCTACAACATAATCAATCGATATTCCTGAATTTGGATCTTTACTTCCATGTCCAATAATGAGTACATCCACATTTTCTTTTGGAATATCTACTGAATTTTCTCTTAATGTGGTAATTACTCTGTTATCTACTAATTCTACTAATTTTTTATGCATAGTCATTGGTTTTGTAACTAGAAATTTGATCTTTGTATCTTTTTGATACTTCATTGCATCTGCTACTGCAATCTTCACTTTTCTTCCTGGATATAGAAAATATGGAACTATTGTCATTTGTTCAACGTCTTTTTTTAAACATACATCCATTCCATCTTCAATAAATGGTGGAACAACTTCTAAAAAGCAAAACTCTGTAAAATCATAATTTCCTTTTTCTCTAACTTTTTCACAAATCATCTCTAACTCTTCACCAGCTTCTCTTTCTCTACTTCCTCTATCAATTATCATTAATCCTCTTTTCATTTTACCATCCTCGCTATAGCCACTGTTAGATTAGGTGGAAATTTCTGTTTCTCAACTATTAATTCACCTTCTGATGATTTTATTGCAGCAGCTTCTGAAACACTCGCGGTTCCTTCAAACGCTTGAACTGTCTTTGAAGGATTTGGTGCAGTGATTGTTGCTAGCTCTTCTCTGTCAATGTATTCTATTGGTACATTCATCTCTTTACCCAATTCAATCAGTCCTATGATATCTTTGTCTTTTTTAATAGATACAAACCTAGCTATTTGATTTTGTTTTAATTCAAATTTTTCTAATGTTTCATTTACTCCATTCAAAATAGTTTCTTTAGATGTATCCCAGTGTAATCCTATTCCTACAACCAAATTTGGAACTCTATATACTACAGAATCTTTCAATACTTCCTCATCATTGATTTGGTCATTTGTAATTATCAAATATCCCTTAGAATCAGAATCTTTCAAATCTTTTATGTTTGAAAAAAATGTAATATTTTCTGGTAGTTTTCCTTTCCACCATTCTTTTTTACCTGTATTCTGAAAAACTCCAATTTTTTCTTTGTTTACCATGAATGCGCTAATTCTAGTTACATTACTATCATCATCAATTTTCCAACCAAATTCTCTTCCAACAAGATCTACTGCTATAGTTTTGTTAACATCTGCTGCTGTAGTGATGACCGGAGTAGCACCCATCTTCTTTGCAATTTCATTTGAAAGTTCATTCGCTCCTCCTAAATGTCCTGATAAAACACTAATCACAAAATTTGCATTATCATCAATCACGATTACTGCAGGATCTGTTTTTTTATCTTTGATATGTGGCGCAAGTAATCTAATTACTGCACCTAATGAAAATAAACAAATTATTCCATCGTTATTTTTGAACAAATCAACAATCTTTTGAGTTGTAGACTCCTCATACCATTGAATTTTTTCATTATCATTTGAAAATTTTATTGGTGCAAATATCTCAAAATCTGAAAAATGTTCTTTTAATTTTAAACCTATTTCTATTCCATTTTTTGTAATTGCTAAAACAGCTATTTTCTTCATAATATTAAAAATTCTGAATTAATTAAATGCCTTACTCTATTTCTAAAGTGTCCCTGTCTCAATTTCTGTTCTAGATAACACTTTACCATCAAAATCAAACAGTATTACCTCAACTGGAATCTTTCCTTCTGAGTGTTGCATCATTTGTTTACATGTTTCATTTGTAATTTGATCAAAAAATCCTTCTACTTTGTCTTCCATAATGATCTCTTGAACATTTCTAGCAGTATTTGCACCTAGAATTTTACTAATGGTTTCTGATTTTGCATCACATCTTTTTGCAAGTTCAGAAAGAAATTTCATATCTACTTTTCCACCTTTCACATGAGTCTGTTTTACACCTGCTGCCATTTTTGCTAATTTACCAATAAATCCTGCTACATATGCTTTTTTCAATTCTTTTCTTGCACATTGTTTAATTGTGTAACCTGAAAAATCTCCCATTTGAATAAATGAATGATCTGGTAATTCTATAATTTCTCTTGCAAAGTCTTCACTTCTTCCTCCAGTTGTTAAAACAACATAGTCATCATTCATAGAACTTACAACTGCAATCTGTTGTCGTATAGCTGCTGCAAACGATGCAGTTGAATATGGAATTACAATTCCACTTGTTCCTAAAATAGAAATCCCTCCCATTATTCCAATTCTTGGATTATCTGTTTTTGTTGCTAATTCTTTTCCTTTTGGTACGGATATTGTAATCTTGATTCCATTTTTTTTAAGTAACTCTTCACCAGCTTCTCTAACATTTTCCAAAATCATTTTCTTTGGTGTTGGATTAATTGCAGCACTTCCAATTTCTAATCCTAATCCTGGCTTAGTAACTCGACCTACGCCCTCTCCGCCATCAATTTCAATCTCATCAATTTTGTTTGTTAATTCAACATCAACAATAATTTCTGCACCATGTGTTACATCCGGATCATCTCCCCCATCTTTTATTACAGAACACTTTGCTGAATTTTTGGTAAATTCACATGAATTAATTTTAATATCTAATCTTGAGCGTTTTGGTAATATGATATCTGTTTGTTCAATTTTCTTTTGATTAATAATTGATAAAATTCCTGCCTTTGATGATGCTGTAGCACAACTTCCTGTTGTAAATCCTGTGCGTAATTTCTTTTTAGTTTCTGGATTTGTATCCACGTGAAATTTTTAATTTTTTATGTAATAACTTTTGTTACAAACTAAGAATTTCATTAAGAATAATCCATAATGTAACAACACCTAATCCCCCATAAAGTAACAAATGTGTTGTTTTTTGTGATATTGGTTTCTCTCTATTATGTGTCTCTTGATTATAATCTCCTCCAAATTTTTGATTTTCTCTTCTCAATTCCTCAAAATTAAATCTCATATCGTCTCCCATCTTTTCTCCTTGTGCTTTCCAAAAATTTTGATAGTCTTCTCCTGATACATGTTCATCTTTATTTGATTGGTTTTTTCGATGAGATTTTAGATATTGATATGCTTCTGTAATCTCTTTGAATTTTTTACTAGCATTGATTTCATTATTTTTATCTGGATGGTATTTCAATGATAATTTTCTATAAGCCTGTTTGATCTCTTTATGACTGGAATCTTTAGTCACTCCTAAAATCTCTCTACATTCTTGCGCATTCTTACCAAATTTCACATGAATTTTTGTTGTCATGTACCTTCTCTGGATATGTTTAAAATAAAATATTTTATCATCTCATCATGCGTACAAAAATTATTGATCGTGTGGTTATATCTGGCGCAAAGGGCTTTGTTGGAAAAAACCTACAAAAATTTCTCTCTGTAAATGGGATTTCATCAATTCCAATATCTCGCCAAAATTTTAAAAAAAATAAATTCCCTTCATTAAAAAATTCATTACATTTTGTTCATCTTGCGGGAGTTGGTTCAGAATCTGTTAATCAGGATTCATTTGTACAAGTTAACATTGAATTAACAAAAACTGTGATTAATCTTTGTAAAAAAAATAATATTAAAAATATAATTTACTTTAGTGGTTTAGGAGTATCAAAAAATTCACGTTCTTCATATTTTATTTCTAAATTCAATGCTGAACAATTAATAAAAAATTCTGGTCTTCAATATACAATATTTCGACCTTCATACATTCTAGGCAATGATGACTATCTGACAAAAAATATTTCTAAACAACTTATAAAAAAACAGGTACTTGTACCAGGTTCTGGAAAATTCCTTCTCCAACCAATATCAATTGATGATGTTTGTATGTGCATAAATGCTGCATTACACTCATCAAAATTTTCAAATAAAATCATTGATCTAGTAGGACCTAATGAAATAACATTTCAAAATCTTATAAAAAAATCTGTATCTTCTAAGATAAAAATTAAAAAAATAAATCTTGAACTGGCATATAAAAAAGCATTAAATGACATTAATTTTGAATATGGTGTTGAAGATTTGAATATACTAGTTGGTAACTATGTTGGAAATCATAAAAAATTACAAAATTTATGTGGTTTTAAATTTAAAAAAATTGAATCATTAAATGCCTGATTCTGTTTTCAATTTTTCAGCTTTGTCTGTTTTTTCCCAGTTGAATTCTGGCTCATTTCTACCAAAATGACCATATGCTGCGGTCTTTTTGTAAATTGGTCTTTTCAAATCTAATTGTGATACAATTCCTGCTGGTCTCATATCAAAATTATTTTTAACTAATTCTTCAATTTTATCCTCTGAAATTTTATTTGTACCAAATGTATTTACCATTAAAGAAACTGGCTCTGCAACTCCAATTGCATAAGCAACTTGTACTTCGCATCTATCTGCTAAACCTGCAGCAACAATATTTTTTGCAACATATCTGCACATGTAACATGCTGATCTGTCTACTTTTGATGGATCCTTTCCTGAAAATGCTCCGCCACCATGTCGACCCATTCCACCATAACTATCTACAATTATTTTTCTTCCAGTTAAGCCAGCATCTCCATGTGGTCCGCCAATTTCAAATTTACCTGTTGGGTTTACATGAATTTTGATATCTTCATTCCACAGACTTCCACAGACTGGTTTGATTACATGTTCAATTAATTGTGATGTTATCTCTTCATTTGTTATCTCTGGAGAATGTTGTGTAGAAAGTACTATTGCTTCAATTGCTTTTGGTTTATCATCTTCATATCTAATTGATACTTGGGATTTTCCATCAGGTCTTGCCCATGTTAGTTGATTACTTTTTCTAACATCTGTCAATTTTTTTGTTAATTTATGAGCCAAAAGTATTGGTAGTGGCATTAACTCTTCAGTTTCATTACTAGCATATCCAAACATTAAACCTTGATCACCTGCACCTTGTTCTTTTTCGTCATTTGCAGTAACGCCTTGAGAGATATGTGGACTTTGTGGGTCTAATTTTATCATTACTTCACAAGAGTGTGAATCAAATTTCAAATCTGGATTGTCATAACCAATTTCTGTAATTGTTTTTCGTATAACGCTTTCAATATCAAAACTTGCTTTTGATGTAACTTCTCCTGCTACTCCCACAAAATCAGTTGTTGTCATTGTTTCTACTGCAACTCTTGAATTTGGGTCACCTCTAAGATACTCATCTAAAATTGAATCTGATATCATATCACAAACCTTGTCTGGATGACCTTCGGTAACAGATTCAGATGTAAATAGATAATTTTTGGTCATGATTATAAAATTAGATTTCGTCTTCTAATTTTATGAATAGTACGTTATTACCTCTTAAAATTGCTCTAGCAAATTTACCAACTGTTTTGCCATCAACTAATTCTTCAGCTTCGGTCATAATCAAATTCATGTAAGAATCAACATTTTTCATTTTACCCTTATACTCGACTTCATTCTTTAATCTTACAATTACAGTTTTTTTTACATTCTTTTGTAAAGTTGTAAGTGGTCTTTTAGCAGCTGTAGTTTGTGACATAAATTTTCTCTTGTGATGAATCGAATTTCTAGAGAATATAAAGTCTTGCTTAGATTAGAAAGAACTTTTTATTTTTATTATTTATTATTTATTATATGATTTCCTCACAGATCGATTCATTAGATAAAATTTTCTCAGGTGGACTGCAAAATGGAATAATTACTGAGATCTCAGGTTTACGTGGAACTGGAAAAACACAACTTGCTTTACAATTTGCAATTGAATCTTTGAATGATAATAAAAAAATATTATTTATTGACACCACCGTTGAATTTAGACCTGAACGTTTTCTTCAAATTATACAATCCCGAAATTTATCTCCATCCATACTTGAAAATCTACATGTTTCACATGTGACTGATACTCAAAAACAATTTGAAATTTTAAAAAATCTTGAGAATGATGATTTTTCTTTACTCATAATTGATAACATAACTGATCTATTTTCGTTTGAATATTCAAAAAAAGAGCATCTAATTGAAAAAAATACTAATTTTGGTAATTATATGATCAAACTTTCTAAATTAACTCAATTAAAGAATATTCCAATTATAATTACTAATCAAATCTTTTCTCATGATGATATAAAATATCAAAGAATGCACATACATCTTGAAAATTACATTCATCAAAAAATTCAACTTGAAAAAATCAAAAATAAGTATATTTGTAAAGTTTCATCTCCATTTATTCAAGAAACAAAATTTCATTATAAAATAACAAATTCTGGAATAGAAGAAACTGAATCTATTTAACGTCGTTTGAATAAATTATGATATGGCTGATTTCTTTGACTCTATTCCTACCATTACTGTAATTTTATTAGCATTAGGTGTTGCAGGTGTGATGATTTATGAACGAACTAGACTTAGACAAGAGAAAAAACAAGATACTTGATCATACAATTTCAAAAAAATTCAAATCAATAGGATTTGAAACTCTAACTGAAATTCAAAAAGAAGCAATACCTGAAATTCTAGAAGAAAAAAATTGTTTAATTATAGCACCAACTGGTTCTGGTAAAACTGAATGTGCAACTATTCCAATATTTTCTAAACTAAAAACTAGAAAAATCCCAAATAAAATTAAAGTACTTTACATAACTCCATTACGAGCTTTAAACCGAGATGTCTTCAAAAGAATTATCAATTATGCAGAAAATGAAGATTTGAAAATTGAAATTAGACATGGTGATACTTCACAAGCAAATAGAAAAAGAATTACCGATAATCCTCCAGATATTTTAATTACAACACCTGAAACACTTGTAAATTTATTATCACAAAAAAAACATCTTGAAGCATTATCTGAATTAGAATGGGTGGTCATAGATGAAGTTCATGAACTGCTTGCAAGTGAAAGAGGTTCACAATTATCTCTTAGTCTTGAACGGTTACAAATAAAATCAAAAAATGAAATTCATCGTATTGGATTATCTGCTACCGTTGGTAATCCTGAGGAAGCTGGGCGTTTTTTAGTTGGTTCAAAAAGGAAATTTGAACTAATACACGATACATCTCTTAGAAATTATGATGTAGATGTTGTATTTGTTGATGGAATTATGGATGATGTTGCCGTTAAAATTATCGAATATGTAAAAAAAGAACAAATTACATCTCCAGTTTTATTATTTACAAATTCAAGAGGAGAATCTGAACGTTTATCATCTATTTTAAAACAGAAAACGTCACTTAATGTTGAATTACATCATGGTTCACTTTCAAGGCAAGTCAGAGAGGAAACTGAAGATATTCTTAGAGAAGGAAAATCTGGTATAGTTGTTTGTACTTCATCACTTGAATTAGGTCTTGATATCGGTTCTGTAGAATTAGTTATTCAATATGGATCACCAAGACAAGTTTCAAAATTTATGCAGAGAATTGGAAGAAGTAAACATAATCGAGGTGATTCTGCTAGAGGATTAATTATTACTGAAAGTGCAGATGATGAATTTGAGATTCAAGCAATAATTGAAAGAATCAAAGAGGGCTCAATTGAAGAACAAAGAATTCACAATGGATCATTAGATGTCCTTGCACATCATTTAGTTGGATTATCTATGCAAGTAGGAAACGTTCCCATTGAGGCTGCGCTCAAATTAACAAAACAAGCCTATCCATTTCGAGATATCACGCTAGAAGAGTTTTTTGATGTTTTAGATATTATTGAGGAACAAAATTTAATAATTTTTAATAAAGAAAAAACTGAATATAAAAAAAATAATGCTTTCTTTGCAACAAAATACCACTTTCAAAATCTATCAACTATTCCAGATATTTTAAAATTCAAGGTAATTGATACAATAGAGAATAAATTCATTGGTACATTAGATCAAAGATTTGTAGGTGATCTTGATAAGGATCAAATTTTTGTTTTACGTGGGTCTCAATGGAGAGTTTTGAATATAGATGAAAAAGCATTCAAAGTGAATGTTTTACCTATTAGATCATCAAAAGAAATACCGGTTCCTAAATGGGAAGGTGTTAACATACCTGTAGATTATAAAACTGCTAACAAAGTTGGAAGCTTTAGGACTAGAGTTCGTAACGGTTCAGTAAAAATGATGAATGATGTAGTTTCAAATTTAGATTTTATTAAAATGCCCGATGAAAAAACAATCGTTATAGAATCACATCGACTTCCACAACAAAGTGTATTAATTTTGCATTCATGTTTTGGAACAAAAATTAATTCAACATTAAAAATTATTTTGGAGACGATGTTAGATGCTTCTTTAGCTTCTAAAGTTAAATCTAGTTCTGATGCATATAGAATTCTTTTATCTGTTGAGTCTAAATTTACAAAAAAACACATTACTGATGTATTTTCTTCTAATTTTGATATTAATGAAATAATGTCAGTAGCGCTAAAAGGCAAAAATGATGTTACTTGGAAAACATTCTGTGTGGGAAAGAAATTTGGTTTTTACGACCGAGGTGATGTCTATGTAAAAAATGAAGTTAGATATGATTTTGAACGAAATATCAATACTCCTCTTGTAAAAGAGGCATTTAGAGAATTATTTCATGAAAAATTTGATCTTGAAGGTGCTCAAAAAATTATTGAGTTAATTAAACAAAATGAAATTGAGATTGAATGGATTGATGTTGATAAATTTTCTAAATTGGCAGAACCAGTATTAGATCAAACTGTGATGTCGTATACAAATCCTGCAAGTATAGACAAAGAAATGTTACTAAAAGTTAGAAAACGTCTCATGGAGACTAAACAACGATTGATTTGTGCACGATGTGGACTCTGGCAACGTGTTATGACTCCTAGTGAAACACACCCGTTAAAATGTAAATATTGCAAGGGTCAACAGATTACCTGTACTTATGAATACGATCATGAACTTGTAAAAACAATTCAAAAAAAGCATCAAGGAAAAAAATTAACTCCTGATGAAAAAAAGAATTTTGACAAAGCCTGGAAAGTATCATCATTATTGTCTAGTTTTGGAAAAACAGCATTGATCGTTATGGCTGCTTATGGAGTTGGTCCTGATACCGGAGCTAGAATTTTAAAAAATAGAGTAGAAGATGATGATGATTATTTGATAAAACAAATCATTATCGCAGAAAAAACCTATACTTTGACAAGAGGATTTTGGAAAGATTAGTTTTTCTTAATTATTTTTGAATAAGGTGTCAATACCAAATCTAATTTTCCTTCTAGTCCAGGTCTTGCATTAACTCCTAAAATTGTAATTATGTCTCCTAGTGTAAAACTATCCATCAGGTCTGCTTGCTGTCTCCATCCTTTAATCCAAACTTGTCCACTATCATCTTCGACAAACATTTCCGATAGTTGTATGTTGTCACCATTTTTAGTTTGAATATCTTTTCTTTCTGGTGCTTTTAGAACAATTGCCTCTACTGAATAATCATTACCTTCACTAACTTCTGTAATCTTTGTTCTAATTTCTGCTACAGTTGGAACTGTATTATCATCAATTTTTCTTACAAATGAGTCTTGATCAATTTGCATTGTATTTCCAAAAATCTTTGATGGCATGCATTCTAAAATATCATCTTTAACAAAACTACCAATTGTATTTGCAACATCTGTAATTCTAACCAATTTTTTTGATTTATCTATGGCTAAGCCTGTTGTATTACCTGCTTGATCCTTTTCAATTGCTAGAAGTCTTACTATTGTAGGTTGAATTTCTGCATCTCCTTCAACATCAATTATTGTTGCATCATTTCCATGAATTTCTAGTCCTTGCATTCCAGTTTTTGTCCTAACTCCAAACAATTTGACTTTGGCATCCTGTGTAATTACTTTTGGAAGAATTGATTCATCTTTTCCCCAAAGCACTACGTTGACTAAATTTTTGTTTTCACCTCTTAATCTAAATTTTAAAGCCTTTGAAGGTTGACCTTTTGAATTTGTAAATTCAAGTAGACTCATTGCACTACCTAATGTTCCTGCAACAATCAGGTCTCTTTGATCATCTTTAATTTCACTAACATCACTAATTTTTGAATCAATTGAGACAATGTCACTTTCTGATTCTGATGTTTCTATTGTTGCACCCGAACCAATGTTTATTGTAGGTGCACCTGTTAAATCTGATTTTACATATGCTTTGATAATTTTAATCAGGTCTCCAGGTTTTAGTTCTTCAAGTCCTGGAAGATTTGCTTTCTCATCCCATAGTTTTACACTTGCTGTAGAATTATTATCGTAAACTGTAATTGTTCTCAAAGAAAACGAAGAGCCATCTTTTTTTGTAAACTGTTTTGTAGGTGAAATATTCAAAACTCGACTTTCTAACGTTACTTCTTTTGCTCCAATGTAGAGATCTTTTATTGCTACTTCTGAATTTTGTGTTTGTTCTAGTGATACGCCTAAATCTGCTGCAACTAGGAAAATAGCTCCTTGATCTGTTAGGTAGCCTGCGCCCACTTTTTCTTTTTTCTCGTTTATTCTCTCTTCAATTACCGATCTAGATAATTCAGGAACTTTTTCCAATAATTTTGATATTAATTCTTCAAATTCAGACAATTATTATTACAAGAAAGAGATTGTTAATAAAATTATCATTAAACACATTAGTGGTTTGTATAAATCTCAATTATGCTATGTATTGAAACAAAAGACTTGAGAAAGAAATATGCTTCAACTGTTGCAGTTGATGGTGTTGATCTTCAAATAGAATCTGGTCAGGTTTTTGGTTTTTTAGGACCAAACGGTGCGGGAAAATCTACTGTTATCAAACTCTTAACAACTCTAATTTCTCCTTCTAATGGCAAAATTTCTGTACTAGGCATAGATTCAGCCAAACATCCTCTTGAAATTAGAAAAAAAATTGGAGTAGTTTTACAACAACCTAGCTATGAACCAACTCTTTCAGCTGAAAAATCTCTTGAAAAATATGGCATGATGTGGAATATTGATAAAAAAATACGAAAGAAACGAACCGAAGAACTACTTTCTGCTTTTGGTCTAGAAGAAATTAGAAAAAAGAAGATGGATGATCTATCAATTGGTCAACGTAGAAGAGTACAGGTAGCAAGAGAGTTCATGCACGATATGGACTTGTTATTTTTAGATGAGCCTACAGTTGGCTTAGATCCTGCTGCAAGAAGGAAATTACTGGATTTTCTCAGAGAACAAGTAAAAAACTCTGGACTCACAATTTTCTATACAACTCACGTCCTATCTGAAGCTGAATATCTTTGTGATAACATTGCAATCATAAATAATGGAAAGATAATGGCAGTTGATTCTCCATCTGAATTAAAAAATAGATTCGGTCATGAAAAAACAATTAAAATTCATATTTCTACAGTCTCTGAAGAACTAAAATCTAAATTATCTACAATTCCAGAATGTCAAATCAAACTAGAACCTGAACCAACTGTCATAATTAATTCTACAAAATCTGAAATTGTATTAATGAATATTTTAAAAATTTTAAATGAAACTGACACAAAAATAAACGATTTATCTGCAATTCCAACAAATCTGGAAGAGATATTTCTCAAAGTAGTGGGTGATTCGAATTAATCCAATAATTAGACTAGTAAATAGAAATCTAACAATTTCTATTAATCCTGGATTTATTATTTGGCAAATACTTTTTCCATTAATCTATATTTTTGTCGCAGGTTTTGCTTACACTGCATTAATTGATAGTGTTCCATTTGGAGGAAAAAATCTAGATTATCCTGCATTTCTTGCATCTGGTATGATTGGTTTTAACATTATGAATAGTACATTAATTTCTGGAATAATTATCTGGAACGATAGACGCCATGGTATGTTTGAACAAATCATGTCTGGCCCATTCACTAGAACTCATTACATCCTAAGTAACATTGTAACAATTGGAATTATTGGATTATTTAGTGCTGCATTAATCACAGCAGTAGGTTATCCTGTATTTTTTGACTCTGTTGAATTTAATATTGTGACCATTCCTCTGATAATTTTTGGTTCAGTAGTTGGTGCAATATTATTTGGCTCAATTGCATCAATAATTTCTGTAAAACTTCGTTCTAGTGAAGGATTTAATGTAATTATTAACACAGTGTTTCTTTTTTGTGCATTTGCAAGTACGGCATTTTATCCTGTTCAAGGCGCACCTCAACCATTAGCAACTATATTTTATCTAAATCCGTTATCGTATTTGGTAGATATCATACGAGCTGGAATTTTTGGTCAAGTTACAGATTTCGTAATTATTGAAATGTTAGTTTTAGTTGGATTAGCTGCAATTCTATTTGTTATTGCAACAAAATTACTAACAAAATTAGATTTTTAAAAAAAGATAGCCCAGCCCGGACTCGAACCGAGGTCAAAGGCTCCAAGGGCCCCTATGCTTGCCGCTACACTACTGGGCTTCTAAATAAAAAATAATCTACCCCTATAATATTATTTTATAATGATTTCATAGTTTTTAAAAGAACTTGATATGGATCCTCGAATGATGCAATCAATTTTCTAGCTTTTATTTTCTTTTTCTTTATAATCTGTAGATTATTCAATGTTTGATAAATTTCTCTATAAATTCTATCTGGATTTTCACTTCTAACAATTATACCCTTTTCAACCAAAAACTCTTCAATTCTGTTTGGCACTGAATTTAATGAAATAGTTGGAATTCCTAATAATCCTGATTCTGCAGTCATTGTTCCTCCTGATCCGACAAAACAATCTACATTGTTTAATAATTCCTTTCCATTAACTGGTTTTGACAAAAGAGAAATACTATTTCCAAAAATTTTCTTTAGATTTTTAGTTTGATCTTTATATCTAGACAACACAATTTTTTTTTCATCAGGAAATTCTTTAACAATTTTTTTAATAATTTTGATGGTTTTACTCTCTTTTGTAATATATGCTGCCTCAGATTCTTCAGGTCGAATTAGAATTATTTTACCACCATTCAACTTCTTTTGTTTATTTTTCTTATAATTTTTAATAATTACTCCTGCATCAATTGCCCTATATCTTATGATATTTTTATAATCTATGCCAAATCCATCAAAATCTTGTTTTGGAATAATCCATGGTGTTAACAATTTTGTAGCATACGGTAGTGATAATTTCATTACCGCTGTTGCTTGAGGTGAATCTGAAAATGCTATGTGTGAAACACCTATTCCATATGCAACTCTAGATGCCTCTGGAGAACAGAAACTAATCAATAAATCTGGTCTCCATTTTTCAATTTTCTTTGTTAATAGTTTAGTTCTATCCAAACTTGCTAGTAATTTATTCACATTATTTTTACCACCGTGTCTTCCAATTATTACTGGATTAACTGAACCAAATTGTTCAATACCATTCACTTGTTCATATCTTCTAGATGTACAAACAATCTTGTGTTGTTTTCTAAGTTTTTGTATAAAATATTCAAAAAACAAGTATTGTTTTGGTGTTAAAATGTCAAACCAGATCTTCAAGTATTAGCACTTAATGGATAAGTGCAATAAGTATTTCTTAGTCTTGATATCATAGTACTTCATGGCGACAAAAGTTGTGATTTATGGACTAAGTACTGAAGGTTATTCCCTTGCATGTAAGATTGCTCTTAATGGCGGTGAAGTTCAAATAATTGATGAATCTACTCCTTCAGCAATATCTATCAAACAGGATATTGCCAAATCATATCCTTCTGTTCAGGCATTAAAAGACGATGAACCGCTACTTGCAATGACGTCAATTGATGCAGCCATCTCTAAAGCACAAGTACTAATTTTTGCACCCCGAATTAGAAAAATCGGTCAAGATACCAAAATTGAAATAAATTCAAAATTCAAAGATGCCGTATCAAATATCAAAAAAGGTTGTAATGTTGTTTATGGATTAGGTACTGGTTTTGGTGGAAATTCCGAAAATATATCCTTACTAGAACATGTTACAGGATTAAAGGTTGGTAAAAATGTCTCATATTTTTACTACCCTCTTTCAAAAGAATCTACGATAAAACCGTACATTGGTTCATCAGATGGAGACGAAAATGAAATACTAAAAAAATTATTTGCTAATGATAAAAATTTCAATTTTTTAACATTAAGCTCATCAGAATATTTCCATGCTATAGATATCTTAAAACAGTTTTCTAGTCAAACAAGTATACTTGAAGTTTGTAAATTTGCGAAAGATTCTGTAACTAAATCTGATTTAAATTCAGAAAAATTAGGAGAACTTTTCCTTGATGATCTGATTGATGGTCTATTTGATTTAAGATCTCTAAGTAGCTCGTTTGAAGGTGCAAGTAGTTTGATGTATCTCATTAATGGAAGTATGAAAGGATTGGATGGATACATTAAACGATTGATTGATGAAACTAGATTAATTTTAAAGAAAAATGAATTAAAGGCAAGTAGAACAAAAATTCTACTTTTATGGACTCTAGATCAACATGAAATGAAAGGTGAAAAAATTGAAAAACTTCAAGAACTGGAAACTAAACTCAAAGATTACATTGGTGACGTTGAATCAATTAGTCAACCAATAGATATATTTCAAAATGATAAAACTACAATTGTAGTTGTTTGCTCAAAATACGATTTCGATTATATGATGAAAAATAATACTGATGATGAATTAATTATACTCAAAGCTAATCCATTGTGCCAATTAATAGCACAAAAATAATATTGTCATAACTTAATGAAAAACTATGTCTGAAGATAAAGAATCAAACGTTGAAGAACCATTGACAACTGAACAGCAACAAAATATTATTGATAGAGCAACTGATGAAATGGGAAAATCAACAGAAATGATGAAAAAACTATCAGATGAAATTAAGAAACTAGAAGCAGAAAATTCTGATCTAAAAGACAAATGGCAACGTGCATTAGCTGATTATCAGAATTTAGAAAGACGAACACAAGTTGAAGTATCTCAAAGAGTTTCAAGTAAAACTAACGATCTACTTTTGAATTTTATTAATATCTATGAAGATTTCATTCGAGCAGTTAATGTCTTATCAAAAGATAATATTGATACAAATGGTCTTCAAGCTATAATAAAAAATATGGAATCATTACTTCATGAAAATAATATTAAACCGATAGATGCAGTTGGAGAAATTTTTGATCCACAAATTCATGAGGCTGTTTCTATGATTGTAGATGAGACTCTCGACGAAGGAACAATTACTCAAGAGGTATCTAAAGGCTATATTTCTGGCAAAGCTATTTTAAAACCATCTAAGGTTATTGTATCAAAGAAATAAAATTAAAGAATGTGTAAAATATGGCTGAAAAAATTATTGGTATTGATCTAGGAACAAGTAACTCCGCTGCGTCTGTTATGCAGGGTGGAAAACCAACATTGATACCTGCAGCAGAAGGTACAACTGTAGCTGGCAAAGCATTTCCATCAGTTGTAGCATTTTCAAAGGATGGTGAACTTCTAGTCGGAGAACCTGCGAGAAGACAAGCAGTAACAAATCCTGATAATACTATTCGTGAAGCAAAACGAAAGATGGGAGAAGATTTCTTGTATAAAATACAAGGAAAAGAGTACAAACCTCAACAAATCTCCGCGTTTATTCTCCAGAAAATTAAACGTGATGCTGAAGCATTTACCGGTGATACAATAAACAAGGCTGTAATTACAGTTCCTGCATATTTCAATGATAATCAACGACAAGCAACAAAAGATGCTGGAACAATAGCTGGATTAGAAGTTGTAAGAATTATTAATGAACCAACTGCTGCATCTCTCGCATTTGGTTTAGATAAAAGTAAAGAAGACATGAAAATACTGGTCTTTGATTTTGGTGGTGGTACACTTGATGTAACAATCATGGAAATGGGAGGTGGCGTCTTTGAAGTAATGAGTACTTCAGGTGATACAAAACTAGGTGGAGCTGATATGGATCAAGCCATAATTGATTATGTAATTGATGAATTTAGAAAAAAAGAGGGAATAGATCTTTCTAATGATAATACGGCTGTGACTAGAATTAAAGAAGCTGGAGAAAAAGCAAAAATTGAATTATCTACTGTAATGGAAACTGATGTAAATCTTCCATTTATTGCTCAAGATTCATCTGGTGCAAAAAATCTTGAAGTTAAAATTACAAGAGCAAAACTTGATGATTTGGTTAGTCCAATTGTTCAAAGATGTAAGTCATCTATTGATAAAGCACTAGAAGATGCAAAACTTTCTACATCTGATATTACAAAAATTGTTTTGATTGGTGGCCCAACACGTATGCCAATTGTCAAAAAATTTGTAAGTGATTCTGTTGGAAAAGAAGGTGAATCTGGAGTTGATCCTATGGAAGCTGTAGCATTTGGTGCAGCAGTTCAAGCAGGAATTATTGCGGGTGATGTAACTAGTGATATCGTACTACTAGATGTTACGCCATTAACTCTTGGAATTGAAACATTGGGTGGCGTAAGAGAACCAATTATAGAAAGAAATACAACAATTCCAACATCTAAAGATAAAACATTCACAACTGCTGCAGATAGTCAAACTGCAGTTACTATCAATGTTGTACAAGGTGAACGACCAATGGTTGCAGATAATGTGTCATTAGGTACCTTTAATCTAACTGATATTCCTCCTGCACCAAGAGGCGTACCTCAAATCAACGTAAAATTTGACATTGATGCAAATGGTATTCTAAATGTAACTGCAAAAGATCTAGGAACTGGCAAAGATGCAAAAATTACTATTCAATCTACAACAAAAATGTCAGATGATGAAATTAAAAAGATGCAAGAAGATGCTGAAGGTCATGCTGAAGAAGATAAAAAGAAGAAAGAAGCAGTTGATATTAAAAATGAGGCTGAAAGTTTCATCTATACTACTGAAAAATTAATTAATCAAGATCTTAAAGATAAAATCCCTCAAGAAAAAGGCATTCAAATCACAGATGCAGTTAAAGAACTAAAGGATTCATTACCACAAGATTCAGAACAAATTAAACAAAAACTTGAAGCATTGAAAACAATTG
>JAOMEP010000020.1 GCA_028345965.1 Candidatus Nitrosopelagicus sp.
TTTTGGCAATTGGAACTAGATTCTCGGACCGTTCTGTTGGTACATTTGCAGAGTTTGAAAAGAACTTGAAAATTATTCATATGGATGTTGATCCTGCAGAAATTGGAAAGAACCAAACAACCTCTGTAGCTGTAGTAGGTGATGTCCGAGCCTCGTTACGAATATTTGGGAAAATGTTAATGGATAAAGCGGTACGTACTTCTGATGATAATCCTTGGTTAAAGCATGTAAAAGAAGTTAAACAATACTGGCGAGAAAATTTGAAAATACATCCTGGAGAAATGGGTGCTGCAAAAATTCTTAGAAAGTTAAGAGAGTTACTCCCAAACGAATCTATTGTGACAACTGAAGTAGGTCAACATCAAATGTGGGCTTCATTATTCTTTGACGCAATCCATCCTGGAACTTTCTTTAGCTCAACTGGTTTGGGCACTATGGGCTGGGGATTTCCCGCAGCAATTGGTGCAAAAACTGCCCGTCCTGATGTTCCTGTAGTTGACATTGCAGGTGATGGTAGTTTTAACATGACCGAAAATTCACTTGCAACTGCTGTATTGGAGGACTTACCTGTAATTGTATTCTTGATAAACAATTATTCTTTAGGAATGGTTGCACAATGGCAAAGAACATTTTATGACCGTCGCATGGTTGGTGTTGATCTAAAAAAATGTCCTGATTATGTTAAATTAGCTGAATCATACGGTGCTCAAGGATTACGTGCGCAATCAATGGATGAGCTTGATAGTGCAATTAAGACTGCATTGAAAAGTGACGTTGCAACTGTAATCGACATACCAATAGATCCTGAAGAAGATGTATTGCCATTTGTTGCACCAGGAACTGGATTAAAGGATATGATCTTACCATCATAATGTGATAGAAATGGTTTGGGCAATTTTATCAATCAAAGTGGAAAATAAACCTGGAATCTTGTTTAAGGTTACACATCTTTTTAGATCACGTAACTTTAACATCGATAGTATTTCTGTAGGTGTCACTGAAGATAAAAAATATTCAAGAATGACTATCACCACTATCGGTGACGAGAAGCAAATCACGCAGATTGTCAAACAACTTGACAAAATGATTGACACTATTGAGGTTCGTAGGTTAGATGTGAATAACTCTGTGTATAGAGAGTTGGTAATGTTTAAGATTAAAGTAAACAAACCAGAAGATAGCATGGAAATTAACAAATTAGCCAGTGCATACTCTGCAAAAATACATGATGCCAAAAAAGAGTCGATTATTGTAGAAATGACTGCAACACCTCATCAAATTAGTGCCTTTGAAGAATTGGCAAAGAAATTTGGATTAAAAGAAATGGCACGAACTGGTATAACTGCATTAGAGCGTGAAGAGCATGAACATTAGAATTTTTGATACAACTTTACGTGATGGAGAACAATCACCTGGTGTTTCATTATCTCCAGAAAAAAAATTAAACATTGCAAAAAAACTTGATGAATTGGGTGTCGATGCAATTGAAACTGGTTTTCCTGTTATCTCTGAAGGAGAAAAAGAAGGTGTAAAATTAATTGTAGCGGAAGGACTTGATGCAGAATTATGTGGATTAGCAAGAACAAACAAAAAAGACATTGATGCTGCTGTAGATTGTGGATTAAATTACATACACACATTCATTGCAACTTCTGACATTCACTTAGAGTATAAATTAAAAATGACTCGTGATGAAGCTTTGGAAAAAGCCATTGAGGCCGTAGAGTATGGAAAATCTAGAGGTTTGCAAGTAGAATTTTCTGCAGAAGATGCAACTAGAACTGATAGGGAATTTTTGAAAAAAGTTTTTGGCTCTGTTGCTAGTGCAGGTGCTGACAGAATTGATATTCCAGATACTGTAGGTTATTCAACTCCACAATACATAGGCGAAATTACAAAGGATGCAATTGAAGTATCAAAATTACCAATTAGTGTACATTGTCACAATGACTTTGGGTTAGCTGTAGCAAATGCAATTTCTGGTGTACAATCTGGTGCATCATGTGCTCATGTTACAATTAATGGAATTGGTGAACGTGCAGGAAATGCTTCTTTAGAGGAATTCGTTATGGCTTTGACCAGTTTACAATTTGAGAAAAAATGGGATACAAATATCAATACAAAATTAATCTATGAAACTTCTAGATATATCTCAAAATTAGCAGGAATGTCTGTACAGCCAAACAAAGCAATAGTTGGCGAAAATGCATTTGGTCATGAATCTGGAATTCATACTCACGGTGTATTGAACAATCCTTTGACTTACGAACCAATTAGTCCTGAAATTGTAGGAAGAACACGTTGGTTACAGGTTGGAAAACATGCTGGAATTCATGGCATGAATGCAATGCTCAAAGAGTATGGTATTGAACCAAACGAAGAACAAACAAAGCAAATCTTGGAAAAAGTAAAGGCGTTAGGTGACCAAGGAAAACAAGTGACTGAAGTTGAATTGTTATCCATGGCAAATGAAGTGATTGGTGAAAATAAATTAAAACGAATTGTTCAATTAACTGGATTTTCTGTATCAACTGGCGTTGGAACAATGCCTTATGCATTTATAAAATTAAATGTTGATGGACAGGAATTTTCTGCAACTGACTTTGGTGTAGGTCCTGTCGATGCAGCATTAAATGCAATACAGAAAATTACTAGTCAGATAACTGATGAGGTACGATTAAAGGAATACAAATTGGATTCTATTTCTGGTGGCGCTAATGCATTATGTGAAGTTACAGTAAAAGTTGAAGATGCACGTGGTAGTATCATTTCATCAAAATCTGTTGGTGAAGACATTGTCACAACAAGTGTACAAGCTATGGTTGACGGAATTAATCGTATAATGTTAAAAAATGTTCTAAAGGAAAAGAAGATTTAATCATTATAATATTTTAGGTGATAGTATATGTATAAAATTTCTTTAATAACCGGTGATGGAATTGGTCCAGAATTATCTGAATCTGTAAAAACAATTTTAGATACAATTCATGACAAACTAAATGTAAAATTTGATGTTAAATCTCTTGTAGCCGGTGATGCTGCACTTGAAAAAACTGGTAATGCATTACCTGATGATGTTTTTGAATCAATCAAATCCTCTGATGCATGCTTGAAAGCTCCTGTTGGAGAAAGTGCTAAAGATGTAATTGTTGCATTAAGACAAAAGTTAGATTTGTATGCAAATATTCGTCCTGCAAAATCATATCCAAATACTCCTGCTTTACGAAACGATATTGATCTTGTAATTGTACGTGAAAACACTGAAGATCTTTATACTGGTGAAGAATTTCAGGTAGATGACACTGCGGTTGCCTTACGGATAATTAGTGAAAAAGCATCAAAAAGAATTGCAAAACATGCATTTGAAACTGCAATTGATAGAAATCAACAAAAACGTGTAACATGTGTTCATAAATCAAACGTAATGAAATTGACTGATGGTCTTTTCGCCAAAAGCTGTGAAGAAGTATCTAAAGACTATCCTGATGTTAGTTTTGATGAAATGTATGTTGATGCATGTGCTATGAACTTGATTCGAGCTCCTCATGAATTTGATGTAATTGTGACTACAAACTTGTTTGGTGATATTTTATCTGATGAATCCTCTCAAGTTGTTGGTGGATTAGGTATGGCACCTGCTGCAAATTTAGGTGATAATTTTGGTTTGTTTGAACCGGTTCATGGCGCTGCTTTTGATATTGCTGGAAAACAAATCGCTAATCCTTCTTCATTCATACTTTCTACAAAAATGATGTTAGATTGGTTGGGCTCAAAAAATAATGATTCTGATTGTATTTCTGCAGGCAAAAAACTTGAAGAGGTAGTATTAGATTTGATAAAATCTGGCATTACCACTAAAGATATCGGTGGAGAAAAATCCACACAGGAATTCACTAGTGAAATTACCAGCAGACTATAGCGCTGTTAATTTCTTCTTCTAGTTTCCCAGCCTTTTACAGATGCATAGCTTCGTTTTAGTGCTGCAAGATCGTGACCTATCCATCCCAATATTGCGGCTCTACTACGTTCTTCAGTTGTCATTCTAATTGTTCAAAATACAATTTAATTTGATATCTGACACTGTCACCAATGTTTGTTTTTTTTATCTAATTTTTTTCAATAAAATTTATGGTTTGAGCCTATCTGGATCTCTTGGATACAAAACTACCTCTCTAACATTATCAATTCCAATCAAAACTGTCATTAATCTATCTAATCCCATTCCCCAACCTGAATGTGGAGGCATTCCCCATCCAAATGTTTTCAAATGTTCTTCAAAACTTGTAGGATCTAAATCTTGTTCTTTCAATCTAGTTCTTAGCTGTTCTGGATCATGTAATCTACGTCCTCCTGATGATAGTTCAAGATATCCGTATTGCAAATCAAATGAACGTGAAAGTGTAGGATCATCATCTTTTTCATGAATGTAAAATGGTTTTAGTTTCATAGGCCAGTCTGTCAAAAAGAAGAATCCTGGATGTTTTTCTCCTAAACTACGAAGATGTGAATCCTGTAAATCTTCTCCAAATTCTATCTTGATATCCATACTACTCAATTCTTCTAATGCTTGTGTGTATGTTACTCGTTCAAATGGTGAACTTGGAACTTTAATCTCATATCCAATTTCCTGCTGCTCTATTTTACAATTTTCAGATGTATTTTTGAAAACATCTACTACAATTGATTCTAAAACATCCATCACGTCGGTATAATCCATCATTGCAGCCTCAATATCTACACTAGTAAATTCACTCAGGTGTCTTCCTGTGTGTGATTTTTCTGCTCTATAAAATGATGAAATCTCAAACACTCTTTCTAATCCAATTGTCATCTGTTCTTTGTATAATTGTGGACTCTGAGCCAAGTATGCTTTTTGTCCAAAATAGTCAAGGCCAAATAAATCGGCTCCTCCCTCACTTGCACTACCAATAATTTTTGGTGTGTTAATCTCGATGAATTTTCTTTTAATGAGTGTCTCTCTAATTGATGCTAAAACTTTACTTCTAAGTTTAAAGATTGATGCAGTTTTCTGATTTCTCATATCCAGAGCTCTTGAATTCAATCTGTTATCGATATCACTTTCTAATCTTCCAATTGGATCTATTGGAAGCGGATATTCTGCTTTTGCAAGAACTTGAATCTCTGTTGCAGAAACTTCAAAATCAAAATCTTTTGCTTTACTGGATTGTATCTTTCCTAAAATTCTTACAACGCTTTGTCTGTTTAACCCTTCTAGCAAACTCATTGAATCTCCTTTTACTATAACCTGACACATTCCTGTAACATCTCTAACAGTCAAAAATGCCATTTTCCCAAGCTTTCGAAGATCTACTACCCAGCCTCCAAAGATAACATCTTTTCCTTCCATAGATGAATTTAGTTCTTCAATTAGATGTGTTCTTGAGATATCCATGTAATGTTGAAAATATACACAAGTAAAAACTTAATCTAACCTCTCCTAACTAAAAATATGAGTTTTATTTCAATTGAAAATTTGATTACTCGATATAATACCTCAAAAGGTTTAGTTCATGCATTAGAGGATGTCACATTTGCAATTGATAAGGGAGAATCAATTGGAATAGCAGGTGAAAGTGCATGTGGAAAAAGTACACTAGGCTTATCTATAATTCAAATGATTTCTAATGGAAAAATTTATTCTGGAAAAATTCAATTTGATGGAAAATCATTACTTGATATCTCGGACGATGAATTTAACAAGACTATACGCTGGAAAGAAATTTCCATGGTTTTTCAAGGTGCAATGAACTCACTTGATCCTGTTTTTTCAATACAACAACAATTTGAAGAAGTTTTAAAACAACACAATTTTGAAGGTGATTCAAAACAATCTATACTTCAATCTTTGAACTCTGTTAATTTGGACGAATCTGTATTGAAGAAATTTCCTCATGAATTAAGCGGAGGTATGAAACAACGAGTTGTTATTGCTATGGCGTTAATTTTGAAACCAAAGTTTGTAATTGCAGATGAACCTACTACTGCACTGGATGTTCTAATACAAGCTCAAATTGTTAATCTTTTTAAAAAATTGAAAAAAGATGGTCAATCATTCATGATAATATCTCATGATTTAGCAGTTTTATCCGAGGTTGCTGAAAAAATCGGAATTATGTATGGGGGACAAATGATTGAATTTGGATCTTCTGAAGAAATTTTTCTTGAACCAAAGCATCCCTACACAAAAGGGCTGCTAGAATCAATTCCTGTTCTATCAAAAAATATAAAACCAAAATTCATTCCAGGAATTCCTCCAAATTTGGTAAATCCTTCTGACGGTTGTAAGTTTTATGATAGATGTCCTGAAGCAATGGAAAAATGTAAAAAAGATCCTCCAAAAATTAAAACTAAAACTGGTTATGTTTCATGTTGGCTTTATGAATAAAACATAAATGTAATTCTTTTTTATTAGTAAAAAAATTAAACATTATGAAATGTCATATTGAAACGTGCGAAGATGAAGGTGAAAATATTCATCCATGTGGAAGTCACGAACCTCCAACACATCTTTAAAAATAAATCTCAAATATTTCTATCTACAAATACATTTCCAAATGTATAGGATGTGTCATTAATTGTCACATTAATTGGGATTGGTTCTACATTGGTGTCTAACATTAATTTTAATTCATTTTTTGTAAACCATTGACTTCTAAAACCGAGACCATTTTGAAAAACTCTATTAGTTTCATCAAAAGAATCTTGGTCTATTTGTTTAATCATGGGCATCATGGGGTTGTATAATTTTGGTGCTACAAAACCAAAGTTATCTCCATTAAATGCTGTTAGTATTGTCAATCCTTTTTTTCCTGCAATGCTTTTCATATTATTGATAAATTTTTGTCGTTTATCTGAAGGAATGACACCTAGTGTATTGTATAAGCACATTACAATATTTGTCTCATCAGATTGAAAATATTCTGATAAATTCTCATTTGTTAGATTAAATTTTAAAAATTCAATCTTTGAAACCCCTTTATGATCTTTATTTTTTTGATTTGCATGATTTAGCATTGGTTCTGATACTTCTACTCCATAGAATTTGATGGCATTCCTTTGTAATTTTTCATCTAGTGCAAATATCACTCGTCCGGTTCCTGCACCCATATCGATGATTGAACAATTTTTGTTTGAATCATAAACTTTGTTACATAAAGTTGTGAGAATTTCAATTTCTTTTTTAAGATAGTTGACAATTATTAGATCTTGATTATCTTCTACACTCTTATCATAATCGATAGCCATATCATCCCAAATCTCTTTATCCATGCTTACAACTAATTTTAAATGAATTAAAATCTAGCACAAATAATTGGATGTAAGAATAAAATGAAAGAATTAAGTTACAAAATTTTATATTATAATTCTAAGCTTTTTTCTCAAAACAATTTTTGTATGTATTTGGATTTGTTTTAAGTTGTAGTTCCATAATCCATTTTGAGAATTTATGAACTTTTAACATGTGTTCTGTAATATCGTCACATTCTGTCTTACAGCTTTTGCATACGTACTTTACCATATTTTTTTTTGATTATCACTAGTATAGAAACCGATCTATTCCAAATGATTAATTTTACGTATAAAATACTTGATTCAAGCATAAATAAGCTAATTTTGAACTAAACCGTCAGCAGGCCATACATGAGCTTAGGCATGCATGGTCTTACAGCCAACAATTATGACTCTTTTTGATTAAATTTGATTGTTTCATTAATTGATATAGTGGTTAAAAACCACAAAAACTAAGATGGAAACAGGAACCGTAAAATGGTTTAACCAAACAAAAGGCTTCGGTTTTATCGAACGCGAAAATGAAGACAAGGACTTGTTTGTTCACATGACAGAAGTTCAAGGTCGAATTAACGATGGCGATAAAGTTGAGTTTGAAATTGGTGAATCGGAAAAAGGCCCAGCCGCAAAATCAGTGAAAAAAGTAGACTAAGATTAGTAATTTTAAATTAATTTTCTTAACAATCTATTATCGAGTAACTACTATCTTTTTTTTATTTTATAAAATTTTACGAATAGCGTTTAACAATCGGAAGACATGAATCTATAATTCTAAGCATTTCTGAGCGGATAACTTTTTTGTCAATTGTAATCCAAATTCTTTTTGAAGAAATTGCAAATGCAATTGTTTGAACTTCTGTTCTTTCTTCCCAGACGAATTCTGTATCTCCTAATTGATCGTCAAATTGTTCTTCTAGTTCTGTTTTAATTGCAATTTGAGCAAATTGATACTGTGTCTTTTTTTGGTCTAATAGTGGATCTAAATCCTCTCTTCTATAGTATGAAAGAAGTTCACCTGTTTTACTAATTACCCCGATAAATCTGATGTATGGGCTGATTTTTGAGATTAAATCTGCTATTTCATAGTCTTCATTTTCGGTCATTCATCTAATTGCCCATTTTCGAATATTTTAATGATTAATTATATTGCATTTTTTTATATACGGTTGTAAATTTTACAATCTATTGGATCTTTGGGACTTTATTCCATTCTTTTCCTCAGAAGTTGGATATCTCGGACTTGCGTTAGTTAGTTTTTTTGGTTCTTTAATTCCTTTTGTTCCAATTCCCTCTTTTATCCTATTAGTTACCATGTCTGTTGGTGATCAGTTTGATCTACATGTACTTGCAATAATTGCAGCAGTTACTGCTACTGTTGCAAAACAAATAATTTTTGTAATTAGTTATGGTGGAAGAAAAATCATGTCTGAAAAAACAAAACAACGTATGTTGCCATTTCAAAGATTGGTTAAAAAATATGGTGCTGCAGCTGCGTTTGTAGCTGCTGCTACACCAATTCCAGATGACATCATATATGTTCCACTAGGATTAGCAAAATACAATCCATTAAGATTTTTTATTGCAACCTTAACGGGAAAACTTGTTTTATGCTATGCAATTGTTATACTTGCTCATTACTTGAGTGGTCCTGTAGTTGACCCAATTTTTGAAATGTTTGGAATTACAGAACCTGAAGATTTGGATGATCCTACTCCGATAATTATTGGTATTGTCGTTTTTGGTGCTGCAATGACTGCTGTTGTTGTATTGATGTTAAGAATGGATTGGAGTCGTATACTTGGACGTTTTCTTCCTTGGACACTAGAAGATGATGATAAAGATCAAAAATAATCTTTTGAATTAATACTAAAATTCCATTTTTTATCAATCGCTTTTGTAATTCCTATTCTGGGTGATTTTTTAATTTTTTTTGGAATGATTCCTTCACTTATGTAAATTGAAGACTTTTTTGTTAAATTCAGATTATTTTCTTTCATTGAAATATTCATAGCCATTGTTAGTTTTCCTGGACCGTTTGTAATCTTGTTAACATCTTTCATATCTCTATTCTTAATCATGATTTTAATTCCGTCTTGCGGATAAATCCCTCGAATTAGAACTGCGCCAGCATTTTGTTTTTTACTTTTTGCGACAACATTTAGCATGAAGTACATTCCATAAGTAAAGTAGACATAAGACATTCCAACTGGCCCAAACATGATTTGATTTCTTTTTGTCAAATTTGTTGCTGCATGACTGGCAGGATCATCTCTTCCTCTATAGGCTTCAGTTTCAGTAATTATTCCTGTTAATTTTAGATTTTTTATTTTCCTTGTTAATTTTTTTCCAATCAATTGTTTTGCTACTGTTATGGTTTCGCGTTCATAGAATTCTTTTTTTAAAATCATCTTTTTTTAACTACTGTGAGGACATCCTCATCAATTAAAACATGATTTAGGCTGACTCTTTGTCCTCCAAATTTCACACTTTTGCCCCATACTAATCCAAATCTAAAATCTTTTTTCATATTTCTATGTAATTTGTTACAAACATCTGCAACCGTGTTTCCTTTTCTTACAATTAGTGGTTCTTTAAAATCTGTCTCTCCGCCCTTTGGTCTAAGATATACCCGAATGAACTGTAATTCGTTGTAAATTCTTTCTTTTAATTGATTGATGTTTTTATTTGAATCAGCTGAAGTTGGAATAAAATCTGTTTTTAATTTTTTTGATACATCTTTTAGAAATTTTTCATCAACTAGATCAATTTTATTTAAAATGGTAATGCCTTTTGCGTATGTTTTATTCCCATTTATAAAATCAATTAGTTGTTCTGATTCAATATCTTCTTTGATTACAACTCTTGCACTAGTATATCCATAAATATTTAGAATTTCTTTTAATAATTTTTCTGACATTTTCTTTAATTTTTTTTGCTGAGCAACTGCAATTCCTCCTGTAGTTGATTTTTCGATTACAATATCTGGCGGTGTTTGATTTAATCTAATTCCAATGTTTCCTAATTCATTGATTAACACATCTTCATGATATGGCTGAAACACATCTAACACCAATAACACTATGTCTGCACTTCTTGCAACTGAAAGAATTCTCTTTCCTAAACCTTTTCCAGTTGATGCTCCTTTGATGATTCCTGGTAAATCTAAAACTTGAATTCTAGCTCCTCGATAATTCATTACTCCTGGAACTACGGTTAATGTTGTAAATTGGAATGCCCCAACTGCTGATTTTGAACCTGTTAATCTATTCAATAATGTGGATTTGCCTACACTGGGTAATCCGATAAAAACTACTGTAGCATCTCCCGTCCGTTTTACATCAAATCCATCTTGCTTTTTGGCACTCTTTTTGATCTGTTCAGTTTCTTGTTCTCTTTTCAGCTTAGCAATTTTTGCTTTTAGTAATCCGATATGATGTTCAGTTGCTTTGTTATTTTGTGTTCGAAGTATTTCATCTTGTATAGCTTTAATCTTTTCTGGAATTCCCATTAGTATTCAATTTCTTTACAAATTAACTCAATATCAAAGGTTTCTAACGCTTTACTCATTAATGGTATCTAAAATGAAAGATCATTGAAGAAAAAAGTTCTCGCAGTCGATATTGATGGAACTGTCACGTTAAATGGATTTGGAACAATTCATCTGAAAGCTCTAGAAAAATTAAGAAATTTAAAAAATGATGGACATCATGTAATTTTTGTCACAGGTCGTTCATCCGTAGAAGCATACATTCTTTCTATATTTGGTGGACTGACATTACTTGGTGTAGGTGAAAATGGGGGTTGCATTACTCATGGAGAGATAATGACTCACAATTTGCTTGGAAATA
>JAOMEP010000021.1 GCA_028345965.1 Candidatus Nitrosopelagicus sp.
AAGTTGCTGGAATTCCTGAGAATGAACGTCATGATATATCTAAAAGGTATCTTGACATGATGCAATTATCTCAGTTTGCAAATTCATACACGTATCAATTATCTACTGGAATGAAACAGCGTGTTGCTATTGCACGTGCACTTGTGATGGATCCTGATGTATTATTGATGGATGAACCATTTGCAGCACTTGATTCTCAGACTAGAGATTTACTTTTAGTTGAAATGCAAATGATTTGGCAGAAAACAAAAAAGACCATCATATTTGTAACACATAATGTACCTGAAGCAGCTGTGCTTGGCTCACGTGTTGCAGTATTTAGTCACAGACCTTCCGTTGTAAAAAAATCTCTTGATATTGACTACAAAAGACCTCGTGTTGCAGAAGATGAAAATTTGGGAAAATTTGAAAAAGAAATTCTTGCTGCATTAAGGCATCAGGGGCCAAAATAGGTGTTTTTTAATGAAAGCAAATCTCTTAGGTAAAAAAATTGCATTTTATGTACTAATCATAATTGTTTGGCAAGGAATTGATTCTGCAGAAATTTGGCCTGATAACATATTCCCTTCTCCTATAGAAGTTGGAGAAGATCTACTTTATGGTATATCTGATGGAAGTCTGTTTTATGGAATAGGAACTAGCATGTGGCGTTTGGTAATTGGATTATCCATTGCAATTGGTGGTGGAATGTTACTTGGAATATTCATGGCTCGTGTTGAGACTGTAAATCAAACTATTGGTTCCCTTGTACTTGGATTACAATCAATTCCTTCTGTAGCTTGGGTTCCACTTGCAATCTTATGGTTTGGTCTGTCTGATTCTGGAATAATCTTTGTGACTGCAATTGGTGCAATTTTTGCTGTCACAATCAATACGTACACTGGAGTGAAAAATATTGATCCGTCATTTATTGAAGCTGCACGAAATATGGGTGCTAAAGGCGGTCAACTGGTAACGACAATCCTCATACCTGCTGCATTTCCATATATGATTTCTGGATTCAAACAAGGATGGGCGTTTGCATGGAGAGGTGTAATTGGTGCAGAACTTCTTTTCTCATTTTTGGGTCTTGGATTCTTGTTAAATGTTGGAAGGCAACTAAATGATGTATCTCAAGTTATTGCAATGATGCTTGTAATAATGGGAATTGGAATTCTAATTGATGGCTTTGTCTTTAAAAAATTAGAAGATAAAGTTATGACTAAATGGGGACTTCGTTAGGTTTTTCTGACTTCATTTTAGTTGAAATTATGAATGCTGTTAGTGTAACTACAACTGCAAAAATCATGACTGCTGTATAGTCTGTATAGTATGCAATGATTCCTGCAATCACTGGACCAATAACTGTGGAAATTGCTAATGTAGAGCTAAAAATTGCTGTCGATGTTGATCTTGGATTGTTTTCCATCAGATGGAAGTTTCCTCCAATAAACAAAAATGCCCATGAACATCCAACTATGGCCATGAATGGCCATGCCATCCACCAATCTGTAATTAATGCTAATCCAACAAATACTATGACCGTCATTCCTATTCCAATCTTGAATTTTGTTATATTTTGAATCTGAATTCTCTTTGACATCAAATTCATCACGAGAAATGCAGTTAGTGTATTTGCTACATATATCATTGAAACTTGATATAATTCTGCACCAAAATACTCCATTAACATGATGGGTAAAACTGTCCATGCAGCAGCAGCACCAATATGGCGAATTAGTAATGATGAAAAAAGAAATTTGTTTTTTACAATGATCTTCTTGATTATTCCTTTTTCTACAATTTTTTCCGTTTGTATTTTAGGAAGTTTCAATGAAATGATAAATCCTATGATGAAAAAACAACTGCTCACCACAAAAATTAATTTTTCATCGTTAGCTAATCCTGCTGCTACTATGCCTGCCATCCATCCTAAAGCATGAAATGATATTACTGATGCAACCTTGGATTTTCCTTTTCCTGCCTCGTATGCGTATGCTAACATTGGTGGAATCATAATTCCTGATGCAATTCCTGCACCTAATCTCGCTATGATTAGGTATGTTGTATTGTCTGCAAAATAATGCAAACCAAATGTAATTGCACATAAAATGAAACCTACTCTTATGAATAGTAATCGTTTTGCTTTTCTATCTGACATACGGCCAAAATATGTCTCAGTTAAAATTTGTGCAAATGCAAATGATGCAACAATTATTCCAATCTCAAAAACAGATTCTGCAACAAGGCTTGCAATAATTGGCATAAAAACAAATGTAATTGCTATTCCAGAGTGTTGGAAAAATGTCGTTCCTCTAACTAAGTTATTTAGATTATCCCTTTGTAACACATGTTTATTCTTTAATCACCTAATTTGAAAGAAGAGGTTAACTTACCCATTAGTTCTCAATTTTGTTACAATCTGCTTCAGCATTCTTGCTGAAGCACCCCATATCAGGTGTTTCTCAAATGTGAATGTGTACATTTCTTGAATTGAGTTATGTTCTGGATCTGAATCATCTGCAAGTGTTTGTAAAAATTGCATTAATGGGATCTCTAAAAATTCATCTACTTCTGAATTAGGTCTTAAATTTTTAATTTCATTTAACATACAGACAAATGGTAAAATTGTAAATCCTGAATTTAATGTTGTAACAGGTTTCAGTTGACCTAAAATTTCTCCACGCTGAACTATAATCCCGGTTTCTTCTTTGGTTTCTCTAATTGCGGTGTCTAACAAGTCATCATCCTCATCAGATATCTTTCCTCCTGGAAATGCTATTTCTCCTCCGTGATGGTTCATTGTGATTGGTTTTTTAATCATTAAAATTTTTGGTGAATCCGCAAAAATTATAATTAAAACTGATGCTAATTTTGTTTCATAATTCTCTTCTAAAACTGGATAAATTTCCGATGTTAATGCTTCTCTAATTTTGTTTACACTCACATTTTTGTGTAAAACAAATTACTAAATGAGTTTGTCTTTCTTGAAATAATCACAATTCCAATAATTGTCACTGCCAAGACTATCATCACCATTTGGCCGAATTCTGGGACAACATAACTACCAAAAATCTCTATTTTTTCAGTACCTTTCTTGAATGGAATAGTAATTGTTAATCCCTTCTCAAATCCAAATTCATCTGTTATGTACAATGTCTCTGCTTCATCATTAAACAAACCTGGCTCAGAATGAATTTGTGCTATAAACTCACCATTGTCAAATGGTCTTACAAGAAAATCATTAATTTTCAATAATAATTCGCCATCTTCAGTTGTATCCATGTTGATAACTAATGATGCTTTTTTTGGTTTTGCTGTAATATCCAAAATCTCGCCTCCTTCAATCTCATAATAAATTAAAGTTGTTAAATCAATTTCATCAGGTACCACTGCAGTTCCATCATTCTCCATGAAGCCTGAAATTTTTACATTTCCTTGAAATGCTTCTGGTACTTCAAAGTAGAGATGCCAATTTCCCATTTCATCTATACTCTGTAATGTTTCCACTGTTTCTGTAAATTTAATTTTAGGATCTTTTGCACTTGCACCTTTGACCATTTTTTCTCCATCTAAAACTACTTCATATTTTTCATTAAGGGAATTTGTAGGAAATTCAAAACTTCCTATAACTGGAAGCTGGAATCCATTTGTTGAATACATGTTTAATTCAGTTCCATCATCTGTAAATTTTGCATCTTTGAACCATGCATTTGCAGTATATCTGAAAGTGAATGTTTCATCATTTTGTTTCACTGTCAAAGGCATTATTGCATCATCTCCAAATGCAAAACAACTGTAGTAATCAACATCTTGTGAAATATGTGGTGATGCAAGCATTTTGAAATCTAAAACCTCACCAGGTTTCATTGCATGAAATATTTCTGATGATGAAACATCCAATATGTTGTCATCCTCATCTTTTATCAAAGCATAAATTCGAAATTTTTCAAATGTTATCTCTCCTCCATTTCTAATCTTTCCAACAATACTGCCATCATCTTGTATGTCTAAAGAATCGTAAAGCACGTACCCTCCAACATATTGATTTATTGTTTCTTCATATGTTATCAATGGTTCTTCTAAAACTGGTGATGGACCTGTAACTTCGGGAAATTGTAATTTCAATGGAAGCATTTTGTCGGGTTCGATTGCAGCTAACTTGTGAGTTTGTTCAAATCTTTGGTTACCATCCGTGACAGAAAGTGTGATAGTTGGTTGTATTGTGAAATATTCCTTATTTTTTACACCAGCAAATACTGTGTACACGCCGTCTTCATCATAAAATCCTACAAACTCATGTTCTGGAATGTATACCTCTCCGTACATCCCTGCATCTGCTAATCCGGGATAAAATACTGAAAACAGTGCCAATGATACTATTGCAAAAGCGAATTTTCTCATACATCAAATCTGTAAAAATTAGATAAAAACCTAATCAGTAAATCATTAAACATAGAGAAGTTTTAATCAAGTGTTTCATCATTTCCCATATGACAATAAGATATGAGATTAATCCTCCAAAGGTGTCTGATCCTTCCTCAAGAATTGAGTTACTAGATGAGAGAATCGAACAGATTAGCAAATTTTGTGATGGAATTCATGTAACTGATTCTGTTTTGGGAATTGAGAGAATATCTCCATTAATTATTGGTGCAGAAATTAAACAAAAATATCCAAAACTTAGAGTAACTATTAGTTTACGAGTAATTGATAAAAAAATTCCTCAGATTGTTGATTTTGTTGATTCTGCCATACATGCCAATCTTGATGGAATTTTAATTTTGATGGGTGATCCTTCTCCTGAAAATAATTACAAATCTGGAGTTATCCCAAGCTTTGCTGTTAATCATTTAATTCAAAATGGTTTTGGAGAAAAAATCAATTTCTATTTATCATTACCAAGTAAACCAAATTTTGATAAGATTTCTAAGAAGGTAACAGCTAAACCAAATGGCTTTGTAACACAAGTAGTCCATGATGCCTCACAAGTCAAAAGAATTACTGATTATCTTAATCCAAAAGGCTTTTCAATAATTCCTTGTTTGTTATTCCCTTCACCTAAAAATTCACGTTCTGCACAATTTCTTAACCTTGATTGGTCTAATTATGAGGATAACTTCCCATCTTTTGTTCTCGAAATTGAGAGTATTACTGGAGATGTTTTACTTACATCTCCAAATGATTTTAAAGGAGCTTTAGATTTCTTAACACGATTACAAAATTGAATAAAGAAACATTTGCTGATGCATTAGAAAATAGAATTCTTCTTTTTGATGGTGCAATGGGAACCGAAATTCAAAGGTATGAACCTAAATCTGAAGATTTTCCAGATGGAAAAGATGGATTCAATGATGGGTTATCTACGACAAAACCTGATTGGATAAAAGAAATTCATAGAAAATATCTTACTGCGGGTGCAGATTGTATTGAAACTAACACATTTGGTTCAAATAAGATTAAACTTGATGAATATGGTTTTGGTGCACAAACTGTTGAACTAAATCAAAAAAATGCAGAACTTGCAAGAAGCGTATGTGATGAATTTACCGACAGGCAAAGATTTGTTGTTGGTTCTATGGGTCCTACCGGTTATCTTCCTAGTTCTAATGATGCTGATTTAGGTCAGATACCTTTATCTCAAATAAGAGAAGCTTTTGAATTACAAGCTGAGGGATTAATCAAAGGAACTGTAGATGCATTACTAATTGAAACTAGTCAAGATATACTTGAAGTAAAACTAGCAGTTGAGGCATCTCATTTAGCAATGGAGAAAATTGGAAGGAAGGTGACATTAATTTCAAATGTTACTTTGGACCAATATGGAAAAATGCTGTTAGGAACAAATGTCCAATCTGCATATACCACAGTTTCTGACATGGGAATTGATATTTTTGGCTTAAATTGTTCTACTGGTCCAATTGAGATGGAACCAAGTATACAGTGGCTCAATGATCAAAAACATAAACCATTACTAGTAATTCCAAATGCAGGTATGCCCGAAAATGTGGGTGGTCAAGCAGTATACAAAATGACACCTGAAAAAATGGCATCAGCACTTAATTCATTCATTGAAGAATACCCACAAATTAACATAATTGGTGGCTGTTGTGGAACAAATCCTGAGCATATTACACAATTAAGAAAAATTATTGACCAGCAAAAGAAAGATTGATGAGATAAGTATTTGCACTATGTCATAAACATACTGTAACGTTTTTGATTTGCAAAAAAACCTTATTTTTTGCAAGTGGTTTTACATAATGTGAAAATCCTACTCCTTTCTGTTCTAGTAGTTGCTATGATTGGGTTAATGATTCCAAGTGTGTCTGCACAAACAATTCCTCTAATCCTAATACTAAATCCATTGCCTTCTAATGTTCAAGAAGGTGATGTCATTACATTCTCCGGTGTTTTACTCACGTCTGATCAACAATTTTCCATAACTGGTGCTGAAATTTGTTTTTATGACGATGTTGATTTTGGCACTGATACGTTTTATGGATGCACAACAACTGATTTTCAATCTGGAGAATTTATTGCTGAATTAGTTGCAGAGGGCAGAAATGATGGATGGTCTACTAGCTTCTATGCTAAATTTGAAGGTGAAGATGGCGTTGAACCTTCACGAAGTCAAACAGTTAGTGTGAAAATTGATCCTGCTCCAAAATTAATTTCACATATCACTTTAGACCCATTTGATAAACTAGTGGATATTGGCACACCAATAATTTTTACTGGTTCATTAGAAATCGAGAATGGAAATCCTGCAGGAAAAACTATTGAAATTCGAGATGAAGATGTACTAGATCCTGATGATGTGTTAGCTACAGCAACTGTCAATTCTGATGGAAGTTTTCAGGCAACATGGATTGTAAAAGATATGGACTCAAATGACAGGAAACTTATGAAAACTCTCTCGAATCTGTATGTTCCTATAGTTGCTCCATCTATAATTTCATTCTTAACAGGTTATGAGAATGATACTGTTGAAATATTTGCAGAATTTAAGGGAGATAAAACAAGTAAAGGATCTGATACTTGCACTGTGAAAAGTTTCACTGTACCAAATTATGATGGTACCAGTATGACAAAACAACAACAAGACAAATTTTGTGGTAATAATCAATTAGTAATTTCTGGTTTAGATCCTAGTGCAAATGGCTTAGTCAAATCGTTAATTTTTAGTCAATTAGTTGGGGGCATGGGTGTCGATTCAAATATTATTACCTCATTTACAGGAGATGGGAAAATTACTCAGAATGAAAGTCTTGAATTAAAAGACATGTTATTAGGATTAGAACCTGTTAAAGAAAAAATATCTGGAAAATCAGATATGTCACTTGAAGAAATTTTGAATCTAATTGAGAATCCCACTTCGGTAATTGAGAAGAAAATTAATGAAAAAATCGACGAAAAAATTGATGAAAAAGTCAATGATACTGTAGAAATAACTGAAGAATTTATCGAAACTAAACCCTCAATATCCACATCTCCTAATTTAGAAATAAATTCTGATAAAGAATATTATCAAGTTGGAGATACCGTTTGGATTGATGGTGTTGCTCTGTCTGATACCTCATCTGTTAATTTCAAAGTTATTGATCCAGATGGAAATTTGATAAAAATGTTCCAGTCTCAGGTAGAACGAGGAAATCTTTTTGATACCTCATTTGAAATCCAAAAAGAGTTTTTTCCATTAATCGGGAGTTATGATATTATTGCATGGCAATCTTCTGTATCTGAAGATATGGATGTTTTAACCATTAACATCGGTATACAAAAAGGAGATGTTAAAAAATCAGGAGTTCCAACATGGATAAAAAATAATGCCGGATGGTGGGCTGAAGGTCAGATAGATGACAATTCATTTGTAAAAGGAATCGAATATCTGGTGAAAGTGGGAATTATCCAAGTTAGTTAATTCTTACCATTACGGTACGTGTACTTCACAATCAAGCACAAAGTATTTACAAAATTTATTTTAAAAATATACATGTTAAAGCCTAGAGTAAGCTCATCTATAAAATCGGTTGATCTGAAACAGGAGGTAGGACCTCTTATCATTGGAGAGCGATTGAACACACAGGGTTCAAAAAAAGCAAAACAGCTTGTTCTAAATGATGATTTTGATGGTTTAGTTGATCTTGCAAGAAATCAAGTTGAAGATGGTGCTCATTGTATTGATGTTTGTGTGGCAACAACTGAACGCTCAGATGAAAAAGCATTCATTTTGAAACTAGTCAAAAGTTTGAGTTTAGAAATAGACGCACCTCTTGTAATTGATTCAACAGATCCTGAAGTAATTGAATCCGCTATTGAACAAATTCCCGGTAAACCGATCATCAACTCAATTAATTTGGAAGGTGATGGAAGTCGATTCAAAGCATTAGCACCGTTGATGGCAAAATATGGAATTCCTGCAATTGCATTATGTATTGGACCTGAAGGGATGGCAAAAACACCAGCTCAAAAGGTTGAAACTGCAGAACTATTATACAAATCTGGAAAAAAATATGGTCTACGTCCAGACCAATTCATCTTCGATGTTCTAACCTTCACACTTGCAACTGGTGAAGATGAATTTCTTGATGCTGGAAAAAATACTCTGGAAGGAATTAAACTTGTTAAAGAAAGATTTCCAAACTCATTCACAACTCTTGGTTTGAGTAACATTAGTTTTGGTTTAGCTCCACAAACACGACGTGTTTTGAACTCTGTATTTCTATATCACGCAGTTCAAGCAGGTCTAGATAGTGCAATTGTTAATGCACGAGAAATAACACCATATACTGAAATTGATGAAAAAGAAAGAAAACTTGTAGAGGATTTAATTTTTAATACACATTCAAATGCATTATCTGATTTAATATCTCATTTTGAAAATATCAGTCAAGATTCTACAACGCAAAAGAAGAAAGTTGATGTTGATCCATTATGGCCTGCTGGTAAACGTTCAAACTTTAGAATAATTAATCGTCTTAAAGATGGAATTCAAAATGATGTGGTTTCAGCGATAGCAGAAAAATTATCTGATAAAGATCTACTTGTTGACAATGATGGAATTTTATCAATTAATGCTAGTAAAGAAATCACTCATCAAGGTGCTATTGAAACATTAAACGATGATCTTTTACCTGCAATGAAAATTGTTGGTGACAAATTCGGTGCTGGTGAATTAATTCTTCCATTTGTACTAAAATCTGCAGAATGTATGAAGGCTGCAGTTAAGGAATTAGAAAAATACTTACTAAAAGAAGAGGGAACTAGCAAAGGTATTCTAGTTTTAGGGACTGTCTACGGTGACGTTCACGATATTGGAAAAAATTTGGTAAAGACTATCTTCGAAAATAATGGCTACACTGTACATGATTTAGGTAAACAAGTACCTTTGCAAAAATTTGTAGAAAAAATTAATGAAGTAAAACCTGACGCTGTAGGCCTTTCAGCATTATTGGTATCCACATCAAAACAAATGCAATTTTTTGTTGAACATGCAAGAAAAACTGATGTTAATATTCCAATACTATGTGGTGGCGCTGCAATAAACAGCAATTACATTAACCGTATTGCAAAACAAGATGGACTTTATGAGCCTGGAATATTTTATTGTGGAACCATGTTTGATGGACTCAAAACAATGGACAAGTTAGTTTCTGAAGAAAAGGATACATTTGTTGATAATTGGAAAGAAAAGATATCAAACTGGGAAGAAAGTAAGGTAACACAAGTTGATTCTAAGGATCTTCCTCATAGTGGTATCAAACCTGTATCTCCACCAACACCTCCAAAAATTAATGATGTCATTAGATTGAAATCTGAAGAATTTGATCTAAATGAAATCTGGAATCATCTAAACAAAAATTCACTTTTCAAACTTTCTTGGGGTATTAGAGGAAATTCAAAAACTGATACAATTGATGATCCTGAAAAACTTCTTGAAGAATGGAAAAAACGCGTGATAGATGATGATCTTTTTGAGCCACAAGCTGTTTACGGATATTTTTCATGTCATAACCGTGATGATAAATTAGTTGTAGATGGTCCCAATGGTCAAGATATAATTTTTGATTTCCCTCGTTCATCAAAAACAAAACATTTGTGTTTGACAGATTATTTTGGCGAAAATGATGTTGTTGCATTTCAGTCTGTAACTGTTGGCACAAAAGCTGCTGAACTAATTGAAAAATGGGATAAAGAAGACAAATACACTGATGCATACTATCTACATGGTCTTGCTGTTGAAACAGCAGAAGCAATGGCAGAATGGATTAATCATAAAATTAGAAAAGAACTTGGATTGTCTGAAAAAGGTGGCTTAAGATATAGTTGGGGATATCCAAGCTGTCCTGATACGACCCAACAGCATCTTGTATGGAAATTAATTCATGGAGAAAAATCTGGTATGGAATTAACAGAATCTGGACAAATTATTCCTGAACAATCAACTGCTGCAATAGTTGTCCATCATCCTGAAGCAGAATACTTTGTTTTATAGAGTAAAATCACGCTTGATTTAAAAAGAGGAAAATCTGTTTGAAACTTCATGGGAGCTAGAAAGACATCTGCAAGGAAAATCAGATTAATCAAGAAAACAAAACAAGCATCCGCTGTTCCAGCATGGGTTATTCTAAAGACTAAACGTTCTGTTAGAACAAATCCAAAGGCTAGACAATGGCGTAGCACTGATGTGGAGGTTGGATAGTTGTCTCAAGAACTTGAACGTGTATACACAATTCCTCTAGGTAAAGTGCTTCTTTCTCAAAGTCAACATCGTGCAGTTAGAGCAATTAACATGATCCGTGAATTTGGCCGTAAACACATGAAAACTCAAGAAATCAAGATTGATGAAGAACTTGCTCAATTGATTTGGTCTAGAGGTGTTAGAAGTCCTCCACGTAAAATCCGTGTCAAAATGACAAAAACAGATGATGGTTACATTTTAGTTACTAATTATGAAGAAGGCTCAGAATCTGATGAAACAGATTCAAAGAAATC
>JAOMEP010000022.1 GCA_028345965.1 Candidatus Nitrosopelagicus sp.
GGTATTGACAAAGGTTCAGGATTAATCAAAGCACTTGAAATGTTAAATGCTGATCTTGAAGATACAATTGCCCTAGGTGATAGTGAAACTGACGTTCCGCTATTTAGAACTGTAAAAAACAACATTGCGGTGAATAACTCCATTCCAGAATTAAAAGAAATTGCAAAAATTGTAACCACAAAAAATTCGGGTGAAGGCCTATTGGAAGGCTTAGATATGATATCATCTGAATTCTAAATGTATGGTCTTTCTCAAATTACTTGAAAATATTCGAAGTAAAACTACTGAAATATTGGATGCAAAAAATTTTGAGCCAGTCAAATTTTCAGTAGAATCTGCAAAGCCTGGATTTGGAGATATTACCTGTAATGTTCCATTTCTACTCTCAAAACAGCTCAAAAAAAGCCCTCAGGAAATATCTATCGAATTATCAAAGATGTATAATTTTGATGATATGCCGCAAATAAAAAATGTTGAATCACATCCAAGTGGATATCTCAACTTTAGTATTGATTACACAAAATTCAATGATCTTGTCATTGGATTATCTCTTCAAGAAAATTATGGTACACTTGAATTTGGAAATAATGAAAAAATTGTTGTAGAACATACTTCGGTAAATCCAAACAAAGCCTTGCATGTTGGACACATACGAAATATAATTCTAGGTGATGTTGTATCTAAAATTCTAAAAAAAGCAAATTATGATGTCAAGATACTAAATTATGTAGATGACTCCGGACTTCAAGTTGCAGATATTATAGTTGGTTTTACAGAACTTGGATTTTCACAAGAATCTCCAAACAATGAAAAATTTGATCATTATTGCGGTGATACTGTATATGTAAAAACTACTGAAAAATATGAATCTGATAAGGAATTAGAAGGAAAACGACATGAAATTCTAAAACAAATTGAAGATAGATCCAGTGAAGTTTCAAAAATTGCACAAACTATCACTAGAAAAGTATTAAATGAACAATTGAAAACAGTTTGGAATCTAGGAGTTTTCTATGATTGTCTCAATTTTGAATCTCAAATAATTCATTCAAAATTGTGGGAAACAATTTTTGAAAAACTCAAGTCTGATAATCAAATCAAGTATGAAGATGAAGGAGATAATGCTGGTTGTTGGGTAATTCCTGCAGATGGTGAGGATGACAAAATTTTGGTGAGAAGTAATGGTGTTGCAACATACATTGCAAAAGATATTCCATATGCTGCTTGGAAGCTTGGTTTAGTTGAGGATCCATTTTATTACAAAATACATTCTACCCAAAAAAATTCTCAAACACTCTATGAAACAACATTGGAGGGTGATAACAAATTAAATTTCTCTGGAAGTAAGGTCATCACTGTTATTGATAATAGACAAATTCGTTTACAAAAAATTGTATCGGGGTTGATGGCAAAATTCAAAGAAGAAGGTGCATACACGCATCTGGGCTATGAATCTGTCACTTTGAGTGCAGATACTGTAAAATCATTAGGCCTATCTGTGGATGGCGAATCTGCACAAATGTCTGGACGAAAAGGATTGTATGTAAATGCCGATACCGTGCTTGAAACTCTCACAAAACGCGTTTATGATGAATCCAAAAGTCGAAATGAAAATTTGTCTGAATCTGAACTTCAAAATATTGCCAACATTGTTGCAGTTGGAACCATTCGTTATGAAATGATAAAACCGGATCTTGACAAAATTATTACATTTGATTTGAAAAATTCACTTCGTTTGGAAGGTGACACTTGTAGTTATATTCAATATTCGTATGCACGTGCATCTAGAATTCTTGAAAAAACAGATGTGAAACCAAATTTTGATTCAGGATTTGAATTATTATCTTCTGAATATGAAAAAAATCTAATTAAAAAAATTGCAATGTTTGATGTTCACGTAAATGATTCTGTTAATAATTTATCGCCTAAAGTAATTGCAAAATATTCATACGAATTAGCAGTTACTTTTTCATCATTTTATGAACATGTTAAGGTCTTGGCATCTGAAACTATGGAGTTACTAAATGCAAGATTATGCCTTGTTGTATCATTTCAAAAAACTCTTAAGACATCATTAGGTTTACTTGGAATTGATGCTCCTGAAAGAATGTAGTTAATTCTTTTTTTCTGAACTTTTATACCTCTTCAAAAGAAATGCATGTTGAACTGAATACTTGTTATCTCTTGCGTCTTGTTTCAATAATTCTGCATCTTTTAACCTTACACCTTGTGCAGCTAAAAATGCATCGTCTTCTTTCCCTAATTCTTTAAACGCTTTTGATTTTTCAACAGCAGCTCTAGAAAATTCTGGCATTATTTGTTGAACTGTATCGTAATATGGAATTGAATCTTGGTATCTTCCTAAATAACTTAGGGTTACTGCCATATTCATCAATGCGTCAACATTTGTTTTATCCAACTCTAAAGATAAATCGTACAGTGTTAATGCATCTTCATGTTTTCCTGTTTTGTTAAGTGCAATGCCTTTTGTAACTAATGCATCCACATCTTTATCATTTTTTGATAATAGAATCTCACAACACTCTAAAACCTGTTCATGTAATTCCAATCTTTCTAATGCACGCATTTTATTTTTTACTGCATGTTCTTCATTTGGATCTTTTTCTATAATTTTATCACAGCATTTTATGGTATCTTCATATGCACCTACGATATAGTATGCCGTGCCTAGATTCTGTAGTGCGATAGGGTCATTTGGATCTTTTTTTAGTAGTTTTTGGCAAAATTCAATTGCCTCATCAAATTTCTTGGCCTCAAAGAACTTTTTTAATTCTGTAACTGGGTCTATCATTGGAATATCCTTCATTTCTAATCTATATCTGACTCGTGAATTTTTATACTATATTCTTTGATAAATTCTATGGATACTCGGATTAACATCGCTGTGATAGTTGGCGTTGTATTTGTTTTAGCCTTTGCTGTAACTTTAACTCAATATGAGAATCAAGCTGAATCTCAAGATGCCGAATCTGAAATAAGTGATGAGATAATCACTCCCTGGATAGAAGAATTTGATCATACCGAAAATATTATCTCGGTTACCGGCACTGCATCTGCATCTTCTGAATCTGATACACTCATCGTAGTTCTTGGAGTAGAATCTGAGGCAAAAACTGCCAATGAATCTTTGTCTAAAAACTCTAATTCATTAAACTCTGTTATCTCGTCATTAATTGGCACTGGAATATCTGAAGACGATATCCAAACATCGAATTTTAGAATTTATCCATTATATGATAGCATAAAGGATTCTAATGGAAATTATCAACAAATTCTAATCGGCTATCGTGTTTCTAACATATTATCTATCCAAACTGATAAAATTAATTTAGCTGGAAATATTATTGATGCCGCTGTATCTTCTGGTGCAAACCGTGTTGACACTGTATCTTTTCAATTATCTGATGACAAATCTCAAAAAATCAGTGATAATTTAATTGCCAATGCAATAACTGATGCCACGCAAAAAGCCGAAAAAGCACTTGCCCCATTGAAACAACAAATAGTTGGAGTGAAATCTGTAGTCATACATGATAGTGTAACTCCATACTATGATAGTCCTATGAGGGCCTCATTTGATGGGATTGCAATGGAGTCTTCAATGAAATCTGCACCAATTATGTCAGGAGATGAAGAAATTACAACTAACGTAAGTGTAATTTTCTATATTGCCCCTGTGTAATTATTCTCCCTGACCTTCAATTTTTGTTAGTGTTAATGTGGATCGAATTTTTTCAATTTTACGGATTTTCCATGTAATGGTTTCTCTAATTTTTTCAATTGACTCGGATGATATTTCTGCGATAATGTCATATGCTCCAAATGTCCCTTGAACTTGTTTGACATCTGAAAATGTTTTTAGCTTTGAAATAACATGATCTTCTGAACCTAATTCACAATTAATTAAAACAAACGCTTTGGTCATGGTGTCAATACGTTGTCATTACAGTTAAATTTTCTTTCCTAAATCTAATATACCTCATGATCTTCTGTCCTAACTTACAATGTATGAAAATCTATGGTTAATTCCCTTGGGGTTTGCAGCTGGTATTTTGGGCTCTATTGTTGGGCTTGGTGGTGGAATAATTGCTGTACCTGTGATGACTTTTGCTGGATTTTCTCCTTCACTTGCTGCAAGTAACAGTCTTTTTGCAGCTTTCAGTAATTCTGTAGCATCTACTGTGTCATATGCACGCCAAAAACGTGTTGAATTTGGAATTGGAATTAAACTTGGACTAATGTGTATACCTGGAACTGTTTTGGGTGCATTTGTTTCTGATGTTATGACTCCTGTAATATTTCAAATTTTATTTGCATTTGTATTAATCGCTTCTGCAGTTTACATTTTTGTAAAACGTGCAGTTGATGAAAAGCCATACAATAAAACTGCATTAATGATGATAATCTCTGCAGGTGCAAGTCTCTTTGCCGGTATAATCTCTAGCTTGTTTGGAATTGGTGGAGGAATTGTTTTTGTTCCTTTAATGGTTATTGGAATAGGCATTCCTATGAGAAAGGCAGCTCCTACTGCACAGCTTGTTTTGATGTTTGCATCTCTAAGTGGTCTTTTAGTACATTCTGCATTAGGTCATCCGGATTACTTACAAGCATTTTTGTTGGCAATTGGTTCATTTGGCGGGGGTTTACTTGGTGCTAGATTGTCATTAGAAATTAAAGAAAGAAAATTAAAAATTCTAATAACAATAGTTCTTTTAGCTGCTGCGGTAAAATTAGTTATCGATTCGTTGGAGGTTCTTTTTTAATCCTGTAAAGATTTTTTTTTGATGTTAACACTAATTCTCCACCTTCAAAGGTAGCTTCAAAATCTACGCTAATCAAACCATATTCTTCATCAATGTCTCTTTTGTCTGAAATTGTAAATTTGAGTCGTATAACCTGATCCGTGTACACAGGTCTTACAAATCTGGTTTGTCTATTTTTCCATTCCTCATCTCCATCAATTCCATATAGGACGATATAATTTCCATAAATTTGTCTTAACCTTGTAAATTCTCCTTCCATTCGTGAAATAATTGCTCTTCCTGAAATTACTCTGTCCTCATCTTTTCCAGAGTCTATCTCAAACATGGCATTTTTTATTCTTGAAAATCCTAGATATTCGTCTAATTCTTTTTTTGAAATACTTGTTGTCGAAACAAAAGCGTTTCCTACTTTCAACGATTTGAATTTTTCCATTTTTTTATCTTGATTCATCAGGGCAGAAAATTACTTCTGGACTGGATCTTGAATCGTTAGATATCAAATAATTCACTGCGTCAGTAATTCTGGTATTGTTTGGTTCTTTTCCGTCTACTGTTCCTGCTAATACTAGGAATACTCTAACATTTGATTTCAATACATCGCTTAGTTCTTGGTTTACGGTTGTTGCAAATGGTCTTAGTGCTCCTCTGAATACCTCTACTTTTGCTCTTTCACCTCCGCCTATTTTTTTACCGTGTGGTAGGTCTGGACCAATTATTATGATGCGTCCTTTTGCATCTTTGAAAAGTCTTGGATCGTCTGAGCCGTTAGGAACAAAAATACTCATTGCATTTTGACTGACAGTAGCTGGAATGTTGATGAATTTGTCTGTTAATCCATCCCATTCACTTCTAGATAATTCTGTTAATTTTGAAATTGATGGAACTTTGCCAGTTATGTGAATAAATATTTCAATATCTCCTTTTGATTTTGCTGTGTTAAACCATCTTGTAATCTCATCATTGCTTGAAAAATCTATTACATGTGAATGAAATTTATTTGATATTGAATCCTGAATTTCTTTTGGGCATTTGTCTGAAATAAAACAAATTGCTTGACCTCCATTTGATTGAACATTTGTTGCAATCTCTTCTGCTTTCTTTGCATCTTCTTCATCTGTCGCATCAATTGTCAGTACTGCAATTTTTGATGAATAATCATGTTGTTTTACAGTTTCTGGAATTGATGTAATATGTGATCTAACTGGATAGAAAACTCTGTCTCCTGGAATAATTTTTCCATTTAGAATTTTTGCTTGATCATCATCTGATAGTGTTAAAACTGTAGTTGCAACCTGATCTTGTGATAAAAATTGTTGATCTGCAATCATTGTTGATGTGTTCTTCTGAATTTTTTCTGCAATACTTTGAACTTTGTTTAATAAATTTGTGAATGTGGTTTCTTGTTTTCCTAATTTTTCTGCAGCTGCTTTAATTCCCTTCTTGATCGTATCTTCATCTTCTCCAAGCAATCCAACAAGCTCTTTATTTGCAGCTTCCACTTCTGTTGGTTCTAAATCTTCAAATCCACTAACTCTGAGAAATTCTGATGCGGCTTTTGGATAAACTGTTTTGTAAATTCTATCTGAATGAACTGGTCCTGGATTAGTTCCGATGGAGATTATTCCTTTTTCAGTTAACTCCCATGACATTGCTTCGACTAATCTATTTTTTGCACCTTGTGATGCTGTGTATGGACCTCTGAATCTGTATGGCCTTTGTTCTAATGGTCTTTCTTCAGCAAAGAAAGTTGAAATTGTAATGATTTTTCCTCCCTCTCTCATAACTTTCAATGCTTGTACGGATGTCCAAAAAGTTCCTGTGAGGTGAATATCAACCGTACTTCTAAAATCTTCTAATGATGCATGAGAAAAGCATGTTACTGGTCCTGAAACTCCTGCATTATTTACGATAACATCTACATTAATGCCATCATTTTTCAATGAATCAAACATATCTGAAACTGATTTTTCATCACTAACATCAACTCCTGAAAAAATTTTTACAAATCCTTTTGAATTTTTCTCATTAATGATTTTAGTTAGCATTTCTGATGTGCTTTCAAGGGGTTCTTTTCTTCTACCTAAAATGATGACACTTGCTCCATTTTCTATGAACTTCTTAGCAACCGTCATTCCTATGCCGGTTCCACTACCTGTGATTAAAACAACTTTATCTTCAAACTTCAATCTGACAAAAATTTTGTTAGATTTCCAATATTAATTACTTGTCACTAGAGAATTATCTTTATTTGAGGGTAATCTTGAAGATAGCTAATGCATGATACCGAACCTGAAACATTTGTCATTAAATCAATACCTGAAAAATTTTCAGATATGCTAAAAGAGATCGCTATAGATTCAACTCCAAAAGAAATTGCAACCGATGAGGTTGAAAATGATGATTATTACAGTAGAGTGTTTTCGCAAACAACTCGAATGGTTACAAACAAGGGCTGTTTAGATGTCACTGGAACAAACATTGATGTCATTCAGATAATACAAAAGGGATAATCATGCAAGATCCAAATCCACTTCCATGGGGCGCACAAGACCGTTTTCAGGCTCACTTTATTGTTAAAAGACAGGCAGAAAAATCTGTAGACCTTACAGCAAGAACTATTTTGGAAACCTCTGGACATTTTGGTACAAAAAAAGTTACAAAAGTTGAATGGCAAGGTGGAAAAATCGCTGATACGCTAAATTCTGACTCTGTCTTAAACGAGCTTATTGCACAACAATCTGTTGATGATGCAACAATAACCATTGATCCTACATCAAAAGGTGTTAGAATCTATGGAAAATGGAAAAATAGTTTTGAGTTTAAGGTATCAAAAACACAATTTGAAATATTTGATAAAATAGCTGGTCATATCAAAAGTTTCTAAGCTTTCCACCAATCAAGTGCAATATAATCAACCTTATCTTTTCCAAACGGAATTGCTAAAATAAATTGTTTCTTAACACTTGAAGCTAATCTTCCTGCTAACACAATGTCGGTTGATGTTATATTCTCATTTCTATTGTACACTTGAACTAAGAATGGCGCATGATCAATTCCTGGTCCTTTTTGATAAACAGCAAAATCACATCCAAATTTTATACCTGGATTAACAATGTAACCTTTATCTCTAAAATCTCTGTATACTTGAAACATTTTTTCAAAATTATGATGCTGTTCTTTACAAATCTCAAACATTTTTTTTAATGTAATTTTTTTCTTATTTTTATAAATCTGTATCTTTGATTTATTCATTAGATAGTATCCTTCAATTAAATCTAAAATTAGTGGAACGTTAATCTCATCTAGTTTTGGTTTTGGAATTCCAATCGGTTTCCCGTAATATCCTTGACTGAATAATTTTTTAGAATCTTCTATATTCCATACAATCAAACGATTCTCTAGTAGTTCTGTCTTCAAAATTACAAACTCAATGCCAAAAGAATGAATGAATCCGAAACTTCTTGACATTTATCTGCCATTTCTTCAATTCCTTCTATGGTATCTTTCATCAATAACATTTCACTTGTGGTAGAAATTTCAAGTGCTTTCAATACCATTTTTCTATATTTGATATCAATTTCTCTTTCTAGTTTTTGTGTATCTTGTGCTAATTCAATTGATTTTGCAGAGTCTGAATTAAGGCTTCTAATAATTTCATTTAATTTGTAAATCTCATCTACCACCAATTCGATTAACTCTGTTAGGTCTCCTTCTAGTTTTGATGATTTTAGTGTGCTTGCTTTGATATTTGATAATTTGAATGCAATTCCTGTGATATACCCTGCAATCTCATCCATGGTATATGCTGTATTTAGTAGATTTTCTCGGTTTAGAATTAAACCGCCAACGTCTGCGACATCTCTTGTGATTTTTCTTCTTAGACTCTCAACTTCTTCTTCTAATGATGCAATTTGTTCCAAAGCATCTTTAATTCCTGCTTTATCTTTTTTTACAATTAATTCTGGTAATTGTGATAGACTTCTTCCGGCGTTTAATATCCTATTAATCTCATCTTGTAAAACGGCAACTGCTTTTCGTTTTGCCTGTACTTCTAATTCCCCACTGTACATAACAAGTTACCAAAACATTCAGACTGAATATTAAGGCTTGGTTAAACGAATTTAACTTAATCCTGATTTACTGTCTTTTTTTGTCCCTTATAGAGTGCTATAACTTCCTCATCTGTGGATGCATCTTCTGAATTTTTCTCTGTTCTAATTTTTCCTGTAAATTTTGGAAAACGTAATGCTAATCCTGTTTTCTCTTTTAGCTCATCTAATGCTGTTTTATGAATTGGACTTTGTGTGATTTCTGATGCAACGATTTCTATAACTAATTCTGGTTCAAACCATACGTCTGCTTCCATTTCGCTGATAATTCTTGGATTTTTTTTCAAGGTAACCTTGGGTGATAGAATTTGATATAATTGATCTAAACTTTCATCTGTAAACCCTGTTCCAACTTTACAAATACTTGGAAAGCTATCTTCTTCATCATTGTATGTCGCTAATAGCAATGTTCCATATTTACCGGTTCTTCTACCTTTTCCAAAAAATGCCCCAATGACTACTAAGTCAAGACTATCTCCTAATTCATTTTGATATTC